>NZ_CP197470.1:3056709-3362380 GCF_052180235.1 Microbacterium sp. F51-2R | reverse complement strand
CTCCGCGCAGGCGTTCGGCGAGGCGGTGCTCGCCTCGCCGCGCGACTACACACCCACCGTCATCACGGTGCTCCTGCTGGCTGTGGGCCTCCTCGCCGTCGTCCGGGCCCCGCGGCGGATCCCGATCGTCGCTCCGTTCCTCGTGGCGATCACCCTGTTCGTCCTCGTCTCCGGCTTCCCCATCGACTCCTGGGTGCGGATCTGGCTCACCAATCCCTGGTACAGCGACTCCAATCGCCTTGCAGCGCTTCTGCCGATCGCCGCGATCCCGGTGGCGACTCTCGGCGTCGTGGCCGTCACCGACGCGGCGCGGGCCCTCCCGCTTCCGCAGGCGCTTCGCCGGCGCACCATCCGAGTCGTCGTCGCAGGGGTCGGGATCGCCATCCTGTTCACCGTGGGGTTCGGTGCGAACGTCCGTGACGCGCTCTATCAGGTGCGGGAGGCCTATGCCGCCGTTCCGGACGCGCTTCTCCTCTCCCCCGACGAGCGAGCTCTGCTCAGCCGGCTCGACGAGGAGGTGCCGGCCGACGCGCTTCTCATCGGAAGCCCGCGCACCGGCGCGTCCCTCGCGTACGCTCTGACCGACCGCGATGTGACCGAACTGCACATCTTCGGGTCGCCGTCGGCGGACGAGAAGTTCCTCGACGGTCATCTGCGCGACATCGACACCGATCCGGCCGTCTGCCGAGCCGTGGGTCGTGTAGGGGTCACCCACGTGCTCGACTTCGCCGGCCGGGACGTCTTCGACGATGCCGTCGCCGCGAAGACCTATGACGGCGTCCAGGGGCTGGACGCGACCACGCATCTCGTCCTGATCGACTCGCAGGGCGACGCGAAGCTGTTCCGGATCGACGGATGCTGAACCGGCGGAGGGTCGAGTCGATCGCCATCGCGTACGACTGCCTGTTCCCCTACACGACCGGGGGCGGCGAGCGGCAGTACCGGGCCTTCGCCGAAGAGCTGGCGGTCGCAGGATGCCGCGTCGACTACCTCACCTCGCGACAGTGGCAGGGGCCCGAGCCGGCACGTGAGAGTTTCGGCGTCGTCGCCGTCACAGGCCCCCTCCGCCTGTACGACGCGGCCGGCGTACGCCGCAGCGGCGCTGCCGCGACCTACGCCTTCGGCCTCTTCCGCACCCTCCTGCGGCGGCGCCGGAGCTACGACGCCCTCATCGTGAGCGGGCTGCCGGTCCTCAATGTCTTCGCGGCCCGCGCCGCGCTCCTCGGCTCGGGCACGCGCATCGTCGTGGACTACCTCGAGGTCTGGCGCCGTCGCCAGTGGCTCGAGTACGCGGGAGCGGTCACCGGGACCATCGCCTGGGCGATGCAACGAGCTGCCATCGCACTGACGCCGGTCGCAACGGTGCACTCGCAGTTGAGCGCGCGACGAGTGATGGCGGAGGGATTCCGAGGCGATCCCCTGGTGAGCCCCGGCCTGATCGACGACGTCCGCGCGCCCGAACCCGTGACGGAGGCGTCCCAGCCGCCGTTCGTGCTCTACGCGGGCCGGCACATCCCCGACAAGCGTGTCGAGAGCCTTCCCGCGGCCATCGAGCTCGCCCGTCAGGTCATCCCGGATCTGGAGTTGGTCATCCTCGGCGACGGGCCGAGCACCCCCCGCATCGAGTCATCCGCGGGGGGGAAGAACTGGATCAGGATGCCGGGGTTCGTCGCTCAAGAAGCCCTCGAGGATCTCCTCGGGCAGGCCTCGTGCCTGGTGAACCCCTCGAAGCGAGAGGGCTACGGGCTCGTCGTCGTGGAGGCATCCGGATACGGCACCCCGGTCGTCCTCGTCGCGGACGAAGGCAACGCATCGACGGAGCTCGTCACCCCGGGTGTCAACGGGTTCGTCGCCGCGTCGGTCTCGCCGGAAGACCTTTCTGCGGCGATCGTCGCCGCGGTCACGGGAGGCGCCGCGCTCCGCACGCGCACACGAGCCTGGTACGACGACGCGGTTCGTACGCGCACCATCAAGCAGACGGTGAAGAGGATCCTCGCGGTTCTCGACGGGACGCCGCCCTCGACGGGCGGCGACACCACCGACGACCGAGAGGAACCACGCGCGTGAACGACGCGGCCGACACCGACACCATCGAACTCACCATCCTCATGCCCTGTCTCAACGAGGCCGAGACCCTCGCGGTCTGCATCGAGAAGGCGCAGGGCTTCCTCGAGCGCACCGGCATCGACGGCGAGGTGCTGATCTCCGACAACGGCAGCACCGACGGTTCGCAGGCGATCGCCGAGGGCCTCGGAGCCCGCGTGTCCCCCGCCGCCCGACGCGGCTACGGCGCGGCGCTCACCAACGGCATCGACGCGGCCCGCGGCCGGTACGTCATCATGGGCGACGCCGACGACAGCTACGACTTCACGAGCCTCGACCCCTTCGTCGAGCGGCTGCGAGACGGAGCCGACCTCGTCATGGGGAACCGGTTCGCCGGCGGCATCGCCCCCGGCGCCATGCCTCCTCTGCACAAGTACCTGGGCAACCCGGTGCTCTCCCGCATCGGGCAGCTCTTCTTCCGCCCGAACATCGGCGACTTCCACTGCGGCCTGCGCGGGTTCAACCGTGCGCGGATCCAGCAGCTCGACCTGCAGACGACCGGCATGGAGTTCGCCTCCGAGATGGTCGTGAAGGCGTCGCTCGCCCGGTACCGCATCGACGAAGTGCCCACGACCCTCAAGAAGGACGGCCGCTCTCGTCCGCCGCACCTGCGCAGCTGGCATGACGGATGGCGCCACCTCCGCTTCCTGCTGCTGTTCGCGCCGCGCTGGCTCTTCGTCTACCCGGGGCTCGTCGCCTTCTTCCTCGGCGCCCTGACCGTCGCCGTGCTCGCGTTCGGCGGCGTGCAGATCGCAGGCATCGGGTTCGATGTGACGACGATGGTCTATGCCAGCGCGCTCTGCGTGCTCGGGTACCAATCGCTGCTGTTCTTCTGGCTGACGAAGCTGTACGCCACACAGGAGGGGTTCCTTCCGACCAGTCCCCGCTACCGTGCCATCGTCGCCAAGTGGAGCGCCGAGCGCGGCCTCCTCGTGGGCGTCGCGCTCTTCCTTCTGGGTGTCATCGTCGGCATCGTCCAGGTGGTGCGCTGGGGCAGCATGGACTTCGGGGCGCAGGATGCCGCGGACGCGGTCCGCATCGCGATCCCGAGTTCCCTCGGGATCATCCTCGGGTTCCAGACGATCATGATGAGCTTCTTCTCCGGTGTGCTCACGACCCCGCGTCGTGAGAGCCGGCCCGAGGCCATCATCGAGAGCTGACAGTGGGCGAGCGGATCCTCGTCGACCTCCTCGGATACACCGGCACGCGCGGAGGCACCGAGACCTACGCACGCGAACTGCTGCCGCGCGTGGCTGCGCGCATGCCGCGCGTCCAGTGGGTGGGCCTGGTCAACACCGCCGGCGGCGAACGGGTGAGCTCCTTCTTTCCGGGCGCGATCCGGACGGCGCGGTGGGTGGGCCGGGGCCGCGCCTCCTGGGCGGCCGGCGAGATCCTGGCGGTCGACCGCGCGGCACGCAGGGCCGGGGCCGATCTGGTCTGGTCGCCGGCGAACTTCGGCCCGATACGCCGCGGGGCGCCGCGCGTCGCCACCGTTCACGACGTCATCTACCACCAGGTGCGCGGCGGCTTGAGTGACCGCGCGACGCGCGGCGTGACGTCGTGGCTCATGACCCGATCGGCCAGGACGGCCGACTCCATCCTCACGGTGTCGCATGCGGCGAAGTCGTCGATCGTCGAGCAGCTGGGCGTGCCTGCCGAGCGGATCCACGTCGTCCACAACGGCAGCACGGCGCCCCGATCCATCGACGATCCGTGGTCCGCGCTGGCGGACGTCCTGGCGGCACCCGGCCGGCAGGTGATCCTGAGCACAGGCAACCGGATGCCGCACAAGAACTTCGACGGCCTGCTCGAGGCGATCGTGCGCATCCCCCCGCCTGTCCGCCCGCTCACCGTGATCCCGGGAAGCCACGGGGACGACCCGCTGCGGGGCCGGGTCGAAGCCCTCGGTCTCGGACGTGACGTCCTGCTGGCCGGCTGGGTGACCGACGACGAGCTCGACGCGCTCTACGACGTCGCCGATCTCTACGTGTGCCCCTCGCTCGTGGAGGGATTCGGGCTTCCGGTCGTGGATGCGCTGAGGCGAGGATGCCGCGTGCTCGCCAACGATGTGTCCGTGCTCCGGGAGGTGGGGGGAGATGCGGCGCGGTACGCCGACGCGACGGCTCCGGAGGCGTTCGCTCGCGCGATCGTGTCTACGCTGGCAGAACCGGATGCATCCGCAGACCGGGAAGCTCGCCGGCAGTGGGCCTCTCGCTTCACGTGGGATGCCGCCGCCGACGCGACGGCGGCGGTGCTTTCGGCCGCGCTCCAGGGCGGGGGTCGCGCATGACCAGCCCGTCCCCCCTGTGGCGGAGGCTCCTCGGCTTCACGCTCCTTCCCGCGATCGCCGCCGTCTCGCCGCTGCTGGTGCTGCCGATCGTCTCGCGGATCGCGGGGCCGGACGGGTGGGCCAGTGCGATCGCCGGCGAGTCGATCGGCACGTTCGCGGCGATCGCGATCGCGTACGGCTGGACGACCGTCGGCCCCGCGCTGGTCTCCATCGCCAGGGACGACCCTCACCGCGGCCGGCTCTATCGCGACGCGTTCATCGTCCGCCTGCTCACCGCGGCCGTGGTCCTCCCGATCATGGCCATCGTGTGCGCATGGGTCGCCTCGCCCGGCTTCCAATGGCTCGCGGTGCTCATGGGCCTGCAGGGAGCACTCATCGCGATGTCGTTCACGTGGTTCGCCGTAGGGGTGGGCGATCCCAGATCGATCATGATCTACGACGCGATCCCCCGGCTGCTGGTGGCGGTGGTCGCGGCGGTCCTCATCGCGCAGGTCGGCGTCGTGGAGCTCTACCCCCTCGGCGGCATCGCCGTGACGCTGATCGGGACGACGATCTACACGTGGCGCCTGCTGAAGCGGTACCCGTCGGACTGGCCGCGCGTCTCCGAGCTTCCGGGACTCTTTCGGCTCGGAGCACCCGTCGCCCTCAACGACGCGGCGCTGGGCGCGTACTCGTCGGTTCCGACGCCGCTCGTCAACGTCACCTCACCGGGGGCTGCGGCCGCCGGATTCGCGTCGGCCGACAAGATGCTCAAACTCGGCCAGTTCCTCCCCCTCACGCTCGCCAACGCCCTTCAGAGCTGGACCGGCGAGGTGCACGGTCCTCCCCGCGCCCGTCGCGTGCGGTGGGCGTTCACCGCGCACGCCGTCTTCGGCGTGCTCGGATGGCTCGTGCTCGGCCTGTTCGGCCCGTGGGTCAGCGGCCTGCTCTTCGGCGCCGACGCCGCTGCCACGAGTGCGGTGTGCTTCGCCCTGGGGCTGGCCTTCGCCATGTACTCGACGCGCACCTCCATGACGCGGCACCTCCTCTTCCCGACCGGTCAGACCCGAGCCGTCATGACCGCCACGCTCGTCGCGACGGCGATCGGCGTGCCCACCATGATCGGCCTCACGATCGGCATGGGCCCGATCGGCGCCGCGCTGGGCTATGCGCTCACCGAGACGATCGCGACCGTGCTGCTGGCCCGGCGCAGCGTGAGGGGTCTGCATCGCATCGAGGCCGAGGTGCCGGTGTGACCGAACTCCCTCTCGTCCTGAGCGTCGCGACCCTCGGACGGATCGAACCGCTGCGCACACTGCTGCGATCGCTCGAAGGGCAGCTGCGTGCGACGGACCGGGTCGTGATCGTGGCGCAGGGACACGTCGAAGAAGTGCAGGCGATCGCCCACGAGTTCCACGGCACGCTGGGCGACCGGCTGCGGGTGACGACATCCACGCGAGGAGCCTCGCTGGGACGCAATACGGGCGTGGGCGTGGGCGCGCAGGGGCTCGACGACGCACTCCTGATGTTCCCCAACGACACCACCTGGTTCCCGGAGGGCGCCATCGCCGCCATCCGGGGCGGGATGAAGGATGCCCAGGCCGGCGCGGTGACGGTCATGACGTCATCCGGCCCTCGTTTCGTCCTGCCGGCCCCCGGAACACGTCTCGATGCCACCACCGTGTGGAAGGTCATCGAGATGGGGCTCGTCATGCGGCTGGGGATGTTCCGCAGACTCGGCGGCTTCGACGAGTCGATCGGCACGGGGGCCCCGTCACCGTGGCAGGCAGGCGAGGTCACCGACCTCCTCATGAGGGCCCGACTCGTCGACAGATCGCTCGAGACGTCCTTCCGCTGGATCGCCGACCCCGCGGCCGCGGTCGGCGGCATCCCCGAGGCGAGCGGTCTGACCTCTCGAGAGCGGCGAAGGAAGCTCCGCGCGTACGGCCGCGGAGTGGGCCATGTGTTCCGCATCCACGACTTCCCCGCCTGGCACCGCGTGAGATTCGCGGTCGCCGGGCTCCTGATCGGTCTTCTCCGATCAGGTGAGTACAGCGTGGGCGACGGTCCGGCCGCCCTGCTCGGCCGCTGTGAAGGCCTGACGGGCCGCCCGATCGGTGAAGGCGACCGGACGGCCGTCGAGCGATGACGCGCACGTCGGGCGCTGTCAAGCCCTCCCACGCCGCGCCGTCGCCGCGATCCGCGACGGGACTGTGTATCGAAGGTCATCGAGATGAGGCTCGTCACGCAGCTCCGGCTGTTCCGCCGGACTCGGCGGCTTCGACGAGCTCATCGGCTCACGTCGGCGCGTGATGACGAAAAGGCGGTGGACCGCTGAGTGGAGAATTTTCGCAGGAGCGGCCTGGCATGATTGAAGGCATGCACTCCGAAAGCCGCCCTCGTTCGGCGCGGCTGGTCGACGCGGTGTGGTCGTCGAGTGTCGTGCGATATCTGACGGCGGGAGCCCTCGCCTTCGGATTCGACTTCGGTTTCCTCTGGCTGCTGCACGAGGTGGTCCGCGTTCCTCTCGTGATCGCGACTCCGACCGCGTTCCTCGCCAGTTTCGTGGTCAGCTACAGCCTGCAGCGAACCGTCGCCTTCCGTGCGCAGTCGGCGGTCGCACCGAGCGTCGTGAAGTACGCGCTGCTGGTGGCCGCGAACACGGTCCTCACCACGGCGATCGTGTGGGGCGTCGATCTCATGGGGCTCCCCTGGGAAGCCGGCAAGGTGCTCGCCGTGATCGCCACGACCATCGGCAACTACTTCGCATATCGTTACTGGGTTTTCGCACGGTCCGAGAGGCAATCCGAGGATGTATAAGGGCGCCGTCGTCGCGGCCGTTGTTCCGGCATACAAAGAAGAGCTCATGATCGGTGGCGTCATCCAGACGATGCCGGACTACGTCGATCACATCGTCATCGTCGACGACTGCAGCCCGGACGACACGAGCGGCGCCGCCGCAAAGGTGGGAGACCCGAGGGTCACTCTCATCCGTCACGAGGTGAACCAGGGCGTAGGCGGCGCCATCATCACGGGCCATCACGCCGCGCTCGAACTGGGCAGCGACGTGAACGTCATCATGGCCGGGGACGGCCAGATGGACCCCAAGTATCTGCCGGATCTGCTCGATCGCGTCGTCGAAGACGGGTACGGCTTCGCGAAGGCGAACCGCTTCTACTCCCCCGAGTCCTTCAGCGGGATGCCAGGACACCGCATCTTCGGCAACATCATGCTGTCGTTCATGACGAAGCTGTCGTCGGGGTACTGGAACCTCTTCGACCCGCAGAACGGCTACACCGCAATCCGATCCGAGGCGCTCCGGCGCGTGCCCCTCGATCGGGTGGCCCGCCGCTACAGCTTCGAGAACGACCTGCTGATCCACCTCAACATCCTGCAGATCTCGGCGGTGGACGTGCCTGTGCCCGCCGTCTACGGCGACGAGGTCTCCAGCATCAAGCTCCGCAATGTGATCCCCGAGCTCACCCACCGGCTGACGGTCGGCTTCTGGCATCGGATCTGGTATCGCTACGTGCTCTGGTCGTTCTCGCCCATCGCACTCTTGCTGTTCCTGGGTCTGTTCTTCCTGCTCTTCGGACTCGGCGTGACCCTGTGGCTGCTGTTCGCCGTAGTCGGCACGGCCATCGCGACGGCCGGCACGGTGATGCTCGCAGCCCTGCCGCTGATGCTCGGGACGCAGATGCTGGTCAGCGCACTGCAGCTCGACATCCAGGCGTCACCGTCGACACCGAACTACCCGCCGTTCACAAGTGGGACGAAGGCGCAGGCGCCTTCGGTCACGCCTCCCGCGGCGCAATAGCGACCAGCTCCCCGCCGGCGGTCGCCGAGCCGAGCGCCGCCTCGACGACGGCGAGCGTGTGAACCGCCTCGCGCATGGTCGACAGTTCGCTCTCCGCGCCCCCGACGGCGTCACGGAAGGCCTCGAGTTCGGCGCGCAGCGGCTCACGCTTGGCGAATGCGAACCGGGTCACATCACCCTCGGAGACACCGCGGAACGTCGAGACGGATTCCCATTCGAGAGATGCGGTCCCGTTCGCGTAGAACGTCAGGTCGGCGGTCGCCGTGTCGGCGATGTAGGTGCCCCGGTCGCCGGTCACGACCGTGACGCGCTCCTTCATCGGGCTCAGCCAGTTGATCAGGTGGTTGACGACCGTGCCGCTACTCAGGCGCCCCGAGATCGCGATCATGTCCTCGAAGGAACGGCCGCTCTTGTGCGCGGTCTGGGCCGAGACCGACGTGTACCGGGAGTGAGCGACCCACGCCGTCAGGTCGATGTCGTGCGACGCGAGATCCTTCGCCACGCCGACATCGCCGATGCGCGCGGGGAAGGTGCTCTGGCGGCGTGTGGCGATCTGGTAGACCTCGCCGATGTCGCCGGCCTGAAGGCGGTTGCGCAGCTGCTGGAGGGCGGGATTGAAGCGCTCGACGTGTCCGACTGCGCCCACGAGGCCGCGGTCGGCGAAGGCATCGGCGACTTCCTGTCCGATTTCGGAGGTGTCGGCGATCGGCTTCTCCACGAGCGTGTGAACGCCTGCGTCGGCCAGCGCCAGCGCAGCCTCGGCATGGAAGCGAGTCGGGATGGCGACGACGGCGATGTCGATGCCCGCGCCGATCAGCTGCTGAACGTCGTCGAGCACCCTGAGGCCGCCCGCGACGCGATGCGGATCCCCGCCGGGGTCGGCCACCGCCACGAGCTCGACCCCGTCGAGCTCGCGGAGCACGCGAGCGTGGTGGCGGCCCATCATGCCGATGCCGAGGAGGCCCGCTCGAAGGTCAGCCATCAGGCACCCGCTCGCACGAGGGTGTTCACCGCGTGCACGATGCGATCCAGGTCGGATGTCGACAGCGACGGATGAACCGGGAGGGAGACGACTTCGCTCGCGGCGCGCTCGGTCTCGGCGAGGTGCAGCCCCGGCGCGTACCCCGCGAGGGACGGGAGGCGGTGGTTGGGGATCGGGTAGTACACGCCGCTTCCGATCTGGTGCTCGTCGCGAAGAGCCTGCACGAACCCGTCACGGTCCTCCGCCACGCGAATCGTGTACTGGTGGTAGACGTGCGTGGCGCCCTCGGCGACAGGCGGCGTTGTGACGCCGCGGAGGTTCGCGTCGAAGAATGCGGCGTTCTGCTGACGAGCGGCGGTCCACGCGTCGAGTTTCGTGAGCTGCACGCGGCCGATCGCGGCGTGGATGTCGGTCATGCGCGCGTTGAATCCGACGATCTCGTTCTCGTACTGACGCTCCATCCCCTGATTGCGCAGGAGGCGAAGTCGCCTGGCGATCTCGTCCGTGGCCGCCGAAACCATGCCGCCCTCACCGCTGGTCATGTTCTTGGTGGGATAGAGGGAGAACATCGCGAACTCGCCGAAGGTTCCCACATGGCGGCCGTCCAGCGCCGCACGGTGGGCCTGCGCGGCGTCTTCGTACAGCGCCACGCCATGGCGTGCGGCGATGTCGGCGAGTTCCGCCATACGGGCGGGGTGACCGTAGAGATGGACAGGCAGGATCCCCTTCGTCCGGGGCGTGATCGCAGCCTCGACCGCGGCCGGGTCGAGCGAGAACGTCTCGGGCTCGATGTCGGCGAAGACCGGCGTGCCCCCGGCGAGCGCCACCGAATTGGCGGTGGCCGCGAAGGTGAAGGACGGGACGATGACCTCGTCGCCTGCCCCCACGCCGGCGGCGAGAAGTCCCAGGTGAAGGCCCGACGTGCCGGAATTGACGGCCACCGTCGGACGACCAGCGACCAGGTGCTCGGCGAACTCGCGCTCGAATGCGGCGACCTCGGGGCCCTGGGCGACCATACCCCCGGCCAGGACGCGGTCGACCGCCTGGCGTTCCTCCTCACCGATGAGGGGCTTCGCGGCGGGGATGAATTCTGTCATCGTCATTCCTCTTCCAGACCGGCGTCGGTCTCGACGTAGCGTGTGTGCGTGGAGGGGCAGATCCAGATTCCCCCGTCCGCGGGCGTGAGCGGCACCCCGGCCTTCCCGACCCAGCCGATCCGACGCGCGGGAACGCCCACGACGAGGGCGTGATCCGGCACGTCCTTCACCACGACCGCGCCGGCGGCCACCATGGCCCACTTCCCGATCCTCACGGGAGCGACGCAGGTGGCGCGGGCGCCGATCGACGCGCCCCGCCCGACATGGACGCCGACACTGTCCCAATCGGAGGCGCTCTTGAGGGAGCCGTCCGGGTTGATCGCGCGGGGATAGGTGTCATTGGTCAGCACGACGGCGGGTCCGATGAAGACACCGTCCTCGAGGACTGCCGGCTCGTAGACAAGCGCGTAGTTCTGAATCTTGCAGTTGTCGCCGACCTGGACGCCGGTTCCGATGTAGGCGCCGCGCCCGACGACGCAACGCTGACCAAGCCGCACCCGCTCGCGGACCTGTGCGAGGTGCCAGACGCTGCTGCCTTCGCCGATCAGCGCGTCAGCGGCGACGTCAGCAGAACTCTCGATCCGGATGGCGGGCGCTGAATGGCGCTCAGGGGACGCCGGAGTACTGGGAGACACGTCTCAAGAGTCTATCCTGGGCCGCTCGGGTCCTCTGACTACGATGCAATGGTGCTTCCCACCCCCTCTCCCGCTGCCCGCCGGACCGTAGCGGTGACGGTTCCGCTGCTGCTGTTCATCGCACTCCTCAGCTGGGGATTCGCGTCGCCGGTGGGTTCCAGCCCTGACGACAACTTCCACCTGGCATCGATTTGGTGCGGACTCGGCGAGCGGCCCGGGCTGTGCGAGGCGTCGGGCGATCCCGACACCCGTCTCGTGCCGAGCGCGATCGTCTCGGCGACCTGCTACGCCTTCGCGCCCGAGCAGAGTGCCGCCTGCTGGGATCCGACGAAGTCGGGACTCGCAGAAGCTGGATGGCTCAACACCCAGCGCCTTTATCCGCCCCTGTACTACGCCGTGATGGGAACCCTCGCCTCCCCGGACATCC
Source organism: Microbacterium sp. F51-2R (assembly GCF_052180235.1). GTDB lineage: Bacteria > Actinomycetota > Actinomycetes > Actinomycetales > Microbacteriaceae > Microbacterium. Next base: position 3,351,050 of record NZ_CP197470.1, on the reverse strand, counting down.
AGACCTCGGCCCTCCTCATGCGCGCGCTCAACGCGGCGCTCTCCGTGGGCCTGCTGACGGCGGCCTTCTGGGCTCTCCCCCGCAGGCTCAGGCCCGCTCTCGTCGTCTCGGCGCTGGCGACGAGTGTGCCGCTGGGGCTGTTCATCCTCGCGTCGAACAATCCGTCCGCCTGGGCTTTCCTCGCCGCTGCTGTCCTCTGGGTGTGCCTCTACGGCGCGACCCTGACGCAAGGCCGACGTCAGATCGTCCTCTGCGTCCTCACGCTTCTGGCCGCCGTCCTCGGCGCGGGCGCGCGCGCGGACGCCGCCGCCTTCGCCGTATTCGGAGTGGTCATCGCGGCAGTTCTAGGCGCCCGTCGCTCCAGAAAGCTCCTCGTTCCTCTCATCACCGCGGGTGCCGTCATCGTCACCGCGGCCGCCTTCTACCTGTCGTCGGGCCAGTCGCAGGCGGTCGTCTCCGGTCTGCCTTCGGCGCGCGACCTCCTGACCTTCGGGCAGCTCGCGAAGAACGCGCTGGAAGTGCCCGCTCTGTGGATCGGGGCGCTCGGCGGCTGGGGGCTCGGGTGGCTTGACACCACTATCCCGACGATCGTGACCTTCGGATCGCTCGCGGTTGCGTGCGGGGCGGTGTTCATCGGAATGAAATCCTTCACGTGGCGCCGGGCCGTCGCCTTCGGCCTGGCCGCGCTCGCGCTGTGGGCCGTTCCCTTCGTCCTGCTGGCGCAGTCCCGCGCACTCGTGGGAGAGATCGTCCAGCCGCGCTACATCCTGCCGCTGCTCATCATCCTGATCGGTGTGGTCTCCGCCTCGCCGGCCTCGCGGTTGTGGTGGCGGGGCCCCCGCGCCTACGTCGCCGCCGCGGTCCTCGCCTTCGGCGCAGCGGTCGCGATGCACGTGAACATCCAGCGGTACACGACCGGCGTCGACGTCGCGGCCGTCGATCCCGGAGCCCGCGCCGAATGGTGGTGGGTCCTGCCCGCTTCACCCCTTGCGGTCTGGATCATCGGATCGGTCGCCTTCGGCCTGGCCCTGGCCCTCATCGCGTGGCTGCCGACGCTACCCCCTGCCGCTGCGTCCCCGCGCGACGCGGGGACGTCAGCACGGGTGGCCGCGTCGTCCGGTGAGGGCGGATCTTCCGAGGCGCTTCCCCTCAGCGCCCGGGATGAGGTGGCCCGAGACGGCGCAGGCGGCGCCTGACGCGCTGCAGGAGGGTGGGTCGCCGGTCGAGCTCGCGGGCGATCTCTTCTCGGACGATACGGGCGACCTCGGTCTCGAGGAACGACGTCAGGAAGAGGGGGAGTCCCGGGCCGAACCTCGCGACGTATTCGCGCAGCGCCTCGTCGCGGATCTGTGCGTCGTATTTCGTGTGCTCGTGTGCCAGCGCGTACATGCTGTTGCCGAGTTCGCCGTGGACGCCGGCCCGCTGCATCCAGAAGGCGAGTGGTCTGCCGGTGATGTACCCGATGTGATGCCGCGCGGCCAGGCGCAGGTTGAACTCCCAGTCCTCGGCGGCGTGCACGTCTTCGCGGTAGTAGCCGACTTCGTCGTGCACCGCGCGGCGATAGAGATGGCCGATGGGAACGGCGCGGTTGATCTGGAGGAGGGCGGAGTACGTGATCTCGGTCAGGTCGGGCCAGAAGATCGCGCGCCCGGACTCGACGAAACCGCCGTGGCCGTCCGGCCTCTCGTAGACGATCTCGGTGCGAACGACCACGCCCGCGTCATCGGCATGCTCGTCGAGCCACGCCACTGCCGTCGACAGGAAGGACTCGTCCCAGAGATCGTCGTCGTCGTGAAGGATGACGAACTCGGTGTCCAGCGCCCGCACACCCTGATTGGCGGCAGCCGATCGACCGTGGGGCGAGTCGTTGTGCGTGACGTCGACACGCGCTCGGACGGCCTCGGGCAGCCCCTCGACAGTCCGCGTCACGTCGACACGGTCGCCGCCGTCGTTCACAACATGCACACGCCAGGAGTCGAAGCCCTGAGCGGCGATATCGGCGAGCGCGCGCCGCAGGAACCAGGGTCGGTTCTTCGTGCGGACGACGATTCCCACTCGGGGAGGGTTCTGAGGCAAGCGAGTCTCCCGTCCTCGGCCAGACCATCGCGACCCTATCATCCGGCCCATTCGCCCCGGAGCGGTCGCGACCTAGACTCGAGGGGTGCTGAACCGTGCGCGAGCTCTCTGGCGGCGCGCGCGGGCGACGCCGATCGTCGGCGCCCTGCTGGCGGCCCTCGATCGAGCGTGGTGGGCGCGCGTCATCCGCCGAGGCGACCTCGTCGACCTCGACCTCGTGATCGCTCAGGGAGGTCCGCCCAGCGCTCGCCGCGCGATCCGCGCCTACGTGCGCGGCGGCCACCGCACCGGGATGAGCCTCAACCCGCTCTTCATGGAGCAGCTGGTCTCCCGCCAGCTCTCGGACGCCGACCGCGTGCCGGCGCTGTACGCCTACCTCGTCAACGATCAAGCTGCGATCCGCACCAGCGTCAACTGGGATGCGCCGGCGTACGCCGAGCGGTGGCCCGGGTCGCTCGATGATCCCGGTGGGCCGCTCGGCCATGCGTGGCGTGCGGCGCTGGCCGGCGGTGAGATCGCCCTCGGTCCGGGCGGCTCCACGACGCTGCCGGTCGCCGCGGTCAGAGAGGCCGCGATCGACGGGGCGCGCGCCCGTTCGCGGCGTCGCTCGACCCCGCCCCCGGTCGGAGCCCGCGGCATCCTCATCTGTCGGCTCGCCCGCGACGAGCGCGACGCGGCGAGCGCCCTGGGCGAAGCCGCGGAGTTCGCCCTCTCGACGGGCGCCTCACTCGTCGTCAGCGTCGCAGGCGGCTCCGCCGATACGTGGATCAATGCGTGCGTGCTCGCGCGCTGGGTGCCGGACGCCCACGTCGTCGCCGACGATCCACGCACGATCGCGACATTGCTGCGCACGGCCGACCCGTCGAGCGTCACCGTCGTGCGCGGCCCGAACGCGCAGATCAGCGCGCGCGACCTCCGTCGGCTCGACGAGGAGGGCCTGCACCGCCCGACCGCTCCGCTGCAGCTCGCATTGGACGGGACTGTCGCGTCCGCCGGCACCTACGCTCACGCGGGAAGACTGAGGCACCTTCTCGCGGGGCACCCCGCCGAAGACGCCCTCGCGCTCGGCGAACGCGTGCCGAGCGCGACGCTCGCCGGCGACACCTGGGCGCAGTCCACGGCCACGGCCTCCCAGTCGCCGCAGGTGCTCCTGTCGGCCGTCGCCCGGGCGCCGCGCGGCTCCTCGCTCGTTCTCCGAGAGACCGGCCGGCCCGACACCGATCTCGCCGCTCTGCTGAGTCCCCTCCATCTGAGAGTGCGGGAGTGGTCCGCCACGGGACCCGTGCTCCTGCGCACGCCGAGGCAGGCGGAGCTGGCCGATGGCACACGCGTTCCGTGCCTGCGGTGGGCCGTCAAGATCGCCGCTCCCCCGGGCGCCCCGGGCGAGGCATGGGGCGACACCCACTTCGCACGCGGGATCGCGGAGGCGCTGCGCCGCCTCGGGCAGGAGGTCGTGATCGACGCCTACGACGCCCGGCGCCGTCCGAGCGCCTACCTCGACGATGTCGTCCTCGCGCTGCGAGGGCCGGAGCCGATGCGCCCGCAGGAGGGAGTGAAGTCGCTGCTGTGGATCATCAGCCACCCGGATGAGATCCGGCGTGAGGATCTCGACGGCTTCGACGTCGTCTACGCCGGCTCCGCACCCTGGGCGGCCACGGCGTCTCGTCGCTTCGGGCGACCCGTCCACGCCCTCCTGCAGTGCACGAACGCTCGACGGTTCGTGCCGCACGGCCTGCCGAGGACGGACGAGCTCCTCTTCGTGGGAACCGCACGAGGCATCCCCCGGCCTTCGGTCCTCGAACCGATCCGGGCGGGCATCCCGGTGTCGGTCTACGGCCCGGATTGGACGGGATGGATTCCCGGCGCTGCGATAGCGGGACGAGGCATCCCGAATGAGGACCTCCCCGCTGCATACGAACGTGCCGCCGCGGTGCTCAACGACCACTGGCCGGCGATGCAGCGCGAGGGCTTCGTGTCCAATCGCCTGTACGACGTCGTCGCGGCGGGAGGCCGCGCGGTGAGCGACGCGGTGGAGGGTATCCACGACATCTTCGAGGGCGCCGTGTGGACCTACGACGACATCCCCGAGCTCATCGACGCGCTCCGGCACGGAGTGGACCGGCTCTTCCCGTCCGAGGAGCGGCTCGCGGAGATCTCCTCGCGAGTGCGCGAACAGCACTCCTTCGACGCCCGCGCGCGCACGCTGCTCGACGCCGCTCTCAGCGGCTGAACGCTACCGTCACGCGACGTCGCGCGATTCGCGGACCGACACGTGGGCCGAGACGGTGCCGATCGTGGTCTCGGGTGCCCGCACGGTGAACAGTGCCCCCTGCGACAGACCGTGCGAACTCGCCTCGCTCACGCCGGCGGCGTTGGCGTTGACGTAGTACTGTCCGGCGCCGAGGTGCAGCGCTTCGACCGTGAGGTCGACGGCAGTCGGCCCGGTGAGCGGATCGAGGGTGACCTTCAGGAGGTCGGTGTTCGACGCGAGCACCATATGCCCCATCGGCGTATCGATGCTGAAGCCCAGCTCCCAGCGCTCGATCGGCTTGAGCACGTCGACGTGCACACGGATCGTGAGCGAGTCGCCGACCCCGAACTCGTACCGGGACTGACCCTCGGCATCGAGGAGTTCGATGCGCTTGACCTGGATGGGATGAACCGTCTCTTCGGGGAGCGCTTCACCCACGCGGCGACGCTCGAGGACGTCCCGCAGGGCTCCGATCGCGGCGTTCACCTCGCCGTCGAAGACCACCTCGCCCTTGCTGAGCACGATGCCGCGGTCGCAGAGCTCGGCGACCTGCTGGGCCGAATGGCTCACGAGCAGGATCGTCCGGCCTTCTTGGCGGAACTGCTGGATCCGCTCCATGCATTTGCGCTGGAACGTCTCGTCCCCGACAGCCAGGACCTCGTCGACCAGGAGGATGTCGGGATCGGTGTGGACGGCGACGGCGAAGGCGAGCCGCACGTACATGCCGGACGAGTAGAACTTGACGGCCGTGTCGATGAAGTCGCCGATCCCACTGAACTCGACGATGTCGTCGAACTGCTCGTCGATCTCCGCTTTGGACAGGCCGAGGATCGACGCGTTCAGATAGACGTTCTCCCGACCGCTCAGGTCGGGGTGGAAGCCGGCGCCCAGCTCGAGGAGCGCGGCCATCCGCCCGCGCGACTCGACCGTTCCCGTCGTGGGCGACACGATCCCGCCCATGAGCTTGAGGAGCGTCGACTTGCCGGAGCCGTTGGGGCCGAGGAGCCCCACGGTCGTCCCGGCCTTGATGTCGAGCGAGACGTCGGCGACCGCGGTGAACTGCTGGCGGTAGGCCTCCCCCAGACGCCCGAAATGGACGATCCGATCCTTGAGGCTGTTGTCCTTGCGCACCGTGAACACCTTCGACACGCCGTTCAGGCGCACGACGTCGGGAGCGGCGATCATGGCATCGGTCATCAGATCTCCTGCGCGAAGTTGCCCTGCAGCCGGACGAAGACCCGGTGCGAGATCCAGAGGAGGACGAGGCCGATGATGCCCGCGATCGACATCCTCAGCAGCAGGTCGGGCGGGTAGTCCGCAGGCGTGCCGCCGCCCCAGAAGGCCTTGTGGAACCCGAGTACGGCGAGCGTCAGCGGGTTCGCCGTATAGACCTCGAGCACCCAGGAGGGCAGGTTGAACTGCTCGATGACGCTCTGGACCATCGTCCAGGAGTAAACGATCGGCGAGCCCCACATCGCCAGCATGAGCACCACGTCGGTGAGGTACTGGATGTCGCGCAGGTAGACGTTCATCGCCGACAGGAGGAGCCCGAGCGCGAGCCCGTACACGAGGATGAGCAGCACCGACGGGAAGAACCACAGCATCTGCGCGGGAGCCGGCAGGGCCTGCAGGATGACGGCAGCGACCAGCAGCACGGCGAGCTGCACGACGAACATGAAGCCCGCGCCGCCGATGCTCGCGAGCGGGAAGATCTCGCGCGGCAGATAGATCTTCTTGACCAGACCGCCGTTGAGGATGATCGACCCGGTCGCGCCGTACACCATGTCGTTGAAGAACGTGTAGAGCGTGAGGCCCGAGAAGAGATAGATGGCGAACTCGGGGATGCCCTTGGCCGCACCGAGGAACTGTCCCAGCACGATGAAGTACATGAGGAACTGGATCAGCGGGCGGATGACCGTCCAGAGGAAGCCGAGGAAGCTGTCGCGATAGCGCGCCTGCAGATCACGGCGGATCAGGAGGTTGAGCAGCTCGCGGCGTTCCACGATCTCGCCGATCTTGCCGCCCCGGGTGTTCGAGCGCAGGCCGCGGCTGTCGACCGTCGAGAAAGGGAGCGCGGCGAGGCGCTCGAATCTATCCGAAGTCTGCAAGCCTCACCCGCATTTCCCAAGAACCATAGAACTATACCCGTCGGACGGCGCCGAACCTGAACGCTTCACGTCCGCCGCCCGCGGAGACGCGAGGGGAGCGCGCGCACCCGCGCGACGACTCGTCCGGGCTGACGCGACGGATCGAAGAATCGCCGCAGCCCTCCGAGCAGACCGGGGTGATTGCGACGGACGTACATCTTCAGCAGATCTCGGCCGCGACCGCCGCCGACGAAGCCGGACTTGCGCACGAAGTCGATCTGCTCGTACGCGTACCCGGGGATCGTCGCGGCCATCTCGTCGAGCTTGAACTCGAGCGCCGTGTGGCTGATCGACATGTACTCGAACGTCGAGACCGTGCGGGTGTGGAATCCGAGCTCACCGGCCGCATACGACGGCAGGCGCTCGAGGATGTGCGCGAGCCCCCCGTCGCGGTAGGCGTCGACTCCGCCGAACTCCTCGTACCGCCACGGGTGCTCCACCAGGAGTCGCAGCGCCTCGGGCCGGGCGATGAACATCGAGCCGTAGGGGGCGAGCGGGGAGACATCGTCGAGCGGGACGCGGATGCCGAGGCCCTTCGCGAGCTCTTCGAAGCCGGGCTTGTTCGACCACCACGCACGGCCCATCGTCGGGTAGCCGATGTGGATCATGGGCGGGTACGCCATTCCGAGCCCCGGCTCCTTCTGGAACAGCGCGAGCAGGTTGGCGACGTAGCCGGGGCTGTCGAGGAGGTTGTCGAACTGCTGCTCCTTGAAGTGCCTGCCGACGTTGTAGCCGTCCTGCGGGGTCTTCTTGGAGTGGATCTTCACGACCACGTCGTACGCACCGCTCAGCAGGACGTCGCGGCATCCGATCAGGAAGGCGCTCTGGTCCCGGCCGTCGTTGGAGGCGAGCACCCGCACTTCGGTGGCACCGCGCGACGGCCGGGCGGCGATGAGGGCACGGATCTGCTCCGCCCTCTGCGCGTCGGGGGTCGTCACGACGAGGTCGTAGTCCCCCGGCAGGTTGTCGGCGCGATCGAGCATCTCGTCCGTCATCTCGACGTAGAAGATGTGCGCGATCACGACCGTGCGAAGGGGCCGGGCAGGATCGTAGGAGACGTCGTCGTCCGGAAGGACCTCCAGCATCCCGGCATCCGTGTTGAGGTCCTTCGGCGCGACGTTGCGCGCCAGGTTCCGCCAGAGCATCTCCAGGGGGTAGCCATAGGACTCGGCGGCCTCGAGCGTCCACCGGCCGATCACCGCGTGCGCGTCGAGATACGGCGGCCACTGGAAGAAGGGCCGGCGCTTGAGGACGGGGCAGCCGTCGTGAAGGAGCGCCTCGGCGTTGTACAGCGACGGGTTCGCCGTGTCGTAGCCCGTGCAGGGGAATGCCGCGAGCGCCGTGTAGCCGCGGCTGGTGAAGTGTTCCGTGAACCGGATCTCGTGCGTGAGGACGGCGTCGAAGTACTCCTTCATCGGCGGCAGATCACGCCAATACGACGCCCACTCCTCCGACAGGAACATCTCCCGCCGCACCGCGATCCAGAACGACTGCAGGTGATACGGCAGCACACCCTTGCCCGTGAACGGATTCGGCACCTCCCGGGCATGATCGGTCATCCCCCAGAAATGAACCGTCCGCTCACCCATCCGCTCGAACACCGGACCATACGGCCGCACCGGCCCGAACCACGTGTCATTGGTCAGCAGCACCTCGTCGAACTCCGAGATCCCCGCACCCACATGATCCAACGCAGCCTTGTGCGCCCAGATATCGAACCCGACGTTCTCCCGCACCAGGATCTCGTCCGACACCGGCTCCAGACGTCGCCGACCCTCATCGCTCAACGACCCATTGACCACCACGAGAATCCGCGCCGCATGCTCACGCAAACCCGCCAACGCGTAAGGAACGTACTCCTCCACATCCCCACGCCGATCCCACACCACATACACGACCAACCGACGACCACCCACCGGAAACACCCCCGGCCGGGCCACGCCCGTCATGATCCGCTCCTTCGCCCGGCCCCGGGTCGCGCGGCGCGCACGAGACCGAGAAGAGCGCCTGCCGACCATCGCGCCGCGCGCCAGACCGGGTAGAAGAAGTGCAGGGTCTTGAAGTGATTGCGGCGCAGATACATCCGCAGGTACGTGACGGGTCCGTGGCCGTTGACATGACCGAGGGATCGGAGGAACTGGATCTGCTCCACCGGGTAGCCGGGGGTCGTGGACGCCAGTTGGTCGAGCTTGTACTCCAGCGAGAGGTGGCTGAGCGCCGCGTGCTCGCGCGTGAGCACGGTCCTGGTGTGCAGACCGCGCTCCCCGGCCGCATAGGCGAATAGACGCTCCTGCACCTTGCGGGTCGGCTCCTTGCGCCGCTTGGAGGTCTCGTAGTCCTCGTAGGCCCACTCGACCTCCGTGAAGGGGCGAAGCGCCTCTGGACGAGCGAAGAACATTCCGCCGAGAGGCGCCAGCGGCGAAGGGCCGTCGAAGGGGACACGGATGCCGAGGCGCTCTGTCATCTCGTAAGCCGGCCAGCGGTACGGGCCCCACGTGTTGCCGACCGTCGAGTAGCCGATGTGGATGGGCGGCGGGAAGACAATCCCGAGTCCCTCCTCGCGCTGGAACAGCGCGAGGAGATTGCGGACGTAGCCCTCGCTCGCGAAGAGGTTGTCCCACTCATAGCGGCGGAAGTAGCGGACGACGTTCGCCGACCGCTTCGCCGGGGTACGGGTGTGCACTCTCACGATGAGGTCGTGATCATCCGACCGCACCACGTCCGCGCAGGCCACGAAGAAGGCGCTCATGTCCGCGCCCACGTTGCGGGGGACGACCCTGAGATCGAACGAGCCGTGCCGCGCGGTGCGATGGAAAGCATCCGTCACGGCAGCCCGCCAGGCCCCCTCGGCGATCGTCACCACGACGTCGTAGCCGGCCGGGAGGGCGCCGAGGCGCGCGACGAGTTCGTCCAGGCCGTCGAGCTGCTCGATGTGGGCCACGACGAGGATGCGGAACGGCCTGTCGGCGTCGTAGGAAACGTCTCGGTCGGGCAGCACCTCGAGCATCCCGGCATCCGCGTTCGCCGTCCGGGGCGGCACATTGCGGGCCAGATCCGCGAGGATCAGGCGTGTCGGGTAGCCGTATCCCGCGATCGAGGCGAGGATCCGGCGCCCGATCACCGCGTGGCGATCGAGGAAGGGCGGGTAGTGGAAGAACGGTCGGCGCTTGACCAGGGGGCATCCGTCGTCGATGAGGAGGTCGGGATTGAAGAGCGCAGGGTGATCGGTCGGGTAGGCGTCCGACGGGTAGACGGCATCGACGGTGTAGCCGCGGCTGGTGAAGTGTTCCGTGAACCGGATCTCGTGCGTGAGGACGGCGTCGAAGTACTCCTTCATCGGCGGCAGATCACGCCAATACGACGCCCACTCCTCCGACAGGAACATCTCCCGCCGCACCGCGATCCAGAACGACTGCAGGTGATACGGCAGCACACCCTTGCCCGTGAACGGATTCGGCACCTCCCGGGCATGATCGGTCATCCCCCAGAAATGAACCGCCCGCTCACCCATCCGCTCGAACACCGGACCATACGGCCGCACCGGCCCGAACCACGTGTCATTGGTCAGCAGCACCTCGTCGAACTCCGAGATCCCCGCACCTACATGATCCAACGCAGCTTTGTGCGCCCAGATATCGAACCCGACGTTCTCCCGCACCAGGATCTCGTCCGACACCGGCTCCAACCGCCGCCGACCCTCATCGGTCAACGACCCATTGACCACCACGAGAATCCGCGCCGCATGCTCACGCAAACCCGCCAACGCGTAAGGAACGTACTCCTCCACATCCCCACGCCGATCCCACACCACATACACGACCAACCGACGACCACCCACCGGAAACACACCCGGCCGGGCCACGCCCGTCAACTCAGCGCTCAATAGTCGGATCCCGTGTTCGTGTCTGCGGTGGTGTCGCGACCCGCTTCGCGGGCTCGCGTGGGCGAGGCGGCGGGCGAGCGCCCCGACGATCCTAGACCGACCGGACCTGCGATCCCTGGGCGAGCGCCTTGAGGAGGTACGCGCCGTATCCGCTCTTGATGAGCGGCTCGGCACGCTGGCGGAGCTCCTCATCCGTGAGGAATCCCATGCGCCACGCCACCTCCTCTGGGCAGCCGATGGAAAGACCCTGTCGCTTCTCGACGGTGCGGATGAAGTCGGTCGCCTCTGCGAGCGAGTCGAAGGTTCCGGTGTCGAGCCAGGCTGTCCCGCGGGGCAGCAGCTCGACGAGGAGCTTGCCGCGCGACAGGTACTCGCGATTGACGTCGGTGATCTCGAGCTCGCCGCGTGGGGAGGGCGTGAGGTTCTGGGCGATGCCGACGACATCGTTGTCGTAGAAGTAGAGGCCCGGGACGGCGTAGTTGCTCTTGGGCACCGTCGGCTTCTCCTCGAGCGACACCACGCGACCGTGGTCATCGAACTCGACGACGCCGTAGGCGGTGGGATCGTCGACGAAGTACCCGAAGACGACGCCGCCGTCGAGCTCGCTGTACTGCCGCAGGCGAGTGCCCATCCCCTGTCCGTAGAAGATGTTGTCGCCGAGGACGAGCGCGACCGAGTCCGACCCGATGTGCTCCTCGCCCAGGATGAAGGCCTGCGCGAGCCCGTCGGGCGACGGCTGCGCCTTGTAGGTGATCGATACGCCGAACCGCTCGCCGTCGCCGAGCAGCCGCTGGAACTGCTCTGCGTCCTGCGGCGTCGTGATGATCAGGATGTCGCGGATGCCGGCCAGGATCAGCGTCGACAGCGGGTAGTAGATCATGGGCTTGTCGTAGACAGGCACCAGCTGCTTCGAGACGCCGAGCGTGATCGGGTGCAGCCGGGAGCCGGTGCCCCCGGCGAGGATGATTCCGCGCATCGTCCTATATTCCGCCATGCGCCCCTGCCGCCACAAACATGCTTCAGAGGCGCACAGTACCCTTGACGGATGCGCAGACTGCTCGTCACGGGCGGTGCCGGTTTCATCGGCTCCAACTTCGTCCACCACGTCATCGACAACACCGACCTCCATGTCACGGTCCTCGACAAGCTGACCTACGCAGGCAACCTCCGGTCGCTGGACGGTCTGCCCGGCGACAGATTCGCGTTCGTCCAGGGGGACATCGCGGATGCCGCCCTGGTCGACTCGCTCTTCGGCGACGCCGACGCGGTCGTCCACTACGCGGCGGAGTCGCACAACGACAACTCGCTCCACGACCCGCGCCCCTTCCTCGACACCAACATCGTCGGCACGTACACGCTCCTGGAGGCCGCGCGCCGGCACGGGACACGGTTCCATCACATCTCCACCGACGAGGTCTACGGCGATCTGGAGCTCGACGACCCGGCCCGCTTCACCGAGACGACGCCGTACAACCCCTCCTCTCCGTATTCCTCGACGAAGGCGGGAAGCGACCTTCTGGTGCGCGCCTGGGTCCGTTCGTTCGGCGTGCAGGCGACCATCTCCAACTGCTCGAACAACTACGGCCCGTATCAGCACGTCGAGAAGTTCATCCCCCGGCAGATCACGAACGTCATCCGCGGCATCCGTCCCAAGCTCTACGGTGCGGGCGAGAACGTGCGCGACTGGATCCACGCCGACGACCATTCATCGGCCGTCCTGACCATCCTCGAGCGCGGCCGGATCGGCGAGACGTATCTCATCGGCGCTGACGGCGAGCGCAGCAACAAGGAGGTCGTCGAGCTGATCCTCGAGGAGATGGGCCAGCCCCGCGACGCGTACGACCACGTGACCGATCGAGCCGGCCATGACCTGCGGTACGCCATCGATTCCACCAAGCTCCGCACAGAGCTCGGCTGGATGCCTGCGTACTCCGACTTCGAGTCGGGTCTGGGCGCCACGATCGCGTGGTACCGCGACCACGAGGACTGGTGGGCTCCGGCCAAGGACGAGACGGAGGCGTTCTACGCCTCGAAGGGACAGTGACGATGACCGATGCCGGGATCCAGTTCGGAAAGCCGCTTGCGGCGACTGCGACGCCCATCCCCGGTCTTGTCGTCTTCGACCTGCCCGTGCACGGCGACTCGCGCGGCTGGTTCAAGGAGAACTGGCAGCGCGAGAAGATGACGGCGCTCGGGCTGCCCGACTTCGGGCCGGTCCAGAACAACATCTCGTTCAACGACGCCGTCGGCACCACGCGGGGCATCCACGCCGAGCCGTGGGACAAATGGGTCTCGGTCGCGACCGGACGCATCTTCGGGGCATGGGTGGACCTTCGCGAGGGGCCGTCGTTCGGCACCGTCTTCACCGCCGAACTCGACCCCTCGCGCGCGATCTTCGTCCCGCGGGGCGTGGGGAACGCGTATCAGACGCTCGAGCCCGACACCGCGTACGTCTACCTCGTCAACGACCACTGGTCCCCCGACGCCGAGTACTCCTTCCTCAATCTGGCTGACGAGACCGCAGGCATCCAGTGGCCGATCCGCCTCGCCGACGCCGAGATCTCCGAGAAGGACCGGGTGCACCCGCGCCTTGCCGAGGTCTCCCCCATCCCCCCGCGCAAGATCCTCGTCTTGGGGGCGTCGGGCCAGCTCGGCCTCGCCCTCAGAGCCGAGCTCGGCGACGCGGCGCACATCGAGTACGCCACACGATCACAGCTCGACGTCACCGCCCCCGGCCTGCCGTCGGCCCGGCGGTGGCGCGACTACGACGCGATCGTGAACGCGGCCGCCTACACGGCGGTGGATGTCGCGGAGACACCGGAGGGGCGCGCACAGGCCTGGGCGGCGAACGCGACGGGGGTCGCGAACCTCGCCCGGATCGCGAGCGAGAACAACCTCACGCTCGTGCACGTGTCGAGCGACTACGTCTTCGACGGCGGGCTCGATCGCCCGTACCGGGAAGACGACCCGCTCGCGCCGCTGGGCGTGTACGGGCAGACCAAGGCCGCCGGCGACGTGGCTGCAGCGACGGCGCCGCGGCACTACATCGTCCGGACGTCGTGGGTCATCGGCGAGGGGAAGAACTTCGTGCGCACGATGGCCTCGCTCGCCGAACGGGGCGTGGCCCCGCGGGTCGTCGACGACCAGTTCGGGCGCCTGACCTTCGCCGACGACATCGCCCGCGGCATCCGCCACCTGCTGGAGACCGCACCGCCGTACGGCACGTACAACCTCACCGGCGAAGGTCCGGCGATGTCGTGGGCCGATGTCGCGCGCGAGGTGTTCTCTCTCGCGGGGCAGGATCCGGCCCGGGTGACGGGCGTGTCCACGGAGGACTACTTCGCGACGACGGCCGGCCCGGTCGCGCCTCGCCCCCGCAACAGCGTGCTGGAGACCGGGAAGCTGGCGGCGACCGGGTTCACGGCGCGCGACGCCCGTGAGGCCCTCGCGGAATACCTGCGATCGAACTGACCCGGCCACCGATGCTCGGCGACATGGCGCACGTCACGGAACGACGACGGACCGGCAGCCGATCAGGGTGTGACCGCCCGCGCCGCTGTTGATGCCGTAGACGCAGACGGTGTGCGGTCCGGATGACGCCTTGACCGTCTCGGTGAAGCCGTGGAGATCACCGAGTCCGTACGCCGCGGCGACGTCGCCGCGCGGATCGTCGGCCACGTAGGCCGCCCCCGCCGCGTCGACGTAGATGTGGATGGCGATCGGCGCCGTCGTGTCGGGGTCGAGCGCCCATCCGCTGACGACCGCTCCTCCGGCCGTCGGCGTCACGGCCTCGAGGTTGCCGAAGGGCGCGCGCCCGCGGTCGACGATGGTCGAAGCGACCGTGGCCGGCTTGCAGCCGAGCAAGGTGTGGCCGCCCGCACCCGTGTTGATGGCGTACGCGCACACCTGCGAAGTGCCGGTCGGGAGGGTCAGCTTCTCGGAGAACCCGTGGTTCGCGCCATACTCCGGATAGGTCGCGACGAGGTCGGGACGAGATTTGTCGGCGTTGTACTCGGCGCCCACCGCGCCGACGTAGAGGTGCACCTTGATGGGAGTGGCGGTGTCGGGATCGAGCGCCCACCCTGTCGCTGTCGCGGTGTTCCCCGATACGGTGAGGGATTCGAACGCGCCGACCGGCGGACGACCGCGCTCCACGAGCGACGACACGGTGGCCGTCCGGCACCCGAGCAGGGTGTGACCACCGGCCCCGGTGTTGATGCCGTAGGCGCACACGGTGGACGTGCCCGCGGGAAGCGTGAGCTTCTCCACGAAGCCGTGGTTCGCCCCGTATGCGGGGTACGAGCCCGCGAGGTCGGCTCGCGCCTTATCGGCGGTGTACTCGGCGCCTACTGCGCCGACGTAGAGGTGCACCTTGATGGGTGACGCCGTGTCGGGATCGATCGCCCACCCCGTGGCCGTCGCGGTGTTCCCGCTGACGTCGAGCGTCTCGAAAGCTCCCATGGGAGCGCGGCCGATGTCGGCGAGGGCCGGGACGACGACCTTCGTACACCCGAACTGCACGTTGGCGCCTGGGCCCGTGTTGATCCCGTAACTGCACACGTCGTACGTCCCCGGCGCCGCGGGGATCGTCGAGCTGTACCCGTGCTTCGATCCGTATGCGGGATACTTCGAGCCGATGTCGGCACGGTCGACATCTGCCGTGAGAGCCGTACCCGTCGCGCCGACGTAGACGTGGACAGTGGAGGGGGCCGCAGAGTCGGGGTCGATCGCCCAGCCAGTCACCTGGATCCCACCCTGAACGCCGACGGCGCTCTCCAGAGCGCCCATGGGCGCTCCGCTCATCGCCGTCCTCGTCCAACAGCCGAAGAGCACGTTCGCGCCCGGTCCGGCGTTGATGCCGTAGACGCAGACATCGACAGACCCGGGCCCGGTCGCGGGCACCGACGCTGAGAAGCCATGCTTGCTGCCCAGGCGGGGGTACGCGGCGCCGACATCGGCGCGATCGAGGTTGGCCGACACCGCGGTGCCGACGGATCCGACGTAGACGTGGACGTCGATCGGATCAGTGGTGTTGGGATCGGCGGCCCAGCCGCTCACGAGGAATTGACCAGGTCGGGCCTCGACCACTTCGACGTTGCCGAACGGATAGATCTCGCTCGGCGAGCCGAACCAGTCGTTGAAGTAGTTGTAGAAGTTGCGGTTGCCGTACGTCGAGCAGCCGTCGCCCTCGCCGTACCCGGCTCGAAGCGACGCGGCGTTCGGCTGGTAGGGCGTGTAGTAGTAGAGGTTCGCCGTCGCCTGGTTCTGGATGTACACCGGCGACGAGCCGCAGGCGGAGTTCGGGTTGTAGAGGACGTTCCAGGTCTTGCCCGGCGCGTACCACGTGAAGTACTTGCTCGTGCCGGGCGGGTTGCCGTACCGCTTCAGCTGCCACGCGGCGCCGTAGACCTGGTTGAAGAAGCCGTAATAGCGCGTGTCGCAGGCCGCCGTGTCAGGGCATCCCTGACCCATGGCGATCGTGTACCGCCACTCGGAAGGCCACGTGTGGAGGACGAGCCCTTGCTCCTTCTGAAGGGTCACGAGGATCACCTGGGGATTGATCCCGCACGCCTGCGCGACCTTGTAGATGATCGCCGACGCCCGCTCGCGGTATCCGCCGCTGTACGCCCCGCACATCGCGTCGGCGCTCGTCGAGCGCGACGTGTCGTACCAGTCCTTAAGGCACGTGTAGCCGGACTGGCACGTGCGGACCTTGGACTCCAGGAACGTCTGGATCTGCGCCTCGGTCATCGTGCCCTTGTCGAAGAACGCGGCGTCGCTGATGATGTTGCCCGGCTGGAACTTCGACAGGTCAGCAGTCCGGACGCCCATCCCCGCCACGGAAGTCCTCGAGGCATCGGCCGGCTCTTGTGCCGCCGCGCGAGGAGCTACGGCGAGCGCGGCCACGAGAAGAGTGATCGCCAGCGCGACCATGAACATCGTTGCGCGGCCGCGCACACGGACGCCTCGCACCCCCTGCATGTGAACAGTGTGGCGGATGTTATGAGTGTGGTCAACGTGACTAAAGTAGCGACACGCAGGAACCAGTAGTCCCACAGTTCGCGTCGCGGATCAGAGGTCTGCGTGCAACTGCCAGACCCGGTCCGCGGTTCCACGCCACGAGAACACCCGCCCGCGGTCGGCCGCCAGGACCCCCAGCCGATCTGCGGCCGCGGTCGACCCGAGCGCCGATGCCAGCGAGGAGCCGAGCGCCTCGGCGTCCGCTTCCACCAGCATCCCGCCATCGACGATCGTCTCGGCGTGCACGGGCGACTGCGCGGCGATCACCGGCACGCCCACGGCGAGCGCCTCGAGCACGCGCCACGGGAACGCCCACCGCGTCGCCGGGGCGAGGAGCGCCACGGCCGCTCCGAACACCGCCGCCCGGTCGGCCGTCTCCAGCGCGCCGCGGGTGTGGAGGCTGCGCTCGGGGAGCCCCGACGCCGACGCGAGCTCGGCGATCGCCGGCTCCTCCCCCTCCGGCGCGTCGATGACGAGCACCGGCACGTCCAGGCCCGACCGCGCGATCGCCGAGAAGCCGAGGCTCAGGGCGTCGGATGCCGCGACCCCGCCCGACAGCAGCACGAAGCCCTCTGGAACGTCGAGCACCCGCCGCCGCCCGATCTCGTCCGACGGCACCGCGAAGCCCGCGGGAGCTGCGCCGGCGATGACGCGCACGCGGTCGCTCAACCGGGGCGCGAGCTCCTCGAGCTGCCGCGCCATCGAGTGGGTCGGCACGACGAGGGCATCGGCGTGCTTCACGGCGCGCTTGAGCATGGCCCGCTGCCAGCCGACAGCGGTGCGTGAGAGCTCGTCGGGAGCCTCCCACGCCCGGAAGTCCCACAGCGTCACGACCGTCTGGTCGTTGTCGTGCACGCGGTCGTGCTTGACCAGCGGCGCGAAGAGCGTCGGCGAGTGGATCATCCCCCCGCCGATGCCGGTCGCGACGCCGAGCTGCAGCGCGGCCGAGAGCTCGCGGCGCGCGAGCGCGACCTTGTGCAGGCCGGCGAGGCCGGGCACATCGGCGAGAAGCTCGTCGACGCGCGCAACGGGGGCGGTGGGGATGATCCCCTCGACCTCGCATGCCGGCGGCGCCGCCTCGATCAGCGCGAGCGCCAGTTCGCGCGAGGCGAGAGCGAGATCGGGGTCGGTCGGCGCGGCGAGCTGGTCGAGGACGATCCGCAGTGTCGCGACCATGGCTCAGCCCCCCTGCGATGGGGTCGGAGCGGGCGGGTGGAGCGTCGAGTCGATCAGCTGCCGGATGTAGGCGTAATCGGGGTTGTACTCGTCGATCCCGCCCTCCGGCGTGAGCTCGATCGTGGCGACCTTCTGCTCCTTCGCCTTGAGCGCCAGGTCGGCGAAGTACGGCAGCATCGACTGCGGCAGGTCGGTCTCGACGATCGCGGTGCCCGCGGCGGCGATCTCGTTGAAGCGCGTCAGGACGGTCGCGGGGGTGAACTGCGCGAGGATCGCCTCCTGCAGCTGACGCTGACGCTTCATGCGGTCGAAGTCGTTCGTCGTGTAGCGCGACCGCGCGTACCACTGGGCGGTGTCGCCGTCCATGTGCTGCTTGCCCGGCTCGATCCACCCGATCGCCCAGTCCTCGGCGGGCTGGCCCTCGTATGCCGGACCGCCGCCCTTGGGCAGCCGCTGGTCGACGGTGATCTCGACTCCGCCGAGGGCGTCGATGAGGTGGGCGAACCCGTCCATGTCGATGAAGACGTAATACGGGATCTGGATGCCGAGGATCCCCTCGACCGCGTCCTTCGTCGCCTCGACACCGGGCGTGGATCCCTGCGCGACCGCGTCGGGATACAGCGCCTTGCCGTCGCGGCAGACCTCCACCTCGGTGCGGAGCTGGTTGATGCCGCTCCCCCAGCCGCACTTGGGGTCCTGGTGGCCCTCGTGCACGTCGGGGTAGAGCTTCTTCATCGGCCCGTCGGCGAACGGGAAGTGCGGCATGTCGCGCGGGATGCCCGTGATCGTGACGGCACCGGAGTCGGCGTTCACCGAGACCACCGAGATGCTGTCGAACCTCATCGAGTCGCGGCCCTGGCCGCTGTCGGCACCGAGCAGGAGGATGTTGTAGTAGCCGTCGGAGGGGGGCACCGATGGGCCGCTCTGCCCGAAGATGGCTCCCAGCGTGTCACGCGCGGTGCCGGCCATCTGCGAGGCGTAGACCGCTCCGCCGCCTGAGACGACGAGCAGCGCGACCGACAGCAGGGCGATTCCGAACCGCGCCGCGCCACCGGTCTTGATGAGCCGCACGAGGCGGAGCGTGTCGATCGTGAGCACGGTCCACAGGACGGCGTACCCAATCAGCACGATCTGCAGGATGAGAAGGAGGAACCAGTTCGTGGCGAGCGTCACGAGCATCGTGCGCCACAGCAGGGCGGACAGCACGCCGAGAACGACGACCACCCACATCGCGAGGGTCGCGCCGATTCCGAAGCGTCCGAGCCGGCGGTTGCCCGCGAGCACCTGCGCCGAGCCCGGCAGCAGGAAGTTCAGGATGACGAGCCACCAGCCGCGCGTGGACATGAAGGAGCGCGACGTCGTGTCGGGGTACCGCAGCGGCCTCTCCTCGACGACGTTGCGAGGAAGAGCGGATGCCGCGACCCGCGGCGCGCGCGGTGGGCTCGCCACGCTCACAGAGACTCCTTGAGCCGCCGGTTCTTCTCCTCCACCTGCGCCTCCAACTCGCGGGCGTAGGCTTCGACGCGGTCGCCGAGCTCGGCATCCGTCGTCCCGATGATCCGCGCAGCCAGCAGGCCCGCGTTCTTCGCGCCGCCGATCGACACGGTGGCGACCGGGATGCCGGCGGGCATCTGCACGATGCTCAGGAGCGAGTCCATGCCGTCGAGGTACGCCAGCGGCACGGGCACGCCGATGACGGGGAGCGCCGTGACGGAGGCGAGCATGCCGGGAAGGTGCGCCGCTCCGCCCGCGCCGGCGATGATGACGCGCAGGCCGCGGCCGCGCGCCTCGGTGCCGTAGCGGTGGAGCTTCTCGGGCGTGCGGTGCGCCGAGACGACCTCGACCTCGTGCGGAATGCCGAAGTCCGAGAGGATCTGCGAGGCGTCGCTCATGACGCGCCAGTCCGAGTCGGAGCCCATCACGACACCGACGAGCGGCGCGGCGGAGGAGTGGAGGGGGCCTGTCACCTGTCAAGGCTAGGACGCGACGCTGGAAGAACCCCGCAACGGCACGCTCCCCTGCTTCCCTCGCCGCCTGCCCCGGCGGGGTTCAGTTCAGGAAGTGGGATGCCGCGGCCCGCGCCTCGTACGTGACATCGTCGAGGTCGTCGCCGGCCACCGTGACATGGCCGACCTTGCGGCCGGCGCGAGGCGCCTTGCCGTAGGTGTGGACCTTCGCACCCGGATGCTCGGCGAGCGCCGCGGGGAACCTCTCTTCGAGGCCGCCCTCGGCGGGACCGCCGAGGATGTTGACCATGACGGCCCAGGGGTCGCGCGGAGACGGGTCGCCCAGCGGGAGGTCGAGCACGGCCCGCAGGTGCTGCTCGAACTGGCTCGTGATGGCGCCGTCCTGGCTCCAGTGGCCGCTGTTGTGCGGACGCATCGCAAGCTCGTTCACCAGCAGCCGGTCATCCGTCGTCTGGAAGAGCTCCACGGCGAGCATCCCGGTGACGCCGAGGCCCTCGGCGATCGCGACACCGATCTGCTCGGCGACCTCGATGAGACGCTCGCTCGCGTGCGGGGCGGGAGCCAGCACCTCGGCGCACACGCCGTCGCGCTGCACCGTCTCGACGACGGGATACGCCCGCACCTCTCCGGACGGCCGCCGCGCCACCTGCTGCGCGAGCTCGCGCGAGAAGTCGACGAGCTCTTCGACCAGGAGCGCACCGCCGCGGGCATCCTCGGCGAGGGTCGCGAACCAGTCGTCGGCCTCGGTCGCCGCCGACACGACCCGCACGCCCTTGCCGTCGTACCCGCCTCGGGGCGTCTTGACCACCGCGCGGCCGCCGTGCGCATCGAGGAACTCCTGCAGCTCGGAGCTGTCGTGCACGGCAGCCCAGTCGGGCTGCGGCATCCCGAGCTCACGGAGCCTCGCGCGCATGACGAGCTTGTCCTGCGCGAAGTGCAGCGCATCGGGGCCCGGATGCACGGCGATCCCCTCGCCGACGAGCCGCGCGAGGACCTCTTGCGGCACGTGCTCGTGGTCGAACGTCACCACATCGACGTCGCGCGCGAAGGCGAGGACCGTCTCGGCTTCTCGGTAGTCCCCGACGGCGGTCGCGGCCAGCGCCGCGGCCATGCCCTCGTCCTCGGCGAGCACGCGCAGCTCGACACCGAGTTCGACGGCGGGCGCGATCATCATGCGGGCGAGC
Organism: Microbacterium sp. F51-2R; assembly: GCF_052180235.1. Taxonomy (GTDB): domain Bacteria; phylum Actinomycetota; class Actinomycetes; order Actinomycetales; family Microbacteriaceae; genus Microbacterium. Next base: position 3,330,345 of record NZ_CP197470.1, on the reverse strand, counting down.
TGACCGCCTCCGACGACTCCGACACGCAGCGACATGGGGCTCCTTCTGTTCGGACCTCCATCATCCCGCACCTCGGCGGGGGGCCGGAGCCGCCGTCAGAGCCCGGGCGCGGCCGGCGGCAGCGGCAGCTCGCGATGCGCGAGGATCTGGTTGACCTCGACCTGGTCGACCAGGCTCTCGTGCACGAGGTCGATGCTCGGGATGTTCGTCAGGCGCATGGGCTCTTCGACGCCGTTGGAGAGCACGAGAGTGCCCGCGCCCCACATCCGCTGCAGCGGCCCGCGCCTGACCTGGATGCTGTAGCCCCGCACGTGCGAGAGCTCGCGCCGTCGCGCCACGAGCACGCCCCGCCGCTCGATCACGCGGCGGGTCGTGATGGTCCAGGCGTGGGCCCACCAGGAGAGGAAGGGGAGCAGCGCGAGGAAGAAGAGCACGACGACCGCGGCGGTCAGCAGCATCCAGTCCTCGAAGGGCGCCGGCAGATTGCCGTAGAAGAATCCGACCGCTCCCGCGACGACGATCACCACGAGCGCCGGCCACACGAGCCGGCGGGCATGGCTGCGAAAGCGCGCGACGCGCAGCTCGGGCGTGGGCACGCCGGGAGCCGGGGTCGGGGGGCGGCCCCCGAACGTCGCCGGCTGCGTCATGAATCCATTCTCCGATGAGCGGCCGACACCGCGTGTCGCCTCGCCGTCAGCCGCCGAGGTGGCCCTGCAGGCGCACGTGCGTGACGTCGCCGGCGGCGACGGTCGTGAGCACATCGCCGGTCTCGACGACCAGGCGCCCCGTCGGATCGATGCTCTTCGCGCGGCCGAGCAGCTTCGAGCCGTCGGGCAGCGAGACGACGATCTCCACACCGAGGGTCGAGCACACGCTCTCCACCTCGGCATGGATCCCCGACGCCTCGGCGTCGCCGTGCGCCGTCATCAGCGCCGAGAGCTGCTCCTCGAGGGCCCGCAGGTAGTCGGCGAGGAGCTTGTCCTCGTCGCACTCGAGCCCCACGGACTCGAACGACGTCGCCGTCGCGACGGGGAGGTCGGTGCGCGGCATCCGCGTGTTCACTCCCGAGCCGATGACGACGATGTCGGGATGCCCCGGCACGACCTCCGCGAGGATGCCGCAGATCTTGCCGCCGTCCAGGAGCACGTCGTTCGGCCACTTGAGGCGCGCCGCGTGTCCGGTGCCGTAGAGCTGCTCGGCGAGGGCCCGCGACATGGCGGCTCCTGCGATGAGGGGGATCCAGCCGCGCGCCTCGACGGGCAGGCCCCCGACGCGCACGACGACAGAGACGGCCAGCGCCGTGCCGGCGGGAGCGGTCCAGGTGCGGTCGAGCCGCCCTCGGCCGGCGCGCTGATCGCGGGTCAGCAGGAGCGAGAGGTGCGGCCACGCGTCGGGATCTTCGACGACGGCGGCCACGACATCCGCATTCGTCGATCCCGTCGTCTCGACGACCTGGACGCGGGGGCTCACCGCAGCGGCGAGAGGGAATCCGTCTTCGGAGATCGGCATGGCGCCACGATACGCGCCGTCGTGGACGCGGGTTCGGCCTTGACAGCCGACAGTCGATCCGGGAAGCGCTTGTGCGAACCCTCCAACGCTTCGGCGAGCCCGGTCGATAGTGTGGAGGACGTGACCGACACGCCCGATCTCTCCACGACCGCCGGCAAGATCGCCGACCTGCGCGCCCGCTATCAGGAGGCCGTGGTCGACCCCGAGACGGCGGCCCGCGGCAAGCAGCACGCGAAGGGCAAGCAGACCGCGCGCGAGCGCATCGAGCAGCTGTGCGACACCGGCTCGTTCGTCGAGTTCGACGAGTACGTGCGCCACCGCACGACGGCGTTCGGCATGGACAAGTCGCGTCCCTACGGCGACTCCGTCGTGACCGGCGTAGGCACGATCCACGGCCGCACCGTCGCCGTCTACGCGCAGGACTTCTCGACGTTCGGCGGTTCGCTCGGCGAGGCGGCCGGCGACAAGATCATCAAGATCATGGAGTTCGCGATGCAGGGCGGGATGCCGTGCGTCGGCATGCTCGACTCGGGCGGCGCCCGCATCCAGGAGGGCGTCGTCGCCCTCGGCAAGTACGGCGAGATCTTCCGCCTCAACACCGCCGCATCCGGAGTCATCCCGCAGATCTCGATCGTCATGGGACCCGCTGCCGGCGGCGCCGTCTACTCCCCCGCCCTCACCGACTTCGTCGTGATGGTCGACAAGACGAGCCAGATGTTCGTCACGGGCCCCGACGTCATCAAGACCGTGACCGGCGAAGACGTCGGCATGGAGGAGCTCGGCGGCGCGTACACGCACAACACCCGCTCGGGTGTCGCGCACTACCTCGCCGAGGACGAGGAGGACGCGCTGGACTACGTCCGCACGCTCCTGGGCTTCCTCCCCGACAACAACATGTCGGAGCTCCCGGTCTACGAGACGGAGTTCGAGTGGGAGACGACGGATGCCGATCGCACCCTGAACACCGTCATCCCCGACTCTCCGAACCAGCCTTACGACATCCACCACGTCATCTCGCACATCGTCGACGCGGGCGACTTCCTCGAAGTGCAGCCGCTGTTCGCGCCGAACATCGTCATCGGCTTCGGCCGCATCGAGGGCCGCACGGTGGGCATCATCGCGAACCAGCCCTCGCAGATGGCCGGCACGCTCAACATCGAGGCCGGCGAGAAGGCGAGCCGCTTCGTGCGGTTCTGCGACGCGTTCTCGGTGCCCATCGTGACCCTCGTCGACGTGCCGGGCTACCTCCCCGGCACCGACCAGGAGTGGACGGGCGTCATCCGCCGCGGCGCGAAGCTCCTCTACGCCTACGCCGAGGCGACGGTGCCCCTGGTCACGGTGATCCTCCGCAAGGCGTACGGCGGGGCGTACATCGTGATGGGCTCCAAGCAGCTGGGCGCCGACGTCAACCTCGCGTGGCCGACCGCCGAGATCGCCGTCATGGGCGGTCAGGGCGCGGTCAACATCCTCTACCGCGGCGAGATCAAGCGTGCGGAGGAGGCGGGAGAGGATGTCGCGGCCGTCCGCACGCGCCTGGCCAACGAGTACACCTACAACGTCGCCTCGCCGTTCCTCGCCGCCGAGCGCGGCGAGCTCGACGGCATCATCGAGCCCGCCCAGACCCGCGTCTCCATCGCCAAGGCGCTGCGGGCCCTGCGTGGCAAGCGCGCGAGCCAGCCGCCCAAGAAGCACGGGAACATCCCGCTGTGAGCAATGAGGAGGCGCGCGGCGGGGCGCAGGCGGGCGGTGAGGCCGTGCACCTCGACGTGCAGCGCGGCAACCCCACGGAGGCCGAGCTCGCGGCGCTCATCGCCGTCGTGAACGAGGCGTACGTCGAAGAGGTCTCGTCCGCCGTCGCCGACGACGCGAAGAGCCGCTCGGCGTGGTCGGTGTCGCAGCGGTCGTTCCGCGCGCCGCTGCGCCGAGAGCTCGGCTGGTCGGGTTTCCAGGGGTCGTAGCCGTGGCTCCCGCCGTGTCCCCCACGGCGGCGGAAATGTCCCCCGAAATACCTACAGACGGATTCTTGCGGCCCCCGGATACTTGAAGTGCTGGAACGCTCTGCGTTCGGCTGGCCTGACCGTCCCAAGCGGTCTCAGGTTCGGCCACGCGAACGGTTTTCGGGTAACCGTTCGCCAGGCGGGGGCAGGCATATCTGCCGCCCCCGCCTCTTCCGATTCCGCCCTCCGTCCTGGTTCCCCTCCCCCACCAGGACGGGGGGCGAGATTCATTTCCGGCGGGGTCTGGCGGCTCAGCTCGTCTCGCGGCGCGGCAGGTTCCCGGCGCAGCACGTTTCGCGGCGCGGCAGGTCTCGCGGCACCGGTTCTCGCGGCGCCCGGCGCGGCGCGCGGCGCGCGGCGCCCGGTCGCTCCGCGGCTCGGATCAGCCCGGGTGGGCGATCTCTCGCCAGAGCTCGACGGCGTCCTCGTCCGAGAGGCCCGGGCCGGCGGCCGAGCGGCCCACGACCGTCACAGCGACCCGGTCGTCGGGCGACGTGCGGATGTACAGGCGATCGGAGCTCGACTCGCGCAGGGTCTCGGCCAGCTGCGCGCGGATCTGACTGAGGGATTCCTCATCCAGCCCGTCGAGACCGCCCTCGTCGAGGACGGTGACAGTCGCGCCGCGGCGGCGCGCGGAGTCGAGTTCGGTGCGCACGTCGTCGTCGAGGAGGCGCGGGCCGCGCATCTCGTCGCGCAGGGCGCCCTCCGCGATCCGGGCCTCGAGCTTCTCGGGGTCATCGAGCGCGCCGGTCGTCGCGACGGTGCGGGTGAGCACGGGCCCCGCCACGGCGAGCGCGCGCTGCACCTGCACGCGGCGTTCGCGCTGCCGCCCGGTCTGCGAGGCCTGCCACGCCGAGGCCGCGCGCTGCAGCTGGGCGAGCCGGGCCGTGTCGCGGGCGGCGCGGTCCATCGAGCGCATCAGCAGCTGGGCGACACCGACCCACACGATGGAGCCGACGAGCCCGAGAGCGAGGGCGGGCCCGGGACCCATCCAGATCATCGACGCGGCGCCCAGGAGCACGATGCCCGCCCATGCGAACCACGGGCGGCGGCGTACCATGACGATCGTCATGAGCGCCCCGATGCCGCCGAGGTACCACGTCGCGAAGGCTTCGGTGCGGTGCTCCGGCCCGACGCCGAGGGCGATGGACGTGGGGACGAGCACCGTCGTCACGATCGCGAGGAGGCTCGCCCACACCGGGAGCATCGTCGGGCCGCGCGCACCGATCGTGAGTGCCAGGTCGCCGTCGTTCTCGGGATGCGCCGGGGCGGGCTGAGCGCCCCAGAAGACGCACAGCCACGTCGTGGCGATGTAGAGCAGGAGCGCGATGACGACGACGAGGGGGTACTCCACGGGGTCGGTCCACCAGAGGCCTCGCGCCGCGAGGTACGCCGTGAAGGCGACCGCGAGCGAGACGAGGATCGTCCGGACGCTGATCACGTGGCCGCCTCCCGCCATTCCAGACGCACCGTCGTGCCGTGCTCGCCCGAGACGATGCGGGCCGTGCCGCCGACGGCGGCGACCCTCGCGACGATCGACGCGCGGATGCCCAGGCGATCGTCGGGAACCTCCTCGAGGTCGAAGCCGCGACCGGTGTCGCGGACCTCGATGCGCACGCGGACGGGGTCGGTAAGCGCGCGCACGGCGACGGCGAGTCCCTCGCCGTCGGCGTGCTCGATCGCGTTGGTGATGGCCTGCATCGTCGCGAGCGTGAGGGCGCGACCGACGCGGCCGGGCACCGTCGGATGCTCACCCATGATCACGCGCTCCGCCTCGATCTCGACGCCGAGCTCGCGCGCGACGTGTTCGATGTCGTCGGCGAGGGCCGAGGCATCCGTCGGCTCGTCGGAACCCTCCTCGGGGTCCTGCTCCGTGTTCGCAAGCCGCGTGAGCGCCTCTCGCGCCATCGCTGCGGCGAGGGTGCGCTCCCTGTCGGTCTGCGCGCGCTCGGCGGCGATGAGGGCCGCCAGGACGCTGTCGTGCATCAGTGCGGCGACGGCGATGCGCTCCTGCTCCGTGGCGGCGGCGGCCGCGGCCGACGCGTACGACTCGACCGCCCGGGTGCGCGTCTCGTCGACGTTGGCCGAGACCGAGCGGAAGACCCACGCGAGGGTCAGCAGGATGAAACCCAGGATGAGGGCGAACGACACGTCGAGCACGACAAGGCCGTAGAAGGCCGGGTCGAAGCCGGTCTGCACGAGCCGGACGACGCCGAAGACGAGCGGCAGGAGCGCCGTCCACCCCAGCTGCACGGCGATCGGGAAGGCGAGGACGGCCGCGACCGTCCCGACGTTGACGAGGTACCAGATCCAGGGCTCGCGGGTGGGGTCGGGCGGCGAGCCTCCCTGGGTCGCGATCGGCCAGAGGAGCAGCGCCACGAGGTAGAGCAGGGCGAAGATACCCGCGAAGATCTTGACTCCCCGGCCGAGCACGCACGCGAGCAGCATGAGGGCGAGGGGGCCGAAGGTGCCGATCACGAGCACCTGGTGCCATCCGGGGCCCTCTTCGGTCGAGCCGATCGAGGCGAGAAAGGCCTGGGCGCCGAGGATGACCGCGCCGAAAGCCACCGCGAGCGCGATGGCGCGCTCGATGCGGCGGCGGGTGAACGAGCCGAGGCCGGCACTCGTCTCGCGGGTCTGCGGGATGTGGCCCCAGGCGTCGTCGAGAACCGAGCCCGTCGCGTCAGCTGTCACCGGCGCCTCCGTTGCCGGTGGACTGGGAGAGGATGCCGTCCTCCATCGCGCGTCGCAGCAGATCGACCTTCGTCGGGGCCGGTCTTCCGACCTCGACGTATTTGACGCGGACGCGCGTGATGTTCTCCTTCGCGGTGGAGTACGCCACGCCCAGCCGGTCGGCGACGACCTTGAGGGGAAGCCCCGCCGCATACAGACGCAGCACCTCGCGCTCGCGCTGTGAGAGCTGGGCGTCGGCGAAGGCTCGGTCGCCCTCGACGGCGCTGGCCCACTCGACGTTGTTGAGCGGCTCGCCGCGGGCGACCGTGCGCACAGCCGCGATGACGTCGTCGATCGGCGAGGCCTTGCTGACGACGCCGGCGGCTCCGGCCACCAGCGCCTCGCGGACGGCCGCGGGGCGGTCGGCGACGCTGTGGATGATGACGCTCGACCCGTCGGAGGTCAGTCGCTGCACGTTCTCGGTCACCGTCGTGCCGTCACCCAGCGTGAGGTCGAGCACGACGACATCGGCAGGGCGCGCCCGCGCATAGCTGCGCCAGTCGAGGTAGGCCGTCACGGTGCTGCCCGAGAACACGACGTTCTCGGTGCCGCCGCGCGCGCAGGCGGCCTCGAGTCCCAATCGAACGGACTCGTGGTCGTCGATGAGGGCGACGCGCGTCATGGGCCCAGGCTAGCGCGCGTCGTCGACGCGGGTCAGCGTAGCCACGGCCTCGACATGGTGCGAGTTGGGGAAGAGGTCCAGCGCGGCGATCGGACCGGACTCGTATCCGAGGTCACGGAAGATCGCGAGGTCGCGCGCGAGGGCGACCGGATCGCACGCGACATAGACGACGGTCTGCGGCGAAAGCCCGGCGACCCCCTCGACGACCTGGCGCCCCGCGCCCGAGCGCGGCGGATCGAGCACGACGACGCCGCGCGAGAGCCGCTCGCGCTGGGCGACGGATGCCTCGTCCGCCAGTCGCGCGATCCACCGGTCGACGCGATCGGTCTCGGCGCGGGCGCCGACCCATTCCGCGAGGTTCTCCCCCGCGTGCTCCGTCGCGCGCGGGTCGGACTCGACGCTCGTGACGCGCGTGGCCGGGCCGCCGAGGTCGCCGAGCGTCGCGGCGAAGAGCCCGACGCCGCCGTAGAGGTCGAGGTGCCACGCCTCCGGGTCGATCGCCGGACCGCCGGGGTTCTGCGCGCGCAGCTGCGCCGCGACGAGCGAAGAGAGGGAATGCGCCGCGAGGCGATGCACCTGCCAGAAGCCACCCGCGTCGACGCGGAAGTCACGACCGCCGGCGCGCTCGATCACGGTCTCGAAGACGGGGTCGCTCTTGGCGTTGTGGGCGACCGGCGCCGGAGGGCTGCTGCGGCGGCGTCCTCGCTGCGGGCCCCGGCGTCGCGGGCGTTCGGTCTCGGGACGCGGCAGGACCCTCACCCGGCCGTCGGCCGGCTGGACGAGATCGATGCGTCCGGGCGCGGCGCCGGCGAGCCGCAGCGCGGCGCGGGCGACGGCGGGCGTCGCGAGCGGATGGTCCTCGACCTCGATGACGCGATGGCTGCGCGCTGCGTACGGGCCTACGCGGCCCTCCGCGTCGACGTGCAGGCTCACGCGCGTGCGCCACGCGGTGCCGTCGTCGGTCTCTCCGGCGACCACCTCGCCGCCCTCCGTGAGGATCGGCAATGCCGGATCGAGGGTCACGACGGGATCCTCGAGCCGGCCGATGCGACGCAGAGCGTCGACGACGACCTGCGTCTTCAGGCGCCGCTGGTGGTCGAGGTCGATGTGGCCGAAGTCAGCACCGCCCGGTCGGTCCTCCGGCGGCACGTCGACATCGGCCTGGCGCCAGACGTGCGGGCGACGGTGGGGCGAGGCATCCAGCACCTCCATCACCTCGCCGCGCCAGAACGACTTCGACTCGGCGCCGTCCACGTCGGCCAGCCGCACCCGGACGCGCTCACCCGGGATCGCGTCGGGGACGAAGACGACGCGCCCCTCGTGCCGGCCGACGAAGACGCCGCCGTGGGCGACGTCGGTGATGTCGAGGTCGATGTGCCCGTCGTGCATCCTCCGAGCCTGGCACACCCCGCCTCTCGCGAGCCTCGCCCACCCGCACCCGCCGCGAGCCTCGGCACGCCCCGCCCGCCGCGAGACCTCGCACACGGTGATCGACACGCCGCGCCGGGGCCCCGTCTGCGACGTTTCGCGCACCAGTAGCGTGGACGGCATGCGCGTGCTGCTCGCCTCGACCTCCCCCGCCCGGCTCATGCTCCTCCGGCAGGCCGGGATCGAGCCCGAGACCTCGGCGCCCGACGTCGACGAGGACGCCGTGATCGCGGCGGTCGAGGCCGCCGAGGGCCGCACCCTCGCGCCCGACGAGCACGTGCTGCTCCTGGCACGAAGGAAGGCGGCGGATGTCGCGGCCCGCGTCGGCGAGGAGGACCCGTCGTTCGACGGCATCGTCATCGGCGGCGACTCGATGTTCGAGCTCGGCGGCGAGATCCTCGGCAAGCCCTACACGGGCGAGGCCGCCACGGCGCGCTGGGAGATGATGCGCGGCCGCACCGGCGTGCTCCACTCGGGCCACTCCGTGTACCGCCTCACCGCCGGCGGCGATGCGCACGAGGCGCACGCGGTGGCAGAGGCATCCGTCACCTTCGCCGCTGATGTGACGGATGCCGAGATCGCCGCATACGTCGCGTCCGGCGAACCTCTGCACGTCGCGGGGGCCTTCACGATCGACAGCCTCGGAGGGCCCTTCATCGACCGGGTCGGGGGCGACCCCTCGACCGTCGTCGGGATGTCGCTGTCGACGCTGCGACGGCTCGTCCGCGAGCTCGGCATCGAGTGGCCGCAGCTGTGGAACCGCTCGTAGACTCCCGCCCACGTTGACGGCGGTTTCTTGTGCGAGGCACCCAAAAGTGCTGGGAAGCCCAACTGTAGGCTGACACTCATGCCGCAGATCACCAAGGTTCTCGTTGCCAACCGCGGTGAGATCGCCGTACGTGTCATCCGCGCCGCGCGCGACTCGGGCAAGGCCTCGGTCGCCGTCTACGCGGATCAGGACCGCGACGCGATGCACGCCCGCCTCGCCGACGAGGCGTACGCGCTCGAGGGCGCGACGAGCGCCGAGACCTACCTGTCGATCGACAAGATCCTCTCCGTCGCCCGGCGCTCCGGCGCCGACGCCGTGCACCCCGGCTACGGCTTCCTCGCCGAGAACGCCGACTTCGCCCGCGCCGTCATCGGCGCCGGCCTCGTGTGGATCGGGCCGTCGCCTGCGGCCATCGAGGCGCTCGGCGACAAGGTCACGGCGCGTCACGTCGCCGAGAAGGTCGGCGCTCCCCTCGCCCCCGGAACGCCCGGGCCCGTCAGCGGTGCCGACGAGGTCGTCGCATTCGCCGAGCGGGTGGGGCTGCCGATCGCCATCAAGGCGGCCTACGGCGGCGGCGGCCGCGGCCTCAAGGTCGCGCGCACGATCGACGAGGTGCCCGAGCTGTTCGAGTCCGCGACGCGCGAGGCCATCTCGGCCTTCGGCCGCGGCGAGTGCTTCGTCGAGAAGTACCTGGACAAGCCGCGTCACGTCGAGACCCAGTGCCTCGCGGATGCCGAGGGCAACGTGGTCGTCATCTCCACGCGCGACTGCTCGCTGCAGCGCCGCCACCAGAAGCTCGTCGAAGAGGCGCCCGCGCCGTTCCTGACCCCCGAGCAGAACGAGACGCTCTACACGGCGTCGAAGGCGATCCTCAAGGAGGTCGGCTACGTCGGCGCCGGAACGTGCGAGTTCCTCATCGGCGCGGACGGCACGATCTCGTTCCTCGAGGTCAACACGCGCCTCCAGGTCGAGCACCCCGTCTCGGAGGAGATCACGGGCATCGACCTCGTGCGCGAGCAGTTCCGCATCGCCGAGGGCGGCGTGCTGGATTACGCCGACCCGGAGCCCAGCGGCCACTCGATCGAGTTCCGCATCAACGGCGAGGACCCCGGCCGCGGCTTCCTCCCCCAGCCCGGGCCGATCAAGGTCTTCAAGACCTTCGGCGGCCCCGGCATCCGCCTCGACTCCGGCGTCACGGCGGGCGACAGCGTGAGCGGCGCGTTCGACTCGCTGCTCGGCAAGATCATCGTGACCGGACGCGACCGCGCCGAGGCGCTCGAGCGCTCGCGCCGCGCCCTCGACGAGTTCGAGGTCGCCGGTCTTCCGACCGTGCTGCCCTTCCACCGCAAGGTCGTCCGCGACCCCGCGTTCACGGCGGAGGACGGCGTGTTCGGCGTCTACACCCGGTGGATCGAGACGGAGTTCGACAACGACATCCCGCCGTGGGACGGCGAGCTCGATGCACCCAAGGCCGCGGAGTCACGCCACACGGTCGTCGTCGAGGTCGGCGGCAAGCGCCTCGAGGTGAGCCTTCCCGACCGCATCGTCGCGGCCCCCGCCGCGGCCGGTCGTCCCGCGGCCGTGCCGCCCTCGCGCCGCTCGCACGCGCCGACGGTCATGGCCGGGGCATCCGGAGACGCCGTCAAGGCGCCCATGCAGGCCACGATCGTCAAGATCGCCGTCGAAGAGGGCCAGCAGGTCGTCAAGGGCGACCTCGTCGTCGTGCTCGAGGCGATGAAGATGGAGCAGCCGATCCAGGCTCACAAGGACGGCGTGATCGGCGCGATCAACGCCGACCCCGGCACGACGGTCTCCGCCGGCCACCAGCTCCTCACCATCTCCTGACGACGGGCCCCGAGGGGGGCCGTGCGCGGTCAGGCGCCGTAGATCGTGTGGTCCACGACGTGCATCGCACGCGCGGCGTCGGTGATCGTGCCCGACAGCGACGGGTAGACGGCGAAGACCCGCGAGACCTGGTCGACGGTCAGGCGCCGCTCGACGGCGATCGCGATGGGGTAGATGAGCTCCGAAGCGCGCGGGCCGACGATGACGCCGCCGATGACGCTGCCTGAGCCCTGACGGGCGATGAGCTTGACGAAGCCGTCCTTGATGCCCATCATCTTGGCGCGGGGGTTGGCGGCGAGCGGGAGCTTGTGCACGACGCCCTGGATGAGCCCCTCGGCGATGTCCTTCTCCTGCCAGCCGACCGTCGCGATCTCGGGCGCGGTGAAGATGTTCGACGCGATCCGCCGGCGCTCGAGCGGGATGACGACGTCGCCGAGCGCGTGGAACACCGCGGTGCGCCCCTGCATCGCGGCGACCGACGCGAGCGGGATGAACGTCGTGCAGTCGCCCGCCGCGTAGATGTTGGGCACCGACGTGCGCGCGACGCGGTTGACCTGGATGTGTCCGGAGGCGGTCATCTGCACGCCCGCCTCCTCGAGGCCGATCCCCTTCGTGTTCGGCACGGATCCGACGGCCATGAGGCAGTGGCTGCCCTCGACCGTCCGGCCGTCCGACAGGGTCACGACGACGCCGTCGCCCACGCGCTCGACCTTGTCGGCGCGCGACTTGGACAGAAGCGTCATGCCGCCGCGCTTGAACACCTTCTCCAGGACGGCCGCGGCATCCGAATCCTCGCCCGGCAGCACCTGATCGCGACTGGAGATGAGCGTGACCTTCGAGCCGAGGTTCATGTAGGCGCCCGCGAACTCGGCGCCCGTCACGCCGGAGCCGACCACGATGAGGTGCTCGGGGAGGGAGGGCATGTCGTACAGCTGCGTCCAGGTGAGGATGCGCTGTCCGTCGGGCCGGGCGTTCGGCAGCTCACGCGGCGAGGCACCGACAGACACGACGAGCGTGTCGGCCTCGACGCGGTCGAAGTCGGTGCCACCGGGACCGGTCGACACCACCACGGCGTTGTCGCCCTCGAGCCGGCCGTGGCCCGAGATGATGCGCACGCCCGCCTCGACGAGCGAGGCGCGCATGTCGTCGGACTGCTGTCGCGCGAGCGAGAGCAGGCGCTTGTTGACCGCCGTGAGGTTGATGGCGATCTCGGGCTTGAGGGGCCGGCCGTCCTTTCCCTTCGCGAAAAGCTGCACTCCGAGGTCTCCGGCCCCCGCGATGGCGACGGCGGCGTCCGCCGTGGCGATGAGCGACTTCGAGGGGACGACGTCGGTGATGACGGCCGAGCCGCCGACGCCCGCCCGCTCGACGAGGGTCACCTCGGCGCCGAGCTGCGCGGCGGCGAGCGCCGCCTCGTACCCGCCGGGGCCGCCGCCGATGATCGCGACGCTCTGGGTGACCTCGAAGCTGACAGACATGTCCGCCATTCTCCCAGGCCGCCGCGGGCGCCGTCGAACCGGCCGCCCCGGGCGCCGTCGAACCGGCCGCCCCCGACGCGCGCGGAATCCCTCGTCTGGCCCCGGCGCCGCGCCCTACCTAGAGTGGTGGGCATGTCAGAGAAGACCCTCAATCCCCTCGACGACCCCGCCGCAGATCCGTTCGCCGTCGCGGGCGCCGCCGCCGCCGACATCGCGCGGATCACCGGCGTCGAGCACCACGACATCGCCCTCACGCTCGGGAGCGGCTGGGGCAAGGCGGCCGACCTCATCGGCGAGACGACGGCGACCTTCGCCGCGACCGAGGTCACGGGGTTCGGCAAGCCCGCGCTCGAGGGGCACGTCGGCACGCTTCGCAGCGTCGTGACCCCACGGGGCAAGCGCGTCCTCGTGATCGGAGCGCGCACCCACTTCTACGAGGGCCACGGGGTCCGCCGCGTCGTCCACAGCGTCCGCACGGCGGCCGCGACCGGCGTGCGCACGATGGTCCTCACCAACGGCGCCGGCGGCATCAAGCACACCTGGAAGCCCGGCAAGCCCGTGCTCATCAGCGACCACATCAACCTCACGGCATCCACTCCGCTCGAGGGCGCAACCTTCATCGACCTCACCGACCTGTACTCGCTGCGCCTGCGGGACCTCGCCCGCTCGGTCGACCCCAGCCTCGACGAGGGCGTCTACTGCCAGTTCATCGGCCCGCAGTACGAGACGCCGGCCGAAGTGCAGATGGCGAAGGCGATCGGCGGCCACATCGTCGGCATGTCGACCGCGCTCGAGGCGATCGCGGCGCGGCAGGCCGGTATGGAGATCCTCGGGTTCTCGCTCATCACGAACATGGCGGCGGGCATCCAGACCACTCCGCTCAGCCACCAGGAGGTGCTCGACGCGGGCCGCGAGGCCGAGCCCGTCATCTCGTCGCTCCTCGCCCGCGTCATCGGGGCTCTGTGAGCACCGTCGTCGAGCGGGCGAGGGCGTGGCTCGCCCAGGACCCCGACCCCGAGACCCGCGACGAGCTGTCGGCTCTGCTCGAGCGCGTCGAGGAGGGGGATGCCGCGGCATCCGTCGACCTCGAAGACCGGTTCGCCGGACGCCTCGCCTTCGGGACCGCCGGCCTTCGCGGCGAGCTCGGCGCCGGGAGCAACCGCATGAACCGCGTGCTCGTGGCCCAGGCTGCGGCCGGACTCGGCGCGTATCTGCTCGAGAAGGCCGGCGGGTCGCGCCCGACCGTCGTAATCGGCTATGACGGACGCCGCAACTCCCGCGTGTTCGCGCAGGACTCGGCGGAGCTCTTCGCGGGCGCCGGCATCCGCGCGATCCTCCTCCCTCGCCTGCTTCCGACTCCCGTCCTCGCCTTCGCGGTGCGGCACCTGGATGCCGATGCCGGCGTCATGGTGACGGCGAGCCACAACCCTCCCAACGACAACGGATACAAGGTGTACCTCGGCGGCGCCGACGAGGGGGCGCAGATCGTCTCGCCCTCCGACGCCGAGATCGCGGCGCACATCGAGCGCGTCGCGGCGGGGGACGCGGCATCCCTTCCCCGCTCCGTCGGCTACGAGACGGCGCCCGAGTCGGTGATCGACGCCTATATCGCGGCAACGGCGGCAGTCGCCCCGGCTCCCGCGGGGGCGGAGGGCCTGTCGTGGGTCTACACGGCGATGCACGGCGTCGGGTGGGAGACGCTCTCGCGCATCCTCCAGGCCGCGGGCTACCCCGCGCCGACCGTCGTCGCCGAGCAGATCCAGCCCGACGGGAAGTTTCCGACCGTCGCGTTCCCGAATCCCGAAGAGCCCGGCGCGATGGACCTCGCCTTCGAGACCGCGCGCCGCGTCGCCGCCGACCTCGTCATCGCGAACGACCCCGACGCCGACCGGCTCGCGGTCGCGATCCCCGACGACTCCGCCCCCGACGGCTGGCGACGGCTGAGCGGCAACCAGATCGGGCTGCTGCTCGGGTGGCGCGCTGCCGAGAAGGCGCGGGCGACGGATGCCGCGGCCGGCGCCTCGCTCGCCTGCTCGCTCGTATCGTCGCCCGGCCTCCAGACGGTCGCCGAGCACTACGGGCTCGCCTTCCACGCGACCCTGACCGGATTCAAGTGGATCTCGCGCGCGCCGGGCCTCGTCTTTGGATTCGAGGAGGCCCTCGGCTACCTCGTCAACCCCGACACCGTCCGCGACAAGGACGGCATCTCGGCCGCGGTCGCGATGCTCGGGATGGTGTCGGAGGCACGCGGGCGCGGGGCATCCGTCGCGGATCTCGTGCGCGAGTTCGAAGAGAGGTTCGGGTTCTTCGCGAGCGACCAGATCTCGGTGCGGGTCGAGCAGCTGTCGCTCATCGCCGACATCATGGCCGCTCTCCGGGCGCGGCAGCCCTCGCGGATCGGCGAGACCGACGTCGAGAAGGTCGACGACCTGCTCACGGGCGTCGACGACCTCCCGCCGGGCGATGTGCTGCGCTTCTGGCTCGCCGACGGATCGCGCCTCATCGTGCGCCCGAGCGGCACCGAGCCGAAGCTCAAGCTCTATCTCGACGTGCGGGGCGAGTCGCCGGGCGACGCGCAGCATCGCATCCAGGCCCTCGCCGACGGCGCCCGGGCGCTGCTCGCCGAGCTGTCCTGAAGGGTCGCGGACCGGGTCGGCCGCCCACCACGGCTGAGGCCGCGCCGCCAGCGCCTACGCGCCTCCGCGCCGCGCCGCGCCTCGCCGGAATAGGCTCGACGGCGTGCTGCTGACCGACCCCATCACGCTCGAGAACGACTGGGTGCGCCTCGAGCCGCTCTCGCTCGACCACGCCGAAGACCTCGCCGACGCGACGCAGGGGCTTCAGTACGCCTGGTACACGACGGCGCCGACCCCCGCCGGGATCCCGGCCGAGATCGAACGGCGGATGGCCTGGCGCGACGAGGGCCACATGAACCCGTGGGCGGTGCGCCGCCTCGCGACGGGCCGCGTCGTCGGCATGACGACCTTCTGCAACATCGACCAGGCCAACCGGCACGTCGAGATCGGGCACACGTGGCTCTCGCCCTCGGCCCAGCGCACGGAGGTCAACACCGCGGCCAAGCTCGCCCTCTTCGCGCATGCTTTCGATGCGTGCGATGCCATCGCGGTCGAGCTGCGCACGCACTGGCACAACCGGCAGTCCCGCGAGGCGATCGCCCGGCTCGGCGCCAAGCAGGACGGCGTCCTGCGCAACCACCGGCTCGGCCCCGACGGCACGCTGCGCGACACCGTCGTCTTCTCGGTCCTCCCCCACGAGTGGCCCGCCGTCCGGCTCGGCCTGCAAGAGCGCCTCGCCCGCGTCTGACGCCGGGACCCGGCATCCGCCACCCGAAGGGTCGTGCCGGGACCCGGCATCCGTCCGTGAAAACGCGAACGGATGCCGCAGCTCACCCGTCGACGACGGCGACGAGCTCGTCGAGGAAGGCCGCGAAGTCCGTGCCCCGGCGCACGATCCGCTGCACCGACTCGCGCTCGGAGAACACCTCGACGAGCTGCTCGAACACGGTCTGGAAGGCCTCGCGGTCGGTCTCGCTGAAGGCGACGAGGGCGACGACCTGCACGCGTCCCTCGCCCCACGGGATCGAGGGATCGGCGATGCCGACGGCGATGGCGGTGCGCGTCGCTGTCATGCCCAGCGCGTGCGGCACGGCGAGCGCGTCGGTGAACGCCGTCGACGACAGGTGCTCGCGCTGGATCGCACGCTCGATGTAGTCGTCGTCGATGACCCCGCGCGCGACGAGCATCGAGCCGAGGCTGCGGATGATGTCGTCCTCGCCGGCACCGTCGAGCCCGCGCAGGAAGGCTGTCGGCTCGAAGTACCTCTCGAGCTCGGTGCGCAGCCTCGCGAGGCGCCGCGCGCGGCGGATGCGCCCCGCCGCGGCCTGCACGCGCTCGACGTCGGCGTCGGTGAGGAACGGCTGGATGCGCACGATGCGCTCGGACCCCGCCCGCTCGGCCGGGGGATCGATCGTCGTGAGCACGAGGTCGGTGTCGATCGAGCCCCAGTCGGGGTCGACCCGCGTCTCGACGCCGACGACCTCGATCGCCTGGCCGAGGGATCGATCGACGGAGGAGCGCAGCAGCTCGTGCAGCTCGTAGTAGCCGGGGCACACGATCGTCGCGGTGAGGAGCTGATCGGCGCGCCGGCTGCGCTCGAGGCGTCCGCCGACGTGCATCGCGATGTAGGCGATCTCATCGTCGAGGAGAGGGATGCCGAGGCTCTCGTGCAGGCCGTTGGCGATGTAGACGGCGAGCTCGAAGATCATCGGGTACGAGGCCTTGAGTGAGCGCGTGAGGGGGTTGCGGGACCACGCTTGCTCCCGTGCCCGCAGCCGCAGGTTCTGCACGTGCAGCGCGAGGCGGAGGATGAAGTCCTCGTGCACGATGTCGACGAGGAACTCGGATGCCGCGTCCCCCACGACGTCGCGCACCGCCTGCTCCACGTCGGGGTCGAGGCGCTCCCGCACGTGCATCTTCGGCGCGGTCGCTCCGGGCGCGACGACCCGGGTCAGCACGAGCGAGGCGAGGTGCTGCAGGTCGCCGGCGCCGAGCTGGACGCCGAGGTGCGTCGCCGAGAGGCGCGCGAGGATCGCGGCGACCTCGGCGTTGGAGGGCGTCGCGTCGGCGACGTCGCCGTCGAGGCCGCGGTCCTGAGCGACCCGGTCGGCGGCGATCGCGATGTGCATGACGACGTCGGCGATGCCGTACTCGTTGACGAAGTACCCGAGGCCCCCGAGCTCGGCGACGAGGTCGGTCTTGAAGGGGCCGAAGGCGCGCGCGCCGACGGAGGCGTCGCCGAGGGTGCGGCGGAGGGCCTCGAGGTCGAACGATCCGGCGTCCATCTCGTCGTGGGCGAGGCGGCTGAGAAGGCGCCGCTGGGCCATCTCCGTGCCGCGGAGCCGGGCGCGTGAGGCCGACCGCTCGAGGGTCAGCTCGGTCCCGCCGAGGAGCCCGCGGACGCGTGCGAGATCGGCGTCGAGAGTCGCCGACGAGACGTGGAGCCGGTCGGCCGTCTCGAAGACGTCGATCCCGTCGGGCGAGTCCAGGAGCGCGCGCACCAGGGTGTGGAGGCGGTCGCGAGGGGTGCCGGCATCCGTCGTCCCATTGGAGCGGAGGGCGGTCGCGGCATCCGTCCCCGCCCGATAGCCGAGGGGCCCCGACTCGACGACCGCACCGGAGGGCACCCGCGCGTTGAGAGCCGTGACGTAGGAGCGGATGCTGCGCGGAGTGACCCCGAGGGCGTCGGCGAGCGTCGCCGCCGTCGCCCAGTCGCCGTCGCGCACGAGAAGGGCGAGCAGGCGATCCTGTCGCGCTCGTGTCACCGCTCCTCCACCCGCGCGCCGTCGTCGGCCGCGCCCAGACCAGTCAACCACGCGTGCGAGCCCCACCAGCGGCAGGGCCGATCTTCCGCGGGGGCGGAAGAAGACATGGTTGTCGGCTCCCAGCGATTTCACAAGAATGGCCACACGAAGGAGGCGGATCGATGAGGATCCTCGTGGTCTGCGGTGCCGGTGCGTCGAGCACCTTCGTCGCACAGCGCGTGCGGCACGCTGCCCACGACCGGGGCCTGCCCTATTCGGCCTTCGCCGGCACCGAGCAGTCGCTCCCGATCGACCTCGATGCCGCCGATGTCGTCCTGGTCGGGCCGCACCTCGCGCACGCGCTCGATCGCATCGAGCGCGATGCCACGGCACGAGGGACGACGGTGGTGCTGCTGCCGGCGGACATCTTCCTCGACCTCGACGGCACGCGGACGCTGCAACTCGTCCACGACGCGGTCGGCGGTCCGTCCGGGACCGTCCCGACGGCCAGCGGAGCCACACCTCCGTGACCGGCGGCCTCACGCTCATACGACCCCCGCTGGACCGAACTGAGAGGAACGACATGGCCCCCATCTCGCGCACCGTGCGGATCGGCTCGTCCCACGGCCTTCACGCTCGCCCCGCGAAGCTCTTCGCGCAGGCGGCGAAGGACGCCGGCATCCCGATCACGATCGCGAAGGACTCGGGTTCGCCGGTCAACGCCGCGAGCATCCTCGGGGTCATCGCGCTCGGCGTCGAGCAAGGCGACTACGTCACGCTCACCGCCGACGGCGAGGGCGCCGAAGCGATGCTCGACACGCTCGCCGAGCTCCTCACGACCGACCACGACGCGGAGTAGACGATGACGCAACTGCGAGGAGTCGGAATCGGCCTGGGCGTCGCCCAGGGCCCTGTCGCGCGGATGGCGGAGCCCCTGCCCGCCCCGAGCGACGGGCCGAGCACGCTCAGCAAGGAGGAGGAGACGGCGCGCGTGCGCGAGGCCGTTGCGGCCGTCGCCCGCGAGCTCGAGCAGCGCGGCGCCCAGGCCGGCGGCGCGGCGCGCGACGTGCTCGAGGCGCAGGCCATGATGGCCGAAGACCCCACGCTCGAGCAGGAGGTCGAAGACCGCCTCGCGCAGGGCAAGACCGGCGAGTTCGCGGTGTTCGACGCCTTCGCGTCATTCCGCGATCAGCTCTCCGCGCTCGGCGGGTACCTCGGCGAGCGCGCAGCGGACCTCGACGACGTCGCCCAGCGGGTCATCGCGCGGCTGCGTGGCGTTCCCGCTCCGGGCGTGCCCGATCCGGGGCATCCGTTCGTCCTCGTCGCGAAGGATCTCGCACCGGCCGACACGGCCCTCCTCGACCTCGACAAGGTGCTCGCGCTCGTGACGACCGAGGGCGGGCCGACCTCGCACACGGCGATCCTCGCCCGCGAGAAGTCGATCGTCGCGGTGGTCGGGGTGGCCGCCGCGAAGGACCTGACCGACGGCGAGACGGTGATCGTGGATGCCGCGGCCGGCGTCGTCGTGACGCAGCCGACCTCCGAGGAGCAGGAACGGGCGCTCACCCGCGCCGCGGCACGGGCGGCCCAGGCATCCGCTCCCCTCACCCCGGGAGCCCTCTCGGACGGCACGGCGATCCCGCTGCTGGCGAACCTCGGCAAGCCGGAGGGCGCGGCCGAAGCCGTGGCTCTCGGCGCCGAGGGGGTGGGCCTCTTCCGCACGGAGTTCCTCTTCCTCAGCTCGAGCCAGGCGCCCACCGTCGAGCAGCAGCGCGAGTCGTACACGGCGCTCCTGTCGGCCTTCCCCGGCAAGAAGGTCGTCGTGCGCGTGCTCGACGCGGGAGCCGACAAGCCGCTCGCGTTCCTCAACGACGCGCACGAGGAGAACCCTGCGCTGGGCCTTCGCGGCATCCGCGCGCTCCGCGCGAGCGAAGACATCCTGCGAGAGCAGCTGACGGCGCTGGCGGAGGCGGATGCCGCGACGCGGCAGCTGCCGGACGGCCCGGCCGACCTCTGGGTCATGGCGCCGATGATCGCGACCGTCGAGGAGACGGCGTACTTCACCACCCTCGCCCGGGAGTACGGCATCAAGACGGCCGGGGTCATGGTCGAGGTGCCCTCCTCGGCGCTCCTGGCCGACCGCGTGCTGCGGGTCGCCGACTTCGCCTCGATCGGCACGAACGACCTCACGCAGTACACGCTCGCCGCCGACCGGCTCCTCGGATCCGTCGCCGGCTTCCAGGATCCCTGGCACCCCGCCGTCCTGACGCTCATCCGCGAGGTGGGCCAGGCCGGCCGGGAGAACGGCAAGCCCGTCGGAATCTGCGGCGAGGCCGCCGCCGACCCGCTGCTGGCCGTCGTGCTCGTCGGCCTCGGGGCGACGAGCCTGTCGATGGCCCCCACCGCTCTCGCCGACGTCCGCGCGTCGCTGCTGGAGTACACCCTCGCCCAGGCGCGCGGAATCGCCGAGGCAGCCCTGGCCGCAGACGATGCGGCGTCGGCCCGAACCGCGGCTCGAGAAGCCGCCGACTCAATCAAGGAGACACAGCGATGACAACGGCGTCAGTACCGGCACCCGGTACCAAGAAAGCGCAGGTCCACGTCCAGCGCTTCGGCACGTTCCTCTCCGGCATGATCATGCCGAACATCCCCGCGCTCATCGCGTGGGGCATCTTCACCGCGTTCTTCATCGACGTGGGATGGACCCCGGTCGAATCGCTGTCGTCGATCGTGGGACCGTTCATCCACTACCTGCTGCCGATCCTCATCGCCTATACCGGCGGCAGCATGGTCTACGGCATCCGCGGCGGTGTCGTGGGATCCATCGGCACCTTCGGCGCGATCGCCGGTTCGGACTGGCTCATCGCCCAGTTCAACGCGAGCCTGCCGGAGGGCGATGCGCCGCTCGGCCAGGTGCACATGTTCATCGGCGCGATGATCATGGGTCCGCTCTCGGCCTACACGATGAAGTGGCTCGACTCCCTGTGGGAGGGCAAGATCCGGGCGGGCTTCGAGATGCTCGTCAACATGTTCGCGGCGGGCATCTGGGGCTTCGTGATGGCGATCGTCGGGTTCTACCCGATCGCGTACGTCGTCAACGGCATCATGCAGATCCTGTCGACGGCCGTGAACTGGCTGGTCGCGACGAACCTCCTGCCGCTCACGAGCATCGTCATCGAGCCCGCGAAGGTCTTCTTCCTCAACAACGCCATCAACCACGGCGTGCTGACCCCGCTCGGCCTGCAGGAATCCGCCGACACCGGCTCGTCGATCCTGTTCCTCCTCGAGGCCAACCCCGGCCCGGGCGTCGGCCTGCTGCTGGCGTTCACCTTCTTCGGCGTCGGCGCGGCGCGCGCGTCGGCACCCGGTGCCGCGGTCATCCAGTTCTTCGGCGGCATCCACGAGGTGTACTTCCCGTACGCCCTCATGAAGCCGATGCTGATCCTCGCCCTCATCGGCGGCGGCATGACCGGCGTCACGACGAACATGCTCCTCGGCGGCGCGCTGCGGGCACCGGCGGCGCCGGGCAGCATCTTCGCGGTGATCGCGCAGATCCCGAACGGCAAGTACCTCGCGGTGCTGCTGTCGGTGGTCCTCGCGGCGGTCGTCACGTTCCTCATCGCCGCCGTCATCCTGCGGGCCTCGCGCAAGCGCGACCTCGAGGCGATGGCGCTGTCGGACGACGCCTTCGGCGCGGCGATCACCCAGACCGAGGCGGCCAAGGGCAAGTCCTCCGACTCGCTCCGCAACCTCCGTGGCGGGGCCGCCACCCAGGCCGACGGCGCGGGCGGCGTGGGGACGGGCGTCGAGAAGGAGATCCGCAACATCGTGTTCGCCTGCGACGCGGGCATGGGGTCGTCGGCGATGGGCGCGAGCGTCCTGCGCAACAAGATCAAGAAGGCGGGCATCGAAGACGTCACGATCGTCAACAAGGCGATCGCGAACCTCGACCCCGCGGCCGACCTGGTCATCACGCAGAACCAGCTCACCGACCGGGCGCGGCTGCAGGCGCCCGGCGCCGTCCACATCTCGGTCGACAACTTCATGAACTCGCCGCGCTACGACGAGGTCGTCGACCTGGTCAAGGCGCAGCACGAGCAGCAGGCGCAGGCGTAGGAGAACAGGGGCCCGAAGACGCTCTGGGGTCGGATGTGCGTGATGCCCCGGCCCCAGAGTCTTCGGCCCTCCCGTGTCTACCGCTGGACAGACGTCGGCGGTCGATAGTGGACTTGGCAAGAGTCATCCGTTTCGAGAAAGGCGTGAACCATGGCACGTGACGTCCTCAGCATCGGCCAGGTGCGGATCCACTCCGCAGGAGCGTCCCGGGAGGACGCCATGAAGGAGGCCGCCGACATCCTCGAGGCGGCGGGCGCGGTCACCAGCGCCTACTTCGACGCGATGCAGCAGCGCGAGCAGACCGTCTCGACCTACATGGGCAACGAGCTCGCGATCCCCCACGGCACCAACGAGACGAAGAACACGATCCTCGCCTCCGGTCTGTCGGTGGTCCGCTACGACGGCGGCGTCGACTGGGGCGGCGAGCCCGTCACGTTCGTCATCGGCATCGCCGGCAAGGGCGACGAGCACCTCGAGATCCTGTCGCAGATCGCGATCCTCTTCTCCGATGAGGACGAGGTCGCGCGCCTGAAGACGCTGCAGACGCCCGAGGAGCTCTACACCGCCCTGTCTGCTGCGGTCAACGACTGATGAAGGCCGTCCACTTCGGCGCCGGGAACATCGGGCGCGGGTTCGTCGGGCTGCTCCTGCACGAGGGCGGCTACGAACTCGTGTTCTCGGATGTCGCGGCCCCCCTCGTCGACGCGATCAACGCGGTCGACGAGTACACGGTGCACGAGGTCGGCGAAGGGGGGCGCGACACCGTCGTGACCGGC
This sequence comes from Microbacterium sp. F51-2R, assembly GCF_052180235.1. Classification (GTDB taxonomy): domain Bacteria; phylum Actinomycetota; class Actinomycetes; order Actinomycetales; family Microbacteriaceae; genus Microbacterium. The sequence goes on along the minus strand of NZ_CP197470.1, from coordinate 3,307,752 downwards.
TTCCGGGCGATCAACTCGGCGACACATCCCGACGAGGTGATCGAGGAGATCGCGAGCGCGAACGTCGTGACGACCGCCGTGGGCCCGACGATCCTCCGCTTCGTCGCGCCCCACATCCTCTCCGGGCTCGCCCTGCGTGACCCCTCGTCGCCGCCGCTGCAGGTCATGGCGTGCGAGAACGCCATCAACGCGACCGACCTCCTGCGCGACGAGATCCGCGCGCAGGCGGGTGACGCGTGGGAGGCGATCCAGGGCCGCGCGGTCTTCGCGAACACGGCCGTCGACCGCATCGTCCCGGCCCAGGCGCCCGGCGGAGGCGTCGACGTCACGGTCGAGCCCTTCTTCGAGTGGGCCATCGAGCGGCCGCCGTTCGGCGACGACCCGCCCACCATCCCCGGTGCACACTTCGTCGACGATCTCGCGCCGTACATCGAGCGCAAGCTCTTCACCGTCAACACCGGCCATGCCACGACGGCGTACTTCGGCGCCCAGGCGGGCGTCGAGACGATCGCGCAGGCCCTCGCCGACGGGGCGATCGAGGCCAAGGTCGCCGCGACCCTCGAAGAGACCTCTGCCCTCCTCGCCGCCAAGCACGGGCTCGATGAGAGCGACCTCGCCGAGTACCGCCGGACGATCCTCCGCCGCTTCCGAAACGACGCCCTGCCCGACACCGTCCTGCGGGTCGGGCGCCAGCCTCTGCGCAAGCTCTCGCGGCACGAGCGGTTCATCGGACCCGCCGCAGAGGCCGCCGAGCGCGGGCTGTCGACGACGGCCCTCATGGCCGCCGTCGGCGCGGCGCTCGGATTCGAAGACCCCGACGACGAGCAGTCGGTGCAGCTGCAGGCGCAGCTGCGGGAACAGGATGCCGCGGCCTTCACCGCCGCCGTCACGGGCCTCGAGCCCGAGCATCCGCTCTTCGCGAAGGTTGAGGAGGTCGTCGCGCAGCGGCAGGCCGAGCTCGGCTGAGAGCCGGGCCGCGGCGGGCTCCGGGCCTGTCCGGGCTCCGAGCCTGTCGCGGCCGGGCGGCTGCGGCGCCTGCTGCCGCGGTCAGCCGCCCCGGGTACGCTCGGGCTGTGACCGATGCAGCCGCCTCGCCCGCGCCGCCCGACGAACAGCCGCCCCGCCGCCGGCGACGAGGCCTCCGGATCCTCTGGTGGGTGCTCGGCAGCATCGGCGTCCTGATCCTCGCCGCGGTCGTCGGCATCGTCATCTGGAGCCAGGTCGGCGTCATGCAGGCCGAGCCGGGTCCGCTCGCCGCCGTCCGGGCCGATGACCGCATCGTCATCAGCGACGAGCCGGACGGCATCATCATGACCCCCGCCGACGAGCGGTCCCACGTCGGACTCGTCTTCATCCCCGGCGCCAAGGTCGACCCGTGGGCGTACGCCTCGAAGCTCTCGGGGCTCGTCGCCGACAAGAAGGTCACGGTCGTCATCACCAAGCCGTGGCTCAACCTCGCCTTCTTCGATCTGCGCCCGCTCGGCTCGTTCACGACCCTCGCCCCCACCGTGCGCGAGTGGATGGTGGGCGGCCATTCGCTCGGCGGCGTGCGCTCCTGCCAACTCGCGACGCAGGCCGAGGCGCTCGTCCTCTTCGGGTCGTACTGCGCGCAGGACCTCTCCGAGTGGCAGCAGCCGGTGCTCAGCATGTCCGGCAGCGAAGACGGCCTGTCGACGCCCCAGAAGATCGACGACGCGCGGCACCTCCTCCCCCGCGATGCCGAGATGGTCGAGATCCCCGGGGCAAGCCACTCGTCCTTCGGCGATTACGGCCTCCAGCCCGGCGACGGCACTCCGACGATCTCGGACGAGGAGATGACAGCCGAGATCACGCGGCTCGTCGGCCGCATCGCGAACTACCTCGGCTGAGGTCCTGTGGACGGGCCGGGGTCGCGATGCGACTCCGGTTAGCATCGTGAGGTCGCGCAGCGGACTGCGGCACAACGGAGTGTGGAGAATGCAGGAGCACCGATACGCCATCATCGGGGCGGGGCCCTCGGGCCTCGCCGCGGCGAGGGCGCTGCAGAAGGCGCAGATCGCCTTCGACGGGTACGAGGCATCCCGAGGCGTCGGCGGGCTGTGGGACATCGAGAACCCGCGCTCCACGATGTACGAGTCGGCGCACCTCATCTCGTCGCGCACGACGACGCAGTTCACCGAGTTCCCGATGGATGACGCGGCCGACTACCCGAGCCACCGCACGCTCATCCGCTACTTCCGCGACTACGCCGACCGCTTCGGCCTGACCGAGCGGTTCCACTTCGACACGAAGGTCACGCAGCTCGAGAGGACCGATGACGGCGGATGGATGCTGCACGCCGAACCGTCCGCGGGCGCCGGCGAGTCGGTCTCCCGACGATACGACGGGGTGATCCTCGCCAACGGCACACTCGCCGAGCCGAACATCCCGACCTTACCCGGCGAGTTCTCGGGCGAGCTCCTCCACACCAGCGCCTACAAGCGCGCGACGCAGCTCACCGGAAAGCGCGTGCTCATCATCGGGGCCGGGAATTCGGGATGCGACATCGCCGTCGATGCCGTCCACCACGCGGCATCCGTCGACATGAGCGTCCGCCGGGGCTACTACTTCGTGCCGCGTTACCTCTTCGGACGCCCGTCCGACACCCTCAATCAGGGCCGCCCGCTGCCGGCGCGCATCAAGCAGTTCGTCGACGCCAGAGTGCTCCGCGCCTTCACCGGAGACCCCGTGCGGTTCGGCTTCCCCCGGCCCGACTACCGGATCTACGAGTCGCACCCCATCGTCAACACGCTGATCCTCAACCACCTCGGTCAGGGCGACCTGCGCATCCGTCCCGACGTCGAGCGGTTCGACGGACCGACCGTGCACTTCCGCGACGGTTCCAGCGGTGAGTACGACACCGTACTCCTCGCCACCGGCTACACGCTCGACTACCCGTTCGTCGACCGCGCCGCCCTCAACTGGACGGGCTGGTCGCCTGAGCTCTACCTCAACATCTTCCCGCCGTCGTTCAACGGCCTCTACGTCATGGGGATGATCGAGGCATCCGGAATCGGCTGGCAAGGACGCTACGAGCAGGCCGAGCTCATCGCGGAGTACCTCTCGGCGCTCGAGCGCGATCCCGGCAGGGCGGCCGCGTTCCGTGACGAGGCGTCGACGCGGCCGTGGCCCGACCTGACGGGCGGCTACCGGTACCTGGGCCTGGAACGCATGTCGTACTACGTCAACAAGGACGCCTATCGGCGCGCCGTGCGCGCGGCCGTCGCGACGCTGCGCGGGGAGCGGGATGCCGACGGCCGGCGACCGACGCGGGGCGGTCGCGGGACGGCGCGTGGAGCGGGTCGCGGGCGTCGAGGGGCGCGGCGGCACGACGTCGCCGAGGCGGCGTCGGCATGAACATCGACGACGTCGTCCTCAACTTCAATCCCGCGACGCTGGTGCTCCTGAACGTCGTGCTGGCGCTGATCATGTTCGGCATCGCCCTCGACACCTCGCCGCAGGATTTCAAGGTCGTCGCGCGCAAGCCGAAGCCCTTCGTCATCGCGATCCTCGCGCAGCTCGTCGTGCTGCCCGCCGTGACGTTCTGCCTGACGCTCGTCCTGCCGGTCACACCGTCGATGGCGCTCGGCATGATCCTCGTGGCCTGCTGCCCGCCCGGCAACATCTCGCAGGTGCTCACCCACCGATCGGGCGGCAACGTCGCGCTGTCGGTCTCGATGACCGCCGTGTCGAACCTGATCTACATCTTCGTCCTGCCGCTCAGCGTCGCGTTCTGGGGGTCGCTTCACCCGACGGCGCGCGACCTGCTCGAGACGGTGCAGCTGAACCCCTGGCAGATGCTCGTCGACGTCTTCCTCATCATCGGGGTCCCGTTCCTGCTCGGCCTCGGCATCCGTGCCCGCTTCCCGTCCTTCGCCGCGCGCGTGCAGCCGTTCGTGAAGTGGTTCTCGCTGCTGGCGCTGCTCGGATTCATCGTCGCCGCCCTCGCCGGCAACTGGTCGTACTTCGTGGCCTTCCTCGGTGTGATCCTCGTCGTCGTCGCGATCCATGACGCCGTGGCCCTCGCCATCGGCTACTCGACAGCGGTGGTCGGCGGCCTGGGCTCCCCCGAGCGCAAGGCGATGACGTTCGAGGTCGGCATCCGCAACGCCGGCCTCGGCCTCGGGCTCGTCTTCGCGTTCTTCGGAGGACTCGGCGGCATGGCGATCGTCGCGGGGTGGTGGGGCATCTGGGACATCATCGCGGGCCTGGCCGTCGCCGCACTCTGGGCCCGCCACACACGCCGCCGCACGGGCTCGCCCAAGGGCGACGCATCGCGGCACGCGCCCTCGGGTGCCGCCCCGGACGCGTCAGCCGAGGCGGTGTGATGGGCGCCAGGGTCCTCGTGACGGGCGGGGCCGGATTCCTCGGCACCCACGTGGCCGCGGCCCTCGCGGCACACCCCGGCGTCGACAAGGTCGTCGCCGGCGACGTGCGGCGGCCGGGGCATCCGCTCGAGGGCGTGACCTATGACGAGTGCGACGTGACTCTTCCCGGGAGCCTCCCGCACCTGCTCGATCGGCACGAGATCGATGTCGTCGTGCACCTCGCCGCGATCGTGAACCCGGGCCGAGACCACGACCTCGAGTACCGCGTCGACGTCGACGGGTCGCGGAACGTGCTCGAGGCCTGCGTCGGGGCGGGCGTGCGGCGGATCGTCGTCTCGTCGTCGGGGGCGGCCTACGGCTACCACGCCGACAATCCGGAATGGCTGCGTGAGAGCGACCCCGTGCGCGGCAACGACGAGTTCCCGTACGCGAAGCACAAGCGCCTCGTCGAGCAGCTCCTCGCCGGGTATCGCCTCTCGCACCCCGAGCTCGAGCAGGTCGTGTTCCGCATCGGGACGATCCTCGGGCCCACCGTCCGCAACCAGATCACGGCGCTGTGGGACGGCCGGCGCATCCTCGCCATCCGAGGGTCGGAGTCGCCCTTCGTCTTCATCTGGGTCGACGACGTCGCCGCCGCGATGGCCCGTGCGGCGACCGACGGCCCGCCCGGCGTCTACAACGTCGCCGGCGACGGCCGCCTGACGATCCACGACCTGGCGCGGCGGCTGGGGAAGCCGCTTCTCACCGTGCCCGCCGGCGTCCTCGCCGCCGGGCTCCGGGTCGGACGCCTGCTGCGCCTCACGGTGCACGGCCCCGAGCAGGTCGGGTTCCTCCGGTATCGCCCCGTGCTCGCCAACGATGCCCTCAAGAGCGAGTTCGGCTTCACGCCGTCCAAGACCAGCGCCGAGGCGTTCGAGGCCTACCTCGCGTCCCATCCCGGCGTCGCCTGGCGCTGACCCGCGTTCCCGCCCTTCCCTCGTCCCCGGCCTTCCCTCGTCCCCGGCCTTCCCCCGGCGGCCGTCCACGACTCCGGGTGCATCCTCCTTCCTCCCGGCCGGCGGCGCTCCCCGTTCACAACTCCGGAGAAATCGCACGCCCCGGCCCCTCCAGGCCGATTTCCCCCCATCACCCCGCAAAATCTCCGGAGTTGTGAACCACTCCACCCCGGCCCGAACCACCCCACCCCGAACCCGCACCACCCGGGCCCGAAGAAGCCGGACCGTCTCCTCTCTCCACCTCCCCGCCCGCCTACTTTCGGCCGCGGCCACGCCTAACCGCCCACCGGGCGTTCACAACTCCGGAGAAATCGCGCGCCACGGCCCCTCCAGGCCGATTTCCGCCCATCACCCCGCAAAACTCCGGAATTGCGAACCACCCCGAACCGCCCGGGCCCGCTCCCCCTGGTCTCGACGTCGTCGGACCGTCTCCTCCCCAACCGCCACCGGAGCCCACCTGGTCCACCGACCGAGCCAACCACCGGGAGCCCGCCGTGCGGGCAGACCATCCTCGGGAGGTGCGCCGACCTCCCGTTCCTCCGTTTCGCCTCCCTCCGGAGGTTCCTCGGGCTCTGCTCAGCCGGCAGTCGCTGATCGACTCCGGCCTCTCTGCGCGTGAGATCACTGCCGCGGTCCGAGAGGGCCGACTGGTGAGGCCGCGCCGCGGCCGATATCTCTGGACGCACACCCACGATTCGGTCAAGCTCGCGGTCGGCGAAGGCGGCCGGCTGGACTGCGTCTCCCTGCTGGCCCTTCTCGGGGTCTTCGTGCAGGGCAGCCATGCGCCGCACGTGCAGGTCCACCCGCACTCGACGCGGCTCCCGCCGACGGCCGTCGGAACGGTCCGGCACTGGCGGACCTCCCACGCGGCGGATGACGCCGTGATCACTCCCGTCGTCGAGGCGCTCGTCCAGGCGGTGCGGTGCCAGACCCCACGAGCGGCGATCGCCACACTCGACAGCGCGTGGCACCTGCGACTAGTCGACGAGGCCGGGATCGCGGCGATCTTCGCGGCTCTCCCCCGGCGGTACCGACGGCTACGCGGGCTCCTCGACCGGCGTGCCGAGTCCGGGACCGAGACGCTCGTCCGGCTCATGCTCCGCGCGCTCGGAGCGCGGCCTGAGCTTCAGGTGAAGATCACCGGGGTGGGGTTCGTCGATCTGCTCGTGGACGGGTGGCTCATCGTCGAGTGCGACAGCGAAGCGCATCACGCCGACTGGAAGCAGATCAAGGCGGACCGGCGCCGCGACGCCGCCGCGGCAGCACAGGGCTACATGACGCTGCGGCTGCTCGCCGAGGACATCCTGTACCGCCCGGACTGGGTGCTCGGCGTGCTGCGGAACACGTTGACCCACGGTTCTCCGGCCGCTCGCGTTCAAAACTCCGGAAGAACCGCGCCGACGGCAGCCGAGAAGCGCCTTCCACGCCGCCCACCTACCGAATCTCCGGAGTTGTGAACACCGACCCGACGAAACGGCCGACCCACGAGACACCGAAGCCGCGTGAACACCGACCCGACGAAACGGCCGGCCCACAAGACACCGAAGCCGCGTGAACACCGACCCGACGAAACGGCCGACCCACAAGACGCCGTAGCCGCGCGAACGCCGACCCGACGCGAAACCCCCCCGCCCGCAGCCGAACCCGTCGCAGCTCCGACCCGCCGAACAGGGCGGGCGGGTCAGACGTCGAAGCCGTCGGTGATGATCTCGATCAGCTCCTCGCGCTCCTCGAGCGGGAGGAACGAGCCGGCGGCGGCGTTGACCTGGAAGGTCTCGAGGTCGTCGAGGTCGTAGTCGAACGTCTCGGCGAGGAGCGCGAGCTCCCGCGTGAGCGACGTGCGGCTCATGGTGCGGTTGTCGACGTTGACCGTGACGGCGAAGCCGAGCTGGTAGAGCAGATCGAAGGGGTGGTCCTCCATCGTCGTGCCCCAGCGCTCGATCGCGCCCGTCTGCAGGTTCGACGACGGCGACAGCTCGAGCGAGATCTCGCGGTCGCGCACCCAGCGCGCGAGGTCGCCGAACGTCACGAGCACCTCTTCGCCCGCGCGCGAGACGACCTCGAGGTCCTCCGCGATGCGCACGCCGTGTCCGAGACGCAGGGCGCGCCCGTCGAGCAGCGCCGAACGGATCGAGTCGAGACCCGCCGCCTCGCCCGCGTGCACCGTGACGGGGAAGAACTCCGCGGCGAGGTAGTCGAACGCGGCCCGGTGGTTCGACGGCGGAAAGCCGTCCTCCGGCCCGGCGATGTCGAAGCCGACCGCGCCGCGGCCACGGAAGTCGACGGCCAGCCGCGCGATCTCGAGCGACCGGTCGGTGTGCCGCATCGCGGTGATGAGCTGTCCGACACGGATGTCGCGTCCCTCGCGGTCCGCGGCATCCTCCCCCTCCTCGATGCCCTTCTGAACCGCCTCGACGACCTCCTCGAGCGACAGCCCGCCCTGCAGGTGCTGCTCGGGCGCCCAGCGCACCTCGCCGTACACGACGCCGTCGGCGGCGAGGTCCTCGACGAACTCGCGCGCGACACGGCGCAGGCCGTCGGCGGTCTGCATGACCGCGATCGTCAGGTCGAAGGTCTTCAGGTACTCCACGAGCGACCCCGAATCGCACTTCTGCGCGAACCACTCGGCCAGATCGTCCGCATCGGTCGAGGGCACGTCGACACCCGCCGCGTCGGCGAGCTCGATGATCGTGGCGGGCCGCACACCGCCGTCGAGGTGGTCGTGCAGCGAGACCTTGGGGAGGCTTCGGATCGAGACGCCCTGAAGGACGGCGTCGCCGTGCTGGTCGATGGGCATGAGATGCTCCTCGTCGGTCTTTCGTGGGGGGGATGGATGCCGCGCCTCGGCGCGACAGGGAGTCAGGCCGTGATGCGCTCGAGGACGAGAGGCGTCGAGGCCGGCGCGTCCGCGCCGATCTCCCACGCTCCCTCGACCGCCGCCAGGGCTCGATCGAACCGGGTGGCATCCTGTCCGAGCAGGGTGAACAGCGGCTGACCGGCCGTGATCCGATCTCCCGGCTTCGCGTGGAGGTCGATGCCGGCGGCGTGGAGGACGGGGTCTTCCGCCCGAGCGCGGCCGGCACCCAGCCGCCACGCGGCGATGCCGAACGGGAGCGCCTCGAGCCGGGTGAGGTAGCCGTCGGCGTCCGCCGTGACGGTGTGGGTCTCGGCGGGTGCGGGGAGCGAGGCATCCGGATCCCCGTCCTGCGCGCGGATCATGGCGCGCCACACGTCCATCGCGCGGCCGTCGCGGAGCGCCGCCTCGACATCCGCGTCGGGCTGACCGGCCAGGGCGAGCATCTCGCGCGCGAGCGCGAGAGTCAGCTCCACCACGTCTGCCGGGCCTCCGCCGGCGAGCACCTCGACCGACTCGCGCACCTCGTTGGCGTTGCCGATCGCCAGGCCCAAGGGGGTGTTCATGTCGGTGAGGAGCGCCGTCGTCGAGACACCCGAGTCGGTGCCGAGCGCGACCATCGTGCGAGCCAGCTCGCGCGCCCTGTCGACGTCGCGCATGAAGGCGCCCGAGCCGAACTTGACGTCGAGGACGAGCGACTGGGTGCCCTCGGCGATCTTCTTGGACATGATGCTCGACGCGATGAGCGGGATCGCCTCGACCGTGCCGGTGACGTCGCGGAGGGCATACAGCTTCTTGTCGGCCGGGGCGAGGCCCGACCCCGCGGCGCAGATGACGGCGCCGACGTCCCGCAGCTGCGCGACGAGCTCGTCGTTGGTGAGCGCCGCGCGCCAGCCGGGGATCGACTCGAGCTTGTCGAGGGTGCCGCCCGTGTGACCGAGCCCGCGCCCGGAGAGCTGCGGCACGGCCACCCCGAACGCCGCGACGAGCGGCGCGAGGGGCAGCGTGATCTTGTCGCCCACGCCCCCGGTCGAGTGCTTGTCGACGGTCGGCTTGCCCAGGCCCGCGAAGCTCATGCGCTCCCCCGACGCGATCATGGCGTCGGTCATGACGCGGATCTCGTCGCGCTGCATGCCGTTGAGGAGCACCGCCATCGCGAAGGCCGACATCTGCGCGTCCATGACGTACCCGCGTGTGTAGGCGTCGATCATCCAGCGGAGCGCGTCCTCGGGGACGGCTCCCCCGTCGCGCTTGGTGCGGATGACGTCGACGGCGTCGAACGCTTCGACTCGCGGGCGCTCGCTCGGCGCAGCTTCCTCGTCGACCATCAGCGCGCCGCCTCTTCGAGGTCACGCGGCCCGAAGGCATCCGGCAGCACCTCGTCGATGGTCCGGATGCCCGACACGGTCTCGAGCAGCATGCCGGGGAGGGCGTGTTCGTACAGCAGCTGGCGGCAGCGGCCGCACGGCATGATCGTCTCGCCGTCGTTGTTGACGCACACGAACGCGACGAGCTGTCCGCCGCCCGACATGTGCAGCTCCGAGACGAGCCCGCACTCGGCGCACAGCGTCACGCCGTAGGACGCGTTCTCGACGTTGCAGCCCTGCACGATGCGCCCGTCCGACACGAGCGCCGCGGCGCCCACGCGGTAGCGGGAGTACGGCGCGTACGCACGCTGCATCGCCTCGGCCGCGGCTGCCCGAAGCTCGTCCCAGTCGATGTCGGTCACGAGATCAGATCACCCCTTGATATACGGTTTGCCGTCGGCCGCGGGAGCGCGGGACTTTCCGACGACGCCGGCCACCACGAAGATCGTGACCAGGTACGGAAGCATCAGCATGAACTCGCTCGGCACCGGCGATCCGATGACGCTCAGCGTGTTCTGCAGGTTCGAGGCGAAGCCGAACAGCAGCGCCGCGAGGGTCGCCTTGATCGGATCCCACTGGCCGAAGATGACCGCCGCGAGAGCGATGAAGCCCGCGCCCGCCGTCATGTCCTTGTTGAAGGCGATGCCATTCCCGATCGTGAAGACGGTGCCGCCGAGGCCCACGATCGCGCCGGCGAGGAGCACATTCCAGAAGCGCGTGGCGTTGACCTTGATGCCCACGGTGTCGGCGGCCTGCGGGTGCTCGCCGACGGCGCGCAGGCGCAGACCCCAGCGCGTGTGGAACATCCCGATGTACACCACCGCGACAGCGACGTACATGATGTAGACGATGATCGTCTGCCGGAAGAAGAGCGGCCCGATGACGGGGATCTCGCTCAGCAGCGGGATCGGGATGCGGTCGAACCGCACGGGGGTGTTCAGGAGCGGCGCGTTGGGCTGGAGCACCTGCGAGAACAGGAATCCGGTGAGGCCCAGGACGAGCACGTTGAGCACGACACCGACGATCACCTGATCGACGAGGTACTTGATCGCGAATGCGGCGAGCACCGCGGCGACCAGCACGCCCGCCACCATCGCGGCCAGCAGGCCGAGGAACGGCTGCTTCGTTATCGACGAGATGACCGCGGCCGTGAAGGCGCCCGCGAGCAGCTGACCCTCGATCGCGATGTTGACGACACCGGCCCGCTCGCCGATGACACCGCCCAGCGCGCCGTAGATGAGCGGCACCGCGAGCGCGAGGGAGCCGGCGAGGAGTCCCGGCACGGGGATCGTCGCGCCGGAGGCGGCCCACGTGAGGAAGCCGACCACGAAGATCACGATGTAGGCGATCACGACCCACAGAGGCGACCGGCCGCCCGCGCGCACGAAGTACGCCGAGGCGCCCGCGAGAAGCGCGAGCAGGACGAAGCAGATCCACACCGTGGGCCCCACCGGGAGCTCGAGGTCGGGGAGCTGGATGAGGTCGGCCTGGGTCGACAGGCGGAACGTGGTGGTGCCGCTGCGCGGCGCGAGGAGCATGAGCAGCCCGTACAGCACCGTGAAGATGCCGAGGGCGATCGGCGCCTTCCAGCTGCGCAGAACGGTCTTCTCCACCGTGATGGGCGTCTCGGGCATCAGGCCGGCCGTGCCGACGTGCGGCGCGCTCACTTGGCGACCTCCTGGGGCTCGGCATCCTGGGCGACCTCGGCCTTGAGCGCCTTCTTGCGCGCCTTCTCGGCGCGCCGGCGATCGCGCTCGGGCGACGGCAGGAAGAAGATCGTGCGCACGAGCGGCGGCGCCGCGATGAACAGGACGATCAGCGACTGCACGACCGTCACGATCTCGATCGGGATCTGCTGGCCGGCCTGCATCGCGAATCCGCCCGCCTTGAAGGCGCCGAAGAGGATGCCGGCCGCGAAGGTGCCCCACGGCGTCGAGCGGCCGAGGAGGGCCACCGTGATCGCGTCGAACCCGATGCCGGCGTCGATCCCCGCGGTGAACCCCGTCGTGATCGTGCCGAGCACCTGGTTGACGCCCGCGAGACCCACGAGCGCGCCCGAGATGAGCATGCCGTAGACGTACATGTTCTTGACGTCGATACCGGCGACCCGTGCCGCGTTGGGGTTCTCCCCGACGGCGCGGAACTGGAAGCCGAGGCTCGACTTGGTGAGGATCCACCACACCAGCACCGTCGCGCCGATGACGAGGATGAAGCCGAAGTGCAGGTTGTACTGCGGCCCGAGCAGGTCGAAGAAGACCGCCGTCTCCTTCATCGCGGGCGTCTTCGGGTTGCTCGACCCCGGTGCCTGCAGCAGGCCCGGGGTGCGCAGCATCCACGAGATGAGGTAGAACGCGACGTAGTTGAGCATGATCGTCACGATCACCTCGTGCGCACCGGTCCGCGCCTTGAGGAGGCCCGCGATGCCGGCCCACAGCGCTCCCGCGATGAGGCCCGCGAGAAGGGCGACGATCATGTGGATGCCCCAGGGCAGGTCGAGCCCGAAGGCCACCCACCCGGCTGCGGCCGAGGCCATCAGCATCTGTCCGCGGCCACCGATGTTGAACATCCCGATGCGGAACGCGAGGGCGACGCCGAGACCGGCCGCGATGAGCGGCGTCGCGAAGGTCAGGGTCTCGGTGAGGGGACGGATGGCGCGCGCGAACGTCGGCGCGCCGAAGTTGTAGATCGAGCCCTGGAAGAGCGCGACATAGGCCCCCGAGACCGCCTGCCAGATGGCGACGAGCGTGTCGCCGGGGCGGGCGAAGAAGTAACCGGATGCCGCTTGCACGTCCTCGTCGGTCGCGGCGATCATGATGCCGCCGACGATGAGGGCGAGGACCACCGCGAGCACGGAGATGATGGCGTTGCCCTGCGTGATGCGCAGGAACGTCTCGTGCCACTTGGACGGGGGCGGGGTCTCCTGGAGACCGGATGCCGGTGCCGGCGCTGTCGAGGTGCTCACGCTGCGGCCCCTTCCGACTCGGGCGTGACGCCGGCCATCATGAGCCCGAGGACGTCGCGAGGAGTGTTGCCCGGGACGATCCCGATGATCCGGCCGCGGTACATCACCATGATGCGATCGGCGAGCGCCGTGACCTCGTCGAGCTCGGTCGAGACCACGACGACCGGGATCCCGGCATCCCGTGTCTCGACGATGCGTTTGTGGATGAACTCGATCGATCCGACGTCGACGCCGCGCGTCGGCTGGGCCGCGACGAGGAGCGACAAATCGCGGCTGAGCTCGCGCGCGAGGACGACCTTCTGCTGATTGCCACCGGAGAGCGAGCCCACGGGAGCATCGATGCCCGGCGCGCGGACGTCGAACTCCGTGAACTTCTCCTTCGCGAACGCCTCGAGCGTGCGCTTCTGGAGGTTGCCGGCCCGGACGAAGGGCGGCCCGTCGGAGCGGTCCAGCATGAGGTTCTCGGCGATCGTGAAGGCGCTGACGAGGCCGTCCTCGTTGCGGTCCTCCGGCACGAAGCCGACGCCCTCGCCGAGGATGTGCCGCACGCTCTTGCCGACGAGCTCCTCGCCGTTGAGCCTGATCGACCCGCGCACCTGCGGCTGGAGGCCGACGAGCGCCTCGGTGAGCTCGGTCTGGCCGTTGCCCTGGACGCCCGCGACGGCGAGCACCTCGCCGGCGCGCACCTCGAAGCTCACGTCGTTCACGACGATCTGACCGAAGGCGTCGATGACGCGCAGGCCCTCGACCACGAGAGCGGGGTCCCCGAGCTTCGGAGCGTCCTTGTGCACCGTCAGCTCGACCGCGCGCCCCACCATCATCGAGGCGAGCTCGGCGTTGGACGCCGTGGGAAGCGCCTCGCCCACGACCTTGCCGAGCCGGATGACGGTGATGCGGTCGGCGACTTCGCGCACCTCGCGCAGCTTGTGCGTGATGAAGACGATGGATGCCCCGGACTCCTTGAGCTGGCGCATGATGCCCATGAGCTCGTCGGTCTCCTGCGGCGTGAGCACGGCCGTCGGCTCGTCGAAGACGAGCACCTTCGCGTCGCGCGAGAGCGCCTTGATGATCTCGACGCGCTGCTGCACCCCGACCGGGAGGTCTTCCACGACGGCGTCGGGGTCGACATCGAAGCCGAACCGCGCTGAGATCTCGCGCACGCGCTCGCGCGCCGACTCGAGGTCGAGCAGACCCCCGGCCCGCGTCGACTCGTGGCCGAGCATGACGTTCTCGGCGACGGTGAAGACGGGGATGAGCATGAAGTGCTGGTGCACCATTCCGATGCCGGCGCGCATCGCGTCGCCGGGGCCCCGGAAGTTCTGGACGCGGTCGTCGAGGAGGATGACGCCTTCGTCAGCCTGGTACAACCCGTAGAGCACGTTCATGAGCGTGGACTTGCCTGCGCCGTTCTCGCCGAGGAGGCTGTGGATCTCCCCCGGCTGGACCACGAGGTCGATGTGGTCGTTCGCGACGAGGCTGCCGAATCGCTTGGTGATTCCGCGGAGCTCGAGCTTCATGGTGCCGATCCTAGTGAGCGGGATGCGTGGGACGTGAGTGTCTGCGCGGCGCACGCCGCGCAGACGGGGCTCCGCGGGCGGCCCTCGGAGACGACTGTGGGGAGGCCGGCATGCCGGCCTCCCCACAGGGAGAGTGGATCAGCCCGCGAGGTACGAGTTGACCTTGATCGAGCCGTCGATGATGCCGGCCTTGATCGTGTCGAGCTCCTTCTGCAGGTCGGGCGAGACCTTGCTCTCGAAGTCGTGGAACGGGGCCAGGCCCACGCCCTCGTTCTTGAGCGTGCCGACGAACGGCGTCGCGTCGAACTCGCCCTTGCCCGCGGCCATGACGGCGTCCTCGACACCCACGTCGATCAGCTTGCGGATCGAGGTGAGCAGGAGGTCGGCGACGCTGGGGTCGGTCTCGAACACGTCGGCGTCGACGCCGAGCATCGCGATCTCACGGCCGGACGAGCGGATGACCGAGGCCGCGCTCTGGTAGATCGGGCCGCCGACGGGAAGGAGCACGTCCACGCCCTGGTCGACGATGCCCTGGGCCGCGTTGATCGCGTCCTGGTTCGCCTCGAACCCACCGGTGAAGACGCCGTCCTTACCGTCCCAGCCGATGACCTCGACGCTGTCGCCCTTCTCCTTGTTCCAGTACTCGACGCCCTGCTTGAAGCCGTCCATGAAGATCGAGACGGTCGGGAAGTTCATGCCGCCGAAGGTGCCGACCTTCTTGGCCTTCGAGTACGACGCCGCCGCGTAGCCGCCCAGGAACGCCGCCTGCGCGGTGTCGAAGACGATGGGCTTGATGTTCGGGGCATCCGTCTTGCCGTCGAAGTCGGTGTCGACGACGTCGTCGATCGAGACGAACTCGATGTCGGGGTTCGCCTTCGCCGCCTCCGAAGCCGCCGAAGCGAGCGCGAAGCCGACCGTGATGATCATGGTGCAGTTCTGGTCGACGAGGCTCGTGATGTTCGGCGCGTAGTCCGACTCGGAGCTCGACTCGACGGAGATGGGCTCGACGCCCAGCTCCTTGGCCGCCTTCTGGAGGCCCTCGTAGCCGAGCTGGTTGAAGGACTTGTCGTCGAAGCCGCCCGCGTCGGAGACCATGCAGGGCTTGAAGCCGTCGACGGCTCCGCCACTGGCCTCACCGGTCGACTGCGACTCCTCGGGTGCGGACGCGCAGCCAGCGAGGGCGACGAAGAGGCTCACGGCGACCAGGCCGCCGAGCACTCGCTTTCGGGTAGAAGTGGTCAACTCTGCCTCCACGGAAGAAGACCCGCGGACCTCGCGGGTGCATCATGAAGTTACCCAGTGTGACGGCGCGCTTGCATGCTCACAGCGCGTGTGCGGGCGAATGGTTACAAAGACGCAACACGCCCGGAACCGGATGTCGCGCTCCCCGCGACTCCGGTTCACTCAGAGCACGTCGCCGCGGCCGTTCAGCTTGAGCGCGTCGACCACGCCCTTGACCCGCTGCGCGTGCTCGCTCGTGGTGACCAGGAGCGCGTCGGGGGTGTCGACCACGACGATGTCGCGCACGCCGATGAGGCTGATGACGCGGCCCGTCTGGCTCACCACGATGCCGCTCGCGGCGTCGGAGAGCACGCGCGCGTTCTCGCCGAGGATCGCGAGGTCGTTCTTGCGGCCGTGGGAGTTGAGCTTGGCGAGGCTCGCGAAGTCTCCGACGTCGTCCCAGTCGAAGTGACCCGGGATGACGGCGAGCCGGCCGCGCGCGGCGGCGGGCTCGGCGACGGAGTAGTCGATGGCGATCTTCTTGAGGGTCGGCCAGACCCGGTCGACGACGGGACCGCGCGCCTCGCGGTCGTCCCACGCCTCGGCGAGGTCCATGAGACCCGCGTACAGCTGCGGCTCGTTCTCGGCGATCTCGCCGAGGAGCACGTCGGCACGCGCGATGAACATGCCCGCGTTCCAGAGGTACGAGCGGTCGGCGAAGTACTCCTTGGCCGTCTCGAGGTCGGGCTTCTCGACGAAGGTCTCGACGAGGGCGGCCTCGGGCGCGCCGTCGATGACCAGCCCCGTCCCCTTCTTGATGTAGCCGAAGCCGACGGAGGGCTCGGAGGGCTGGATGCCGATCGTGCAGATGTATCCCTCGCGGGCCGCCGCGACGGCCTGGCGCACGGCCCACTCGAACAGGTGCGGCACGCGGATCACGTGGTCGGCGGCGAACGAGCCGATGATGACGTCGGGCTCGCGGCGGGAGAGGATCGCGGCGGCCAGGCCGATCGCGGCCGAGGAGTCCCGCGGCTCCGACTCGAGGAAGACGTTCTTGTCGGGGACGCCCGGAAGCTCCCGCTCGACGGCGGCCCGGTGGGCACGGCCGGTCACGACCGCGATGCGGTCGGGACCGGCGAGCGGCTCGAGGCGATCCCACGTGTCGCGCAGCAGCGTCTGGCCCGACCCGGTGAGGTCGTGCAGGAACTTCGGCGCGTCGGCGCGCGACAGCGGCCAGAGCCTGCTCCCGATGCCTCCGGCGGGGATGACGGCGTAGAAGTCCTCGATGGGCTCGACCATGCGGTCAAGGCTACCGAGGCGCGTTGCGCAGGGATGACGGGGAGTTGTCGGCGACATGAAGGGAGTCGTCGGCGACGTGAAGACGGATGCCGCGGCATCCGTCGTCTTTATCTCGACGTCGAGATAGTCGGCCATGCCTCATCGCGCCCTGTCACAGGACGGGAATAGGATGGTGCAGCGCCCGCGTGACGCAAGGGAAGGCATTCCCCGAGGGGCGGAGTCCCGCCCCTCCACACAGTGTTCGAGTCAGGGAGGACGGCCCGTGTCTGCACCAGCACGCGTCACACCGTCGGTCGCGGAGACCACGTCGAAAGTGCCCCGCGGCACGCTCTACCGCGGACGCGAGGGCATGTGGTCGTGGGTCCTGCACCGCATCACGGGTGTCGCCATCTTCTTCTTCCTCCTCGTGCACGTGCTCGACACGGCGCTCATCCGGGTCTCGCCCGAGGCGTACGACGCCGTCATCGGCACGTACAAGAACCCGATCATGGGCCTCGGCGAGGTCGTCCTCGTGGCCGCCATCGCGTACCACGCCTTCAACGGCCTGCGCATCATCGCCGTCGACCTGTGGCCGTGGGCCACGCGCATGCAGCGCCAGCTCTGGTGGGGCGTCCTCGGAGTCTGGGCCGTCACGATGCTCGGCTTCGCGCCGCGTCACCTCATGAACGTCTTCGCCTCGACGGGAGGGGGTCACTGATGACCGCGATCGCCGACCCGCGCTCCCCCGTCGCCCCCACGCGACGCACCGGACCGAACCTCGAGAAGTGGGGCTGGATCTACATGCGCGCCTCCGGCGTGCTGCTGGTCGTCCTGATCTTCGGCCACCTGTTCGTCAATCTGCTGACGGGCGACGGCATCCACCAGATCGACTTCGCGTTCGTCGCCGGCAAGTTCGCCACGCCGTTCTGGCAGTGGTGGGACGTCATCATGCTGTGGCTCGCCCTCATCCACGGCGCCAACGGCATGCGCACCATCGTCAACGACTACGTGACGCACAACGGCGTCCGCCGGGTGCTCGTGTGGGCACTGTGGCTCGCCGCCGCCTTCCTCATCCTCCTCGGCACCCTCGTGGTGTTCACCTTCGACCCGTGCATCGGCGTGACCCAGGACAGCTCGCTGTGGGACATGTGCCAGAGCGTCGCGGGCTGACGGTCGCCGCGAGCAATACAGAGACGAGAGCATCCTTCACGTGAGCACCCAGACCACCGACAGCGTCGTCAAGGACGGCGTCCACTACCACCAGTTCGACATCGTCATCGTGGGGGCCGGCGGCGCCGGCATGCGCGCCGCGATCGAAGCCGGCCCCGGGGCCCGGACGGCCGTCATCACGAAGCTGTACCCGACGCGCTCGCACACCGGTGCCGCGCAGGGCGGCATGGCTGCCGCCCTCGCGAACGTCGAAGAGGACTCCTGGGAGTGGCACACCTTCGACACGGTCAAGGGCGGCGACTACCTCGTCGACCAGGATGCCGCCGAGATCCTCGCGAAAGAGGCGATCGACGCCGTCATCGATCTCGAGAACATGGGCCTGCCCTTCAACCGCACGCCGGAGGGCAAGATCGACCAGCGCCGCTTCGGCGGCCACACCGCCGACCACGGCAAGACGCCCGTGCGCCGCGCGTGCTACGCCGCCGACCGCACCGGCCACATGATCCTGCAGACGCTCTTCCAGAACTGCGTCAAGCTGGGCATCAACTTCTTCAACGAGTTCTACGTGCTCGACCTCATCACGGTGAAGGATGACGCGGGCGCGACGCAGGTCGCGGGCGTCGTCGCCTACGAGCTGGCCACGGGCGACCTCCACGTCTTCCAGTCGAAGGCCGTCATCTTCGCCACCGGCGGGTTCGGCAAGATCTTCAAGACGACCTCCAACGCCCACACCCTCACGGGCGACGGCGTCGGCGTCGTGTGGCGCAAGGGCCTGCCGCTGGAGGACATGGAGTTCTTCCAGTTCCACCCGACCGGCCTGGCGGGCCTCGGCATCCTGCTCACCGAAGGCGCCCGTGGCGAGGGCGCGATCCTGCGCAACGTCACGGGCGAGCGGTTCATGGAGCGCTACGCGCCGACCATCAAAGACCTCGCGCCGCGCGACATCGTCAGCCGCTGCATGGTGCAGGAGGTCGCGGAGGGCCGTGGCGCGGGCCCCCACCGCGACTACGTGCTCCTGGACTGCACGCACCTCGGCGCCGAGGTGCTCGAGACGAAGCTCCCCGACATCACGGAGTTCGCGCGCACCTACCTCGGTGTCGACCCCGTCGTCGAGCCCGTGCCCGTTATGCCGACGGCGCACTACGCGATGGGTGGCATCCCGACCAACAACGACGCCCAGGTGCTCTCCGACAACACGACCGTCGTCCCGGGTCTCTACGCGGCCGGCGAGTGCGCGTGCGTCTCGGTGCACGGCTCGAACCGCCTGGGCACGAACTCCCTCCTCGACATCAACGTCTTCGGCAAGCGCGCCGGCCGCAACGCAGTGCAGTACGTGCAGACGGCCGACTTCGTGCCGCTGCCGGACGACCCCGCGAAGGAGGTCCGCGAGATGCTCGAGGGCCTGCGCAACAACCCCGGCACCGAGCGCATCGCGGTGCTCCGCAAGACGCTGCAGGACGAGATGGACCGCAAGGCCCAGGTGTTCCGCACCGACCAGTCGCTGTCGGAGGTCATGGACGTCATCGCCGACCTCCGCGACCGCTACCGCAACGTCCACGTCGACGACAAGGGCAAGCGCTACAACACCGATCTGCTGGAGGCCGTGGAGCTCGGCTTCCTACTCGACCTCGCGGAGGTCGTCGTCGTCACGGCGCGCAACCGCAAGGAGAGCCGCGGCGGCCACATGCGCGACGACTACCCCAAGCGCGACGACGAGAAGTACCTGCAGCACACGATGGCCTACCTCTCGGGCGACCCCCACTCGTCGCACCCGGAGGACCACATCCGGCTCGACTGGAAGCCCGTCGTCTTCACGAAGAACGAGGACGGCGAGTTGCGCTACCCGCCGTTGGAGAGGAAGTACTGATGACGATCGT
This sequence comes from Microbacterium sp. F51-2R, assembly GCF_052180235.1. Classification (GTDB taxonomy): domain Bacteria; phylum Actinomycetota; class Actinomycetes; order Actinomycetales; family Microbacteriaceae; genus Microbacterium. The sequence goes on along the minus strand of NZ_CP197470.1, from coordinate 3,288,165 downwards.
CGCGGACGCTCCCGTGTCGCAGGATGCCGTGGAAGACACCGGCATCCAGTCCTTCCTCGTCACCTTCATCATCCGGCGCTTCGACCCCGAGGTCGACGAGGAGCCGCGCTGGGTCGACTACGACGTCGAGCTGTACTCGACCGACCGCGTGCTTGACGCGCTGCACAAGATCAAGTGGGAGGTCGACGGCTCGCTGTCGTTCCGCCGCTCGTGCGCCCACGGCATCTGCGGGTCCGACGCGATGCGCATCAACGGCCGCAACCGGCTGGCGTGCAAGACCCTCATCAAAGACCTCGACATCTCGCAGCCGATCTACGTCGAGGCGATCAAGGGCCTGCCGCTCGAGAAGGACCTCATCGTCGACATGGAGCCGTTCTTCGCGTCGTACCGCGAAGTGCAGCCGTTCCTCATCGCGAGCTCGAAGCCCGAGCCCGGCAAGGAGCGCATCCAGTCGATCGTCGACCGCGAGGTCTTCGACGACACCACGAAGTGCATCCTGTGCGCCGCGTGCACGTCGTCGTGCCCCGTCTTCTGGACCGACGGACAGTACTTCGGCCCCGCCGCGATCGTCAACGCGCACCGGTTCATCTTCGACTCGCGCGACGACGCCGCCGCCGTCCGCCTCGACATCCTCAACGACAAGGAGGGCGTGTGGCGCTGCCGCACGACCTTCAACTGCACCGAGGCATGCCCGCGCGGCATCGAGGTCACCAAAGCCATCGCCGAGGTCAAGCAGGCGGTCCTGCGCGGCAAGCGCTGACGCGGCGCCAGTCGATGGATGCCGCGTCCCCGCCACGCGGGGATGCGAACGCCGCGCGCGGGTGAGCCGCCGTGCCGCGGCATCCGTGCCTCGCTAGTCTGACGTGGTGACCGCCTCGCCTCCGAGTCCCGCCGCGCCGCGCGACGCGACCGGCAAGCGCGACGCGGCCGCGCGCGCGAAGGAGGAGGAGGAAGACCTCCGCCAGCGCTGGGACCGAACGCAGAAGGACCTGCGCGAGCGGTTCGACGGGCCGATCGCCCGCGCCACGTCGCTGACGCAGAAGACCCTCGCGTGGTTCCCGGTGCGGGTGTGGCGGCACTTCCTGCAGACGAACGGCTTCCTCCTCGGCGCCGGGGTGAGCTACCAGGCACTGTTCGCGGTCTTCGCGGGCATCTACGTCGCCTTCGCCGGCGTAGGGCTGTGGCTCGGCGGGAGCCCCGAGGCCGTCGCGCGACTCATCGACGTCATCAACAGCTACATCCCCGGCCTCATCAGCGAAGAGGGCGGCATCGTCACGCCCGACCAGGTGCAGGCAGTCGCCACCGCCAGCTCGGGAGTGCTCGGAGTGACAGGCCTCATCGCCCTCGGCGCCCTGATCTGGACCGCCATCGGGTTCGTCACCTACGCGCGGCGGGCGGTGCGCGACATCTTCCAGCTGCCGTACGACCGGCGCTCGTACCTCCTCCTGAAGGCCCGCGATCTCGTCGCCGCCTTCATCTTCGGCATCGCGCTCGTGGTCGGTGCGGGTTTGAGCTCGATGAGCACGTGGGCGCTCGGGCTGGTGTTCGGATGGTTCGGTCTCGAGCCGGCGTCCGACATCGTGTCCTCTCTGCGCGTCGGCTCGCTCGTCGTGTCGTTCGCCCTCATCTCGTCGGCGCTCGCGGCGCTCTTCCGGTTCCTCGCGGGAGCATCTCTGCGCTGGCGGCGCATCTGGCCGGGTTCTCTCCTCGGCGGCGCCGCAGTGACGGTGCTGCTCCTGGGGGCCGGTGTCCTGGTGAGCTACTCTCCGTCGAACCCGCTGCTCGCGACGTTCGCGATCTTCGTCGGGCTCCTCCTGTGGTTCAAGATCATCGGCATCATCATGCTCGTCGCGGCGGCGTGGATCGCGATCTCGGCGATGGACCGCAACGTCCCGCTTCTGGAGCCCTCCGAGGCCGACAAGCTCGCCGCCGAGCATCGTGCGCTCCTCCTGGCCGCCCGCGTGCGGCTGCGCACGGCGCAGGAGGCGCGCGCGCATGCGCCCTGGTACGGAATCTGGTCGGCCGACCGCGCCATCAGGCAGGCCCAGCAGGAGCTCGCCGAGGTCGAGGCATCCGCTCCCCCTCCCCCTCCCCCGAACGGCCGTCGCCACGCGGCTCATGTCGGAGGCCGCAAGTAGGCTTGCCGGGTGCCCCGCCGCGTCCGCATCGCCTCCGTCAACGTCAACGGCATCCGCGCCGCCAGCCGTAAGGGGATGATCCCGTGGCTCGAGCAGGCCGACGTCGACATCCTCGCGCTGCAGGAGGTCCGTGCGACCGTCGACGAGCTCGCGGCGTCGCTTCCGGGCTGGCGGCTCGTGAACGACGAGGCCCTGGCCAAGGGCCGCGCCGGCGTCGCCATCGCGTCGTGCGACGACTCGGTCGACGTGCGCCGCGTGCTCGGCGACGCCGAGACGCTCGACTCGGCGGGCCGCTGGATCGAGGCCGACTTCGACGTCGACGGCGAGACCCTGACGATCGTCAGCGCCTACGTCCCGACGGGCGAGGCCGAGACGCCCAAACAGGACGCGAAGTGGGCATTTCTCGATGCGATGGAAGAGCGGATGCCGCTGCTCGCCGCGGAGCGCCCGCTCAGCCTCATCATGGGCGACCTCAACGTCGGCCACCGCGAGTTCGACATCCGCAACTGGAAGGGCAACGTCAAGAAGGCGGGGTTCCTGCCCAGGGAACGCGCCTACTTCGATCGCTTCCTCGGCGCGGCCGGCGCCGAGGTGACGGGCGTCGACGGCTCGGTCGGACCGGGGCTCGGCTGGGTCGACATCGGCCGCACGTTCGCCGGCGAGGTCGACGGTCCGTACACGTGGTGGTCGAACCGCGGCAAGGCGTTCGACAACGACACCGGGTGGCGCATCGACTACCACTTGGCGACCCCCGCGCTCGCGGCCCGCGTCGGCGACTACCGCGTCGTGCGGGCGCCCTCGTGGGACACCCGCTGGAGCGACCACGCGCCCGTCGTCGCCGACTACCACTTCGGCTGACCGGGCGGGGGCTGACCGCGCGGTGTCGGGCGGGTCGGCGGCGGCGTGAACGACGGCGGCCGGGGCGGGGCATCCGTCCGTGGTGAATAGGATGGATCGGGTGACGAAACCGCGCCTGTACTCCGGCATGCAGCCCTCCGCCGATTCCCTCCAGATCGGCAACTACATCGGCGCGCTCATGCAGTGGCGCGACCTGCAGGAGTCGTACGATGCGTTCTTCTCGGTCGTCGACCTGCACGCGCTGACCCAGCCGAACGACCCGGCCGAGCTGCGCGAGAAGACGCGTCGCACGGCGGCGCAGTACATCGCCGCCGGGATCGAGCCCTCGAAGTCGACGCTGTACGTGCAGTCGCACGTCTCGGCTCATCCTGAGCTCGCGTGGGTGCTTTCGACCATCACCGGCTTCGGCGAGGCCGGGCGCATGACGCAGTTCAAAGACAAGTCGCAGCGCTACGGCAGCGAGGCCACGTCGGTCGGGCTCTTCACGTACCCGGTGCTCATGGCAGCCGACATCCTGCTCTACCAGACCGACATCGTGCCGGTCGGCGACGACCAGAAGCAGCACGTCGAGCTGACGCGCGACCTCGCCGAGCGGTTCAACAGCCGGTACGGCCAGACGTTCACGGTGCCGATGCCCGTCATCCAGCAGGAGACGGCGCGCATCTACGACCTGCAGAACCCGACGTCGAAGATGTCGAAGTCGTCGGAGTCCGACGCGGGCACGCTGTGGCTCCTCGACGACCCCGCCGTCTCGGCGAAGAAGGTCATGCGGGCGGTGACCGACAGCGAAGGCTCGGTGCGCTACGACCGCGAGAACAAGCCCGGTGTCTCGAACCTCCTCGTGATCTACGCCGCCCTCACCGGCCGCCAGATCCCCGCGATCGAGGACGAGTTCGCCGGTCGGGGGTACGGCGACTTCAAGAAGGGCCTCGCCGAGGTCGTGGTGAACGAGTTCGGACCGGTGCGTCAGCGCGCGCTCGAACTGCTCGACGACCCCGCCGAGCTCGACCGGGTTCTCGCCGCCAACGCGGCCAAGGCCGAAGAGGTGGCCCGCGGCACCCTCGCCGACGTCTACGACAAGGTCGGCCTCCTCCGCCGCGTCTGACCTGGCGGGCGCTGACGCGGCCGCGGTAGGACCCCGCCGGCACTGACTCCGCCGGGAGCCGACGCGGCCGGGCGCTGACGCGGCCGTGGTATGACCCGCGGGGTATGACACCGCCGGATATGACCCCGCCGGGTATGACCCGCGGGGTATGACACCGCCGGATATGACCCCGCCGGCGCCGACGCGACGCCTGGCCCGTCCTGCCGGCCGACCGCATCGCCGCCCAGACCCGTGGGCTCCCTCCCCTGTACCGAATTCAGGACGACAAGCTCCGCCCTACGGTTCCATCCGCGGAACTCCGGTCTCCGCCGCCCCAGCCCACCCTCTAATCCTGAATTCGGTACCGGCGCTGACCCCGTCACAGCACGGTCGAGCTGCCGCCGGCGCCCCGAGCCCTCCCGGGCCGGGGTCCGGCGCGGCTCACACCTCCAGCGACTGCGCGCGCTGTGACGCGGCTCCCCTGGGCCTAATTCAGGATGCCGAGAGCCGACCCACGGTTGCACCCGCGGAATTCCGCCAGACAACTGGCTCGGAGATCGCTCTCGTCCTGCATTCGGTACGTTCGCCGTCGTCGGCGCCGGCCTCAGGCTCTCCGCAGCCGTCGCCCAGGCGTACCGCGCCAGCGCGGGTCATACTCAGAATGAGGGGCCCCCGCCCGCGGACCGCACGGCGGAGGTCGGACCCTCGGCCGTCGGGCGCGCGCAGTCGTCCTCAATCCGGTACGGCGGCGCCACGCCGGCGAGCGGGCTCCCGAGCGGCGTCAGGCTCTGCGGGCGGCGAGGAGGCCTCGCACGGCGGACAGCACGGCGTCGGGCTCATTCATGATCATCCGAGCCGTCGGCCGAATGGTGGTGAAACCGAGGGCTGCGGCAGCGAGGGTGCGCCGCCTGTCCTCGACCTGATCGTCCCAGCTGGAGTGGAACTCGAAACTGTCGCACTCGATGATGAGCCAGCCGTCGACGACGATATCCACCCGACCGACGCCGCCGATGTTGACCTGCAGAGCGATGTCGCAGCCGAGGCCCCGCAACAGCAGCCGCATCAGCGTCTCAGGGCCGGACTCCGCCCGTCCATCGATGAGCGGCCTGAGCACTCCGAACTTCGCGGGGAGAGCAGCGAAGACATCCGCGATGTCGGCCTGGGTCGCGAGGCCCTTGTAAAGCGCGCTGTCGATGGAGGCGATCGCGTCTCGCGGGGACTGACAGAGAACAGCGTGCACGAGTGCATCGACGACACCGACGCAGGTGGCTTGACCGACGTCTTGCACCAGCTCCGCCCAATGAAGGCGGACTCCTCGCCGCCCCCGGCGCGTGAGCTTCCTCCGGCGATCGTGGGGCGACCTCGATCGGCTGTCGTTCGGTCGGAGATGCACATGCAACCGCCCGTTCGACCGGACGAAGACCCCGTTCATGCTGAGAAGCGACAGGCACGTGAGACGCCCGCCGACACGGACTGCGCGGACGATGGGATCCGCAGCATCCCCTGGGAGATACCGGTCACGGCGAGCGCGGACGAGGTCGCCCCGAGCCACGGCATCCGAGATCCCTCGTCGCGAGAGGCCTTCCGCGAATAGCTCTGCGCGGGTGCGGTACTGAAGGGTCACCCACGTGAGCGTGGTCGGTCTCATCCGGCCATCCCGCCCCATTGCGTGGATCGGGGATACCTGACCCGACCCGACGCGGTGTGGAGGAACGGACAGCGCTGCCGCGCGCGGTCTGTGCCGTACTCAGGAGCAGCGCGGGGAACAAGGCGGCTGAAGGCGTTTCGGAAGCATTTCGGCCGCTCTCATCCTGAGTTGGGTACAGTGGCGGGCCGTGAGGGGGGTGACGCCGGGGCCGGGGTGACGCCGGGTCGGGGGACGCCGGGTCGGGTGGTCGCCGGGCGACGCCGGGCCGCGCCGGGCGGCAGCGGCCGCCTTCACGCCGGAGCGCGGCGCCAGAGCGTCCTGGCGGGCGCTGACGCAGGGCCGGGGCCGGGCCCTAGGCTTGCCGGATGAAGCCCGTCGTGCTGCGCACAGAGCGCCTGGAGCTCTCGATCCCGATCGAGGCCGACATCGAAGCCGTGTTCGAGGCGTGCCAGGACCCGGCGATCATCCGCTACACGACGGTTCCCTCGCCGTACGAGCGGCGACATGCCGAGGAGTTCGTCGTCCGCGTCACGACGAACTGGGCGGAGGACACCGAGCAGACGTGGGCCATCCGCGACGGCGACGTGCTCGCGGGCATGATCGGCCTGTACCGGCAGGGCGCCGGTTCGGCCGAGCTCGGCTACTGGATCGCCCCGGCCTCGCGCGAGCGCGGCTTCGGCACCGAGGCGTCGCGAGCGGTCATCGAATGGGCGTTCTCGCCCGACGGACTCGATCTGCACCGCATCGAGTGGCGCGCCGTCGTCGGCAACGTCGGCTCGGCGCGCATCGCGCGTGCCCTCGGCTTCCACTACGAGGGCACGCTCCGCCAGGCGCTGCGCAACGGATCGGGCGTTCGCGACGACGGCTGGATCGCCGGGCTCCTGGCCACCGACGACCGCCTGCCGCAGGAGTGGCCCGTCCTCGGCTGACCCCGAATCCCCGCTTTCGCCGCGCCATCAGGCGGTTCTCCGCCGAGCCGGGGGTCGGAGCTCCATGCGAGGATGGGCACATGCCCGAGATGCCAGAGGTGCAGGGGCTCGTCGACTTCCTCCGCGGTCGGGTGACGGGCCTGGAGTTCACGCGAGTCACGGTCGCGAACATCGCCGCGCTCAAGACCTACGACCCGCCGGTGCATGCCCTCCAGGGCGCCGAGATCACGGGCGTCGAGCGTCACGGCAAGTTCCTCGACATCGCCACGAAGGCGACGGATGCCTCGACCGACGCCCCCGGTCCGCATCTCGTGTTCCACCTGGCGAAGGCCGGCTGGCTCCGCTGGTACGACGCGCTGCCGGCGACCCTCATCAAGCCCGGCAAGACGCCGATCGCACTCCGCGTCGCCCTCTCCGACGGCTCGGGGTTCGACCTCACCGAAGCGGGGACGAAGAAGTCGCTCGCGGTCTACGTCGTGCGCGACCCGGCCGATGTGCCCGGGATCGCCCGCCTCGGCCCCGACCCGCTCGACCCGTCGTTCGACCGCGACACCTTGGCCGGGCTGCTCGCCGGCCGGCGCACGCAGATCAAGGGCGTGCTCCGCGATCAGGCGATCATCGCGGGCGTCGGCAACGCCTACTCCGACGAGATCCTGCACGCGGCGAAGATGTCGCCGTACGCGCTCGCCTCGAGCCTCGACGACGCCGACGTCGACCGGCTCTACGCCGCGATGACCGCGACACTCACCGAGGCGCTGGCCGAGGCATCCGGCAAGCCTCCCGCCGACCTCAAAGACGCCAAGCGCCGCGGCATGCAGGTGCACGGCCGGCGCGGCGAGGCCTGCCCCGTCTGCGGCGACACGGTGCGAAGCGTCTTCTTCGCCGACAACTCGCTGGAGTACTGCGCGACGTGTCAGACCGGTGGCAAGATCCTCGCCGACCGCCGGCTCTCACGGCTCCTCAAGTAGCGGCGGTCGATCGAGCGGCCACGGCGGCCCGACCGGCCACGGCGAGCCGCTCGAGCAGCCACGGCGGCCCCACCGGCCACGGCGGCTCACCCAGCCACGGCGGCTCGAACGGTCACGCCGAGACGTCGGCGTCGACCCAGTCCAGCGACTTCGACACGGCCTTCTGCCACAGCCGATAGCGGCGCTCGCGCTCGTCCTCGGGCATGCGCGGCTCGAAGCGCACGTCCTCCTGCCAGTGCGCACGCAGCTCGTCCCGGCCCTTCCAGAGGCCCGTCGCGAGGCCGGCCGCATACGCGGCGCCGAGGGCCGTGGTCTCGACGACCTTGGGCCGCACGACGGGGATGCCGAGGATGTCGGCCTGGAACTGCATGAGCGGCGCGTTGCGCGTCATCCCGCCGTCGACGCGCAGCTCTTCCAGCGCGCGGCCGGTGTCGGCCACGACCGCGTCGATGACGTCGCGCGTCTGGAACGCCGTCGACTCGAGCGCCGCGCGAGCGATGTGGCCGCGGTTCACGAAGCGCGTGAGGCCGACGAGCGCCCCACGGGCGTCCGGCCGCCAGTACGGCGCGAACAGGCCGGAGAACGCGGGCACGAAGTGCGCGCCGCCGTTGTCGTCGACCGTCGCGGCGAGGGTCTCGACATCCTCCGAGCGCTCGATGATGCCCAGGTTGTCGCGCAGCCACTGCACGAGCGACCCCGTCACGGCGATCGATCCCTCGAGGGCGTAGCGGGCGGGCTCGTCGCCGCATCGGTAAGCGACGGTCGTGATGAGCCCGTGCGTCGATCGCACGATCTCGGTGCCGGTGTTCACGAGCAGGAAGTTGCCCGTGCCGTACGTGTTCTTCGACTCGCCCGCGTCGAACGCGGCCTGGCCGAAGGTCGCGGCCTGCTGGTCGCCGAGGATTCCCGCGATCGGCGCACCGCTGGCGACCCCGGGCAACTGGGTGTCGCCCATCACCTCCGAGGAGGAGCGGATGTCGGGCATCATCGCGCGCGGAATGCCCCACACCTCGAGCAGCTCGTCGGACCAGTCGAGCGTCTGCAGGTCCATGAGGAGCGTGCGACTCGCGTTGGTGACGTCGGTGACGTGGATGCCGCCGCGGATCCCGCCGGTGAGGTTCCACACGACCCACGAGTCGGGCGTGCCGAAGACGAGGTCGCCGCGTTCGGCTCCCTCGCGGGCGCCGGGAACGTTCTCGAGGATCCAGGCGATCTTCGACGCCGAGAAGTACGTGGCCAGCGGAAGCCCCGTCGCCGGCGCGAACCGGTCGCTGCCTCCCTCGGCGGCGAGCTCGTCGATGCGGGCCTGCGTGCGGGTGTCCTGCCAGACGATCGCGTTCGAGACCGGGCGCCCCGTGCGGCGGTCCCACACGATCGCCGTCTCGCGCTGGTTCGTGACGCCGATCCCGACGAGATCGCCCGCGCCGAGCCGCGCCCGCGAGAGGGCCGACGACATGACCCACTCCGTGTTCGTCCAGATCTCGACCGGGTCGTGTTCGACCCAGCCCGCCCGCGGCAGCATCTGCGCGTGCTCGTGCTGGGCGACCGAGACGATCGCACCCTGTGCGTCGAAGACGATCGCCCGCGTCGACGTGGTCCCTTGATCGATCGCCAGGACGTGATCGGCCACGGCGCCTCCTCTTCATCGAGAAGCCCGCCCGGTCACCCGGGGAGGGCTGTGGTCAGGCTATTGCTCGGCGGGAACGGTCCCCACGCCCTGCCCGCGGACCGCTGACGCGGCGTCCGGAGCCTCGGAGCGCGTGGGCCGGGCCGCGACCGGCCAGCTGGGATCGGCAGCGTGCACGCGGGCGAGCGCGCGCTCCACTTCGTCCTGGCGCCGGCGCACGCTCCAGCCGAGCACGGGCGCGATGGCTTCGGCGACCTCGGCGGCCGACTCCTCCGTCACGGCGCCGACGAAGGCGAGGCTCGTGCGCCGCAGCAGCACGTCGTCGAGGTGCACGACCGCCTCGGTCCGCGCGAGGTGGCGCAGCTCCCCCGTGCTGTAGTCCGGAAGCGTGCGCAGGGCGCGATCGTCCTCGTCATCGGCGATCGCCTCGATGACGTCGGCCGCGACCGTGCCGTAGCGATCCAGCAGGGTCTCGGCGCGCTCGATGCCGAAGCCTCCCTCGTGCGTCGCGAGCCACTGCCGGCGCGCCGCTTCGCTCGTGGGGTAGCCGCGGCCGCCGCCGATCGGCAGGCCCTTGGTCGAACGCAGGCGCGACCGCGAGAGGAGGTCGAGAACGTGGTCGGCGAGCCGCTCCCCCGAGGCGCGGAACGTCGTCCACTTGCCGCCGACGAGGCTCAGCACGGTGGTGCCCGACCCGTCCGCGAGGGGCGCGGACTCGATGCGGTAGTCGCGCGACACGAAGCCGGCGGCGACGTCGCCGTGGCCCGGGAGCGGGCGGACGCCCGAGAAGCGGTAGACGATCTGCGAGCGGTCGACCGGCACATCGGGAAGCACCTGGCCCACGAGGTCGATGAAGTAGTCGACCTCGTCCTCGGTGCAGACGATCGGGTCGCCCATGTCGTGCTCGAGGTCGGTCGTGCCGACGAGAACGCGCCCGCGGAGCGGGTAGATGAGCACGATGCGCCCGTCGCTGCTCTCGAAGAAGAGCTCGCGGCCGGCGGTCGCCTCCAGCAGCTCCGGGTTGTCGAGCACGATGTGCGAGCCCTTCGTGCCGCCCATGAACGTCGTGGGGTGACCGATCGCCGAGTTCGTGATGTCGGTCCAGGGTCCGGATGCATTCACGACGACGGATGCCGAGAATGGCGTCTCCTCGCCGGTCTCGAGGTCGCGGAGCACCACGCGTCCGCCGTCGACGCCCACCGCGGCGGTGTAGTTGGCGGCGCGGGCCTTGCCATGGCCGGCCTCGAGGGCGTCGCGCAGCACGTCCAGTGCCAGACGCTCGGGGTCGCGGAGCGAGGCATCCCAATACGTCGCGGTGTACTTGACCTTCGGGTTCAGCTGCGGCAGAGCCACGAGCGACTTCTTGCGTCCGTGGAAGGTGTGGGCGGGAACGCGCCCGCCGTTGCGCGAGAACGAGTCGTAGATGACGAGCCCGATCTTGATGAGCAGGGCGCCGCGCTCGCTGCGCTTGCCACCGCCGTGACGGAGGAAGCGGAAGGGGGCGCTCAGCACGCCCGAGAAGGTGCTGTAGATGGGGATCGTCGTCTGGAGGGGACGGACGTAGTGCGGCGCGATGCGCAGCAGTCCGTTGCGCTCGGTCACGGCCTCGTGGACGAGGCGGAACTCGCCGTTCTCGAGATAGCGGATGCCGCCGTGGATCATGTGCGACGACGCCGACGAGGCGCCGCTCACGAAGTCGCCTCGCTCGACGAGCGCGACGTCGACCCCCTGGAGGGCCAGTTCTCGGAACGTTGCGAGGCCGTTGATGCCGCCGCCGATGATGAGGACTTCGGCCTGCGGGCGCGCGGCGAGACCGCCGATCCCTCGCTCTGTGTTCGACGCCGTCATGGCAGCCCTCCCGATCCGTCGTTCCGTGCCTCCATCATGACATCGATGGACGGTATTGCAGCCGTCCTGCACATATGTGCAAACTGGACGCATGGATCAGCTCATCGACGGGGAGACGATCGCCCGCGCCCTCACGGCGGCGCACCTCTACTACGTGCAGGACCGCACGATGGAGGCGATCGCGCAGGAGCTCGGCACCTCGCGCTCGACCGTCTCGCGCCTTCTCAGCGCGGCACGGGCGACGGGGATCGTCGACATCCGGATCCGCTCGCCGTTCGCGGCGCCGCAACGGCTCGAAGAGCGCCTCGCCGAGCGCTTCGGCGTGCTCGCGCAGGTGGTCCCCGTGCCCGACGACGCCGGTGACATGGAGCGCCTGCAGCGGGTGGCGATCGCCGCCGGGCACGCGATGCTCGAGATGATGCACGACGACATGACGGTCGGCGTCGCGTGGGGATCGACCACCGACGCCGTCAGCCGTCATCTCGTGCCGAAATCCGTGCGGGGAACGACGTTCGTCCAGCTCAACGGCTCGGGCAATACCCGCACGACGGGCCTCCTCTACGCGAGCGAGATCCTGAGCCGGTTCGCGGCGGCGTACGGCGGGACCGCGCAGCAGTTCCCCGTCCCGGCGTTCTTCGACGATCCGCGCACGCGCGAGGCGATGTGGCGGGAGCGCAGCACCCGCCGCATCCTCGACATCCAGCGCGGCATGGATCTCGTCGTCTTCAGCACCGGGTCGGCGGGATCGCGCGTGCCGAGCCACGTCTACAGCGGTGGGTACCTCGAGAGCCAGGAGCTCGCCGAGCTCGCCGAGGAGGGTGTCGTGGGCGACATCGCGACCGTGTTCTTCCGCGCCGACGGCTCCAGCGACGGGATCGCGCTGAACGAACGTGCGACGGGCCCGAACCTCGAGGTGATCCGCAGCGTCCCGCGGCGCCTGTGCATCGTCTCGGGGGTCTCGAAGCTCGCGAGCCTGCGCGGCGCCCTGGCGGCCGAGACGGCGACGGATCTCGTGCTCGACGAGGCCACGGCGCGAGCCCTCCTGGAGGGGACCGGTCCCGACGGTGACGAGTCGATGCGGGGCGGCGACGAGTCGCTGCATGTCAAGGAATGAATCCCCGGCGGGCGCGTTTACTACACTCGAGAGCATCGACGTGCTCCGGGGTCGGTGAGAATCCGAACCGGCGGTGAAAGTCCGCGAGCCGAGGCATCCGTTCCCTTCCGGACCGGACGCCGACGCCGATCCGGTGGAATTCCGGGACCGACGGTGATGCAGCGCAAGCTGCGAGTCCGGATGGGAGGCAGCACGAGCGGCGCAAGCGTGCCGCTGCTTCCCCTTGCCCCGGCGCTGTCGCGAGGCAGGAGACGGACGAGAAGTGGCGAACGACGCGGAACGCGACGCGATGCGACGCGCGCTGACGGTGGCCCTCAACGGCCCCCGCGGGATCAACCCGCAGGTGGGCGCCGTGCTGCTCTCGCCCGACGGACGCGTACTGGCCGAAGGCTGGCATCGGGGGGCGAGCACGCCGCATGCCGAAGTCGATGCCCTCTCGCGCCTTGCCCAGGGCCAGGCCCGCGGGGCGACCGCGGTCGTGACGCTCGAGCCCTGCAACCACACCGGCCGCACAGGCCCCTGCGCCGAAGCCCTCATCGAGGCCGGCGTCGCGCGGGTCGTCTACGCCATCCCCGATCCCGGCGACCACTCCTCCGGCGGCGGTGATCGCCTGCGGGCCGCCGGCGTCGACGTCGAGGCCGGGCTCCTCGCCGGCGAGGCCACCCATCTTCTCGACTCGTGGCTCACCGTGCAGCGGCTCGGGCGCCCGCACGTCACCGTCAAGTGGGCGCAGAGCCTCGACGGCCGGGCTGCGGCATCCGACGGCTCGAGTCAATGGATCACGGGGCCCGAAGCGCGCGCAGACGTGCACCGCCGGCGCGCCCTGGCCGACGCGATCGTCGCGGGCACCGGCACCGTCCTCGCCGACGATCCGGCACTGACGGCTCGGGATGCTTCGGGCTCGCTGCTCGAACACCAGCCCCAGCCCGTCGTGCTGGGCGTGCGGCGCGTGCCCGACGACGCGGCCGTGCGGCGGCATCCTCTCCCCCTGCTCCAGTACAGCGGGGACGACCTCGCCGCAGTGCTCGCCGACCTCCGCGGACGCGGAGTGCAGCGGGTGTTCGTCGAGGGCGGTCCGACCCTCGCGAGCGCCTTCGTGCGGGCGGGGCTCGTCGACGAGGTGCTCGCGTACGTCGCGCCCGTGCTGCTCGGCGGAGACCGGCTCTCGCTGGGCGACGTGGGCGTCGCGACGATCGGCGATGCGCGGCGGCTGGACGTGGCATCCGTCGAACGACTCGGCGATGACCTGCTGGTCATCGCCTCGCCCCGGCCGGCGCCCCGCGCGGCGCCGGTGACAGCGGGTCGCGGCAGGCAAGAGGAAGAAGGAGACGACTGATGTTCACGGGAATCGTCGAAGAGATCGGCGAAGTGACCGATGTGCAGCCTTCGGGCGACGGCGTGCGCCTCACGGTTCGCGCCCCGCAGGCGGTATCGGATGCCGCGCACGGCGACTCGATCTCGATCAGCGGCGTGTGCCTGACCGTCGTCGACCAGGGTGAGGACTGGTTCACCGCCGACGTCATGAAGCAGACCCTCGACATGTCGACGCTGGCCGAGGTCGCCGCCGGGCTCGCGGTCAACGTCGAGCGCGCGACGCGCGCCCACGGCCGGTTGGGCGGACACATCGTGCAGGGGCACATCGACGGCACGGGCGAAGTGCTCGAGGTGCGCCGCGGCGAGCAGTGGCGGGTGCTGCGCATCTCGCTGGCCGCCGATCACGCCCCGCTCGTCGTCGACAAGGGATCGATCGCCGTGGACGGCGTCTCCCTCACCGTGAGCGCCGTCAGCCCTGCTTCCTCGCCCGCGCAGTGGTTCGAGGTCTCGCTCATCCCCGAGACGCTCGAGGCGACGACGCTCGGCGCGCGCGGCGCGGGAGACGTCGTCAACCTCGAGACCGACATCCTGGCCCGCCACGTGCAGCGGCTTCTTTTGTTCACGGCTCCGGCCGCACCCGCGCTCCGCGAGGGCTCCTTCGCGGCTCCGGCCGCACCCGCGCTCCGCGACGGCTCATTCACGGCACCGGCCGCACCCGCCAACGCACCGAACTCCCCCGCGGCCCTCGCCGCCCCCACGGAAGGAGGCTCGCGATGAGCCTTGCCACGATCCCCGACGCGCTGGAGGCGCTGCGCGCCGGGCGTCCCGTCATCGTCGCCGACGACGAGAATCGCGAGAACGAGGGAGACGTCGTGCTCTCCGCGGAGCTCGCGACCCCCGAATGGGTCGCGTGGACCGTGCGGTGGTCGAGCGGCTTCATCTGCGCGCCGATGCCCGCCGAATGGGCCGACCGCCTCGATCTGCCGCCCATGGTCGCCGTCAACGAGGACGCCCGCGGCACCGCGTACACCGTGAGCGTCGATGCCGCCGACCGCGTCTCGACGGGCATCAGCGCGACCGATCGCGCCCACACCCTCAACGTGCTCGCCGATCCGGAGTCGACGCCGGCGAGCGTCATCCGTCCGGGCCACATCCTCCCCCTCCGCGCCGTGGACGGCGGCGTGCGCGAGCGGGGCGGCCACACCGAGGCGGCCGTCGAGCTCATGCGCCTGGCGGGGCTCAAGCCCGTGGGCGCCATCGCCGAGGTCGTCGCCGAAGACGGTTCGATGATGCGCCTTCCCGGCCTCCTCGAGCTCGGCGAGCGGGACGGCGTGCCCGTCATCACGATCGAGCAGATCGTCGCCCACCTCGAGGCGACCGAACCGGTCGAGTCGTCGCCCCATGCCGCACACAAGCGCCGCGTGAGCCTCCGGGCCGAGGCGAACGTGCCGACGTCGCACGGCAGCTTCCGCTTCCTCGCCTACAAGGACCGCATCACGGGCACGGATCACATCGCCGTCGTCTCGGGCGAGATCGGCGACGAGGCCCCCCTCGTCCGCGTGCACTCGGAGTGCCTCACGGGCGAGGCGTTCGGCTCGCTCAAGTGCGAGTGCGGCCCGCAGCTCGAGGCGGCCCTCGACGCGATCGAGCAGGACGGCGGCGTCGTCGTCTACATGCGCGGTCACGAGGGGCGCGGCATCGGCCTCATCAACAAGCTGCGCGCCTACAGCCTGCAGGAGCGCGGTCTCGACACCGTCGACGCCAACCTCGCCCTCGGCCTCCCCGCCGACGCACGCGACTACGCCGCCGCGGCCGGCATCCTCGCCGACCTCGGCATCGAGCGGGTGCGTCTGCTCACGAACAACTCCGACAAGGTCAACCAGCTGCGCGAGCTCGGCCTCGACATCGTCGAGCAGGTCCCGCTCCTGGTGGGCGTCGGTCCGAACAACCACCAGTACCTGGAGACCAAGCGCGACCGGATGGGCCACCTCATCGACGAGCAGGAGCTCGCCGCCGCCCTGGCCGAGATGAAGGAGTCGCACGTGAGCGGAGGAGCCGAAGCATGAGCGGCAAGGGAGCACCGATCGTCGGAGGCACGGACGCGACCGGCCTCGAGATCGTCATCGTCGCGGGCACGTGGCACGAGGTCATCACCGACGGCCTGATCGCCGGGGCGCAGCGCACGCTCGACGCCGCGAACGCGTCGTGGCAGCTCGTCCGCGTGCCGGGATCGTTCGAGCTGCCGGTGGCTGCGAAGGCGGCACTGGATGCCGGGGCCGACGCGGTCGTGGCGCTCGGCGTGATCATCCGCGGTGGCACCCCGCATTTCGACTTCGTCTCGAATGCGGCCACCGACGGCCTCACGCGGGTCGCGATCGACACGGGCAAGCCCGTCGGCTTCGGCGTGCTCACTCTCGACGACGAACAGCAGGGCATCGACCGGGCGGGTCTGGAGGGCTCGAAGGAGGACAAGGGTGCCGAGGCTGCGGATGCCGCGGTGCGCACGGCGCTCGTCCTCCGCGAGCTGCGCGAGTCCCGTCGGCGGCCTGCCGGGTTCTGATCGCTCGGGATCGAGACAGGTGCGCCGCTCGCGAACTCACCTTCAGTAGTGCGTAAGGTACGCTGACGGCATGGAGATCCTTCGCCACGTCGTCCTGCTCGTCCACCTCGTCGGCTTCGCCATCCTGTTCGGCGCCTGGGTCGTCGAGGCCGTCAGCCGTCGCCGCCAGGTGACCCGC
The DNA here is from genome assembly GCF_052180235.1 of Microbacterium sp. F51-2R. Taxonomy (GTDB): domain Bacteria; phylum Actinomycetota; class Actinomycetes; order Actinomycetales; family Microbacteriaceae; genus Microbacterium. The sequence goes on along the minus strand of NZ_CP197470.1, from coordinate 3,271,899 downwards.
CTCATGGAGTGGGGCCTGGCCATCGCGGGTGTCGCGGGCCTCGCCCTCGCCGCCCCGTGGGGGATCGAGTACGACCTGAACTACGTCAAGATCGGCGTCAAGCTCGTCATCCTGCTCGTCATCGGCGCCCTCCTCGGGATCGGCATGGGCCGCCAGAAGAAGACCGGATCGGTGCCCGGCGGCATCTTCTGGTCGATCGGCGTACTCACCCTCGTCAACGCCGGCATCGCGGTCCTCTGGCGCTGACCCCGCGCTGCGCCCCGCCCTCACAGGGGTAGGCGCGCCCCGCCTGCACTGAACTAGCCCCGCCCCCGCCTGCACCGGCGACAGCGCGTCGCCTCCACGGAGGTAGGAGAAGACACCGGCGTAGGACGATTCGGCCTCGGATCGTCCTACGCCGGTGTCTTTTCCTACGCCGGTGCGGGGCGGCGCGGACGTCGCCGGCCGTCGCGCTCGGTACGCCGGTGCGGGCCCGTGCGTGCGTCGCCGGCCGTGCTCCGGGCGGCCCTCAGTCGAGGAAGAGGGCGCGCAGCCGCTTCGTGGTGAAGACGAGGCCGACGGCGATCATGACGACGAAGTAGAGCAGATGCCAGCCCATGTCGGGGCTCATGACCCCCGTCGTGAGGCCGCGGATCAGCTCGACCGCGTGCCACAGCGGGAACGCCATGACCACCGTCTGCACCCACTCGGGGTAGACCGTGATCGGGTAGAGCGTCGCCGAGAAGAGGAACATCGGCAGCAGCACGAAGTTGATCCAGTCCATCTGCTGGAACGTCTTCATGTAGCTCGTCACCGCCATGCCGAGGGCCGCGAACCCGAACGCGATGAGCAGGACGGCCGGGATGGCGAGGATCGCCGTCCACGCGAGGTTCAGCCCCAGGATCTGCATGATGATGAGGAATCCGGTCGCGTACAGGAGTCCGCGAAGCAGTGCGTAGAGGATCTCGCCGAGCGCCACGTCGAGGGGTCCGAGCGAGGTCGCGAGCATGCCCTCGTAGAGCTTGCCGTAGTTGAGCTTGAAGAACACGTTCCACGTCGAGTCGTAGATCGCGCCGTTCATGGCCGAGACGGCCAGCAGCGCCGGCGCGATGAAGGCCGCATACGAGACCTCCACGCCGCCCGACGTCTGCACGTCGCCGATCATCTTGCCGAGGCCGAGCCCCATCGACGCGAGGTAGAACACCGGCTCGAAGAAGCCGGAGAACACCACCACCCAGCTCGACGAGCGCGCCGCGATGAGACCGCGCTGCACGACGGCGAAGGGATTGCCCGACCACAGCGCCCTCACGCTGCCGCGGCGGGGCGCGGCATCCGTCGTCGTCGTCACCGCGGTCATTTCGCGAGCCTGTTCGTGAAGACGCGCCGGGCGACGAGGTAGCCGCCGACGATGAGGGCGAGCAGGTACAGGACGTTGATCCAGACCAGGGGCGACGAGAGATCGCCGTACGTCACGGCGCGGCCGAGCTCGGAGGCGTGCCAGAGCGGCGAGATCCAGCCGATCCACTGGAGCCAGAGCGGCAGGTTCGTCAGCGGGTAGAAGGTGCCGGAGAAGAGGAACATCGGCATGAAGATGAACCGCTGCACGAGCGCGAACTGGCCCCTGTCGTCTTCGATCGACGCCGCGTAGGCCATCAGCGGGATGCCGAACGACAGGCCCGCGAGCATGCCGATCGGGATCATGAGCCAGGCCGTGGCGGGGTTGGTCTGTGAGGGATAGAGCGCCGCGAAGAAGATCCAGATGAAGAGGTAGTAGAGCACGACCGTCACGCCCATGCGCGCGGCCGCGCCGCCGATGACGCCCCCGGCGATCTGCGGCGACGCGATGGGCGAGGCGTTGAACCCGTAGAAGTAGCGACGCCACTTGAAGCCCGACATCACCGGGTAGGTGAACTCCTCGGATGCCACGGCGATCGCCGCCGTCATGAGCAGCGCGGGCGCGACGAAGACGAGGTACGGCACCTCCTGGCCGCGGTCGTCGATGGGCGCCTGGATGAGCGCCGCGAGCCCGACGGCGAGCCCGAGGAGGTAGAGGATCGGCTGGCCGAGCGCGTTGATGATGATCGTCCAGCCGTAGGCGCGCATCGCCCGCACCATGTGCTCGGTGACGTACAGCGTCCCGCGGCGGCGCGGCTTGCGCCCCCACTCCATCGCCTCGGCGCGCAGCTGGTCGAGCGAGGGCGGCACGACGGTGGCGGTCCTCGCTCCCTCGTGCCGCGGCGTCGGCGGTTCGACCGGCCCGCGGGCCGCAGAAGCGTCGTCGCTCATTCGATGAGCGTCCTTCCGGTGAGACGGAGGAACACGTCTTCGAGCGAGGAGCGGCGCACGAGCGACGTGAGCGGCTCCAGGCCTTGGCGGGTGATGCGCTCGAGGGCCGCCTCGCCGTCGTCGGCGTAGATGAGGATGCGGTCGGGAAGCACCTCGACGCGGTCGCCGATTCCGTGCAGGAGTCCCGCGACCTCCTGGTTGCGGTCGGAGCCGAAGCGCACCTCGAGCACTTCGCGCGTGGAGTGCTGGCGGATGAGTGAAGCCGGAGTGCCCTCGGCCATGATGCGGCCCTTGTCGACGACGATGAGGCGGTCGCACAGCTGCTCGGCCTCGTCCATGTAGTGAGTCGTGAGCACGAGCGTCGTGCCGCGCTCCTTCAGCCGGAAGAGCCGGTCCCACAGCACGTGGCGGGCCTGCGGGTCGAGGCCTGTCGTCGGCTCGTCGAGCAGCAGGATGCGGGGGTCGTTGATGAGGCCGCGGGCGATCGTGAGGCGCCGCTTCATGCCGCCCGAGAGCTGATCGACCTTCGCCTTGGCCTTGTCTTCGAGCTGCGCGAACCCGAGCAGCTCGTCGGCCTTCTCGTGGCAGACCTTGGCCGGCAGTCCGAAGTAGCGGCCGTAGATGAAGAGGTTCTCGCGGGCGTTGAGCTCGCCGTCGAGGTTGTCCTGCTGAGGGACGACCCCCAGGCGCGAGCGGATCTCGGGGCCGTACTGATCGGGGTCGAGGCCGAGGATCGTGAGGTCGCCGCGCGTGCGCGTCGACACGGCGCCGATCATCTTCATCGTGGTGGACTTGCCCGCCCCGTTCGGCCCGAGAAGACCGAACGACTCCCCCGGCGCGACCTCGAACGACAGGCCGTCGACGGCGAGGAAGTCGGGCTTGCCCTTCGACGAGTAGGCCTTGACGAGGTTGCGGGCATCGATCACGGGGGCGGGCACCGAACAACCCTAACGCCGGGGTCCGACACGGCCGCCGACGAGGGACGGTGACGGCATGTGACGGTGTGCTCGGCGCACGGCGCCCTCTGCGATTACGATCGCCGGGTGACCCACTCCGCCTCGACATCCGTCCGTCAGCGCGCCCCGTTCCGGGCCGACATCGTCGGCAGCTTCCTTCGACCGGCAGCCGTCGCCGAGGCGCGGCACGAGCACGCGGAGGGCGACCTCTCCACGGCGGCGCTCCGCGCCGTCGAGGACGACGCGATCGCCCAGCTCGTCGCGAAGGAGACGGAGGCGGGCCTGCAGCTCGCGACCGACGGCGAGTTGCGCCGCTCCTGGTGGCACTTCGACTTCTTCGGATTCCTGGAGGGCGTCGAGATCGTCGAGCTCGATCACGGCATCCAGTTCCAGGGAGTGCAGACCAAGCCGCGCGGCGTACACATCTCGGGACCGATCCGCTTCACCGACGACCACCCCTTCCTCGCGCACTTCCGCTTCCTGAAGGAGCAGGCGGATGCCGCGGGCGTCACCGCGAAGTTCACGATCCCCGCGCCGACGGTGCTCGACTTCCGCGTCGAACCCGGTCACATCGACCCCGTCGCCTACCCGGGCGGGCACGCCGCGATCACCGACGACCTCGTGCAGGCGTACCGCGACGCGTGGCAGGCGTTCTACGACGCGGGCGCGCGGTACCTGCAGTTCGACGACACCGCGTGGGCCTACCTCTGCAGCGACGTCGAGCTCGAGAAGGCGCGCGAGCGCGGCCTCGACACCGACGGCATCGCCGAGCGCTACGCGACGCTGCTCAACCGCATCCTCGACGGCAAGCCTGAAGACCTCGTCATCACGACGCACGTGTGTCGCGGCAACTTCCGCTCGACGTGGATCTCGTCGGGCGGCTACGAACCCGTCGCCGAGCAGCTCCTCGGCAAGACCAAGTACGACGGCTTCTTCCTGGAGTACGACAGCGAGCGCGCGGGCGGGTTCGAGCCGCTGCGCTTCCTCCCCGAGGGCGACCAGATCGTCGTGCTCGGCCTCATCACGACCAAGACGGGCGAGCCCGAAGACCCCGAGCTGGTGCGCCAGCGGATCGCCGAGGCCGCTCAGTTCGCTCCGCTCGAGCAGCTCGCACTGAGCCCGCAGTGCGGGTTCGCCTCGACCGAGGAGGGCAACGTCCTCACCGAGGACGAGCAGTGGGCGAAGATCCGCTCCGTCGTCGACATCGCCGCCGAGGTCTGGAAGTAGTCCCCGAGAGCGTACGCGAGACGCCCCGGACTCCGAGGAGTCCGGGGCGTCTCGCGTCTCCCGCCGTCGTCGCCGACGTGGGGCGGGTCAGACGAGCGGGGTGCCGTGGGTGTGGAAGGTCTCGATCGTCTTCATCCCCCACGCCTGGCCCTTCTTGCGCTCCTGCTCAGACCACTCGACGACGGGCTGATCGGGGTCGAGCAGCAGGCGGGCGCCCGCGTTGGCGAACTCGATGCGGTTGCCGCCGGGCTCCCACACGTAGAGGAAGAACGTCTGGTTGATCGCGTGCTTGTGCGGGCCGGACTCGATGTGGATGCCGTTCTCGAGGAAGATGTCGGCGGCCTTCAGGATGTCTTCGCGGGTGTCGGGCGCGAACGCGATGTGGTGCAGGCGGTTGCCGTGCTTCGTCCAGTCGTCGGAGTAGACGACGTCGTAGGACTTGAGGCTGAAGTGGAACCACCAGGCCGCGAACTTGCCCGAGTCCAGGCGGATCCGCTCGGACTCGCGCATGCCGAGCGCCTGCGCGAGGAACTCGCCGTTGGCCTCGACATCCTTCGCCAGATAGTTGATGTGGTCGAGGCGGCGGGCGTTCACACCGCGGCCGGGGAACGCGGAGGCCTGGTTCTTGAGAGCGGGGCGGTCCTCGTCGGATGCCACGTACCGCTCGGTCTCGTAGAAGATCGCCATCGCGTGCCCGTCGGGGTCGCGGAACGCGTAGGTCGGTCCGGTGCCCACTTCGCCGTCGACCCAGCCCTCGCCGAGACCCAGCGCGTCGATCGCGGCGACGCGGCGCTCCAGCGCCTCCTGCGACGACGCGCGGAACGAGGTGCGGCCCACACCCGCGGCATCCGACGCGGTGAGCTTGATCGTGTAGAGCTGGTACTCGTCCCACGTGCGCAGGTAGACGGAGTCGCCCTTCTCGGCGACGACGCGCATCGCGAGCAGGTCGCGGAAGAACCACAGGCTCTTGTCGAACTCGGGGGTCAGCAGTTCGACGTTCGCGAGATGCGCGACGTCGAAAGCAGTCTGGTCGGTCATCGGGTGTCCTCTCTGACGGGCGGGATGTCCAGGTGGGCGGATCGGAAGCGGGCGGATCAGGGTCGCGGATCAGGGCGGATCAGGGTCGCGGGAAGACGACCCCGTCGAAGAGCTTGCGCGCCGTGCGCACGGAGGTCGAGCTCGCCGACCATGTGCCGTCGGCGGACTGCGAGACGCGCACGCGCGCGGGGAAGGAGCCGGACGGATGCTCCAGCTCGATGGTCTCCGCACCGCTCAGCTGTGCGAGGTCGGCGCCGACGGCGCCCGGGATGCTGATACCCGCCGCGACCGAGGCCGCCATGAGCACCCCGATCGAGGAGTGGACGCGCGAGGGGATGAACGCGCGCGTCGAGATCGCGCCGCCGGCCCGCGGGGGCGAGAGGAGGAACATCTTCGGAACCGTCTGCTCCGACACGTCGCCGAGCCCCATGAGCTCGCCGGCGGCGAGCCGGACGGCCTCGACCTCGGCGCGGAGGTCGACCCGCTCCTCGAGCTCGGCGGGGCTCTCGTCGCCGGTCACGCCGAATTCGTCGGCGCGCAGCAGCACGACGGGCATCCCGTTGTCGATGAGGGTGACGCGGTGGCCCGCGACCTCGTCGGCGACGCGGCCGGTGGGAAACAGGGGCCGACCGCCCGACGTGAGCTCCAGCTCGATGCGCGCGGCCATGCCCGGCACTCCGTCGATGGCCTGCGAGCCGGCGTAGTCCGGACGGCCGTCGCGGGTCGGGAAGCGGGCGGTCGCGACATCCCCCGTGTTCACGAGCCGGATGCGCACGGTCGTCTCGCCTTCGCCGGCGGGCACGAGGCCGCGCTCGAGCGCGAACGGGCCGATGCCCGCGAGGAGGTTGCCGCAGGTCTGCGTGTCGCTGACGACCGGCTCGTCGACGACGACCTGGAGGAAGAGGTAGTCGATGTCGATGCCGGGCTCGGGCGAAGCGGAGACGACCGCGACCTTGCTCGTGAGCGGGTGCGCCCCACCGATGCCGTCGATCTGCTTCGGGTCGGGACTCCCCATGATCCGCAGCAGCAGGTCGTCTCGAACTGCGGCGTCTGCCGGCACATCGCCGGAGAGGAAGTAGGCGCCCTTCGAGGTGCCGCCGCGCATGAGCATGCAGCGGATGCCGTCGCGCACCGCCGCCGCCACGGCCGCCGCCACGGGCGCCAAGAGGGCCTGGTCAGCGTCCGCCATCGTCGTATTCCGCCTGGGTCATGTAGCTCACCCCGAGATCTGCGAGGGTCTTCCGTAGGCCCTTGCGGTCGAGGCTGAGCTGCGCGCCGGACCCGTACGCCTCGCGGTCGGCGGCCTCCTTCTCGACGCGGGCGTCGGCCGCTTCGAGCACGGCGGACGCTTCGCGGCGCGGCACGACGACGACCCCGTCGTCATCGGCGATCACGACATCGCCCGGCTGGACGGTCGCCCCCGCCACGACGATCGGCACGTTCACCGAGCCGGGCGTCGCCTTGACGGTGCCCTGCGCGTGGACGGCCCGCGACCACACCGGAAAGCCCATCGCGCGGAGGTCCGCGACATCCCTCACTCCGGTCGTCGTGACGAGCCCCCGCACGCCCCGCGCCTTAAGCGCCGTCGCGAACAGGTCGCCGAACGCGCCGTCGGTCGACGGGGAGGTCGTCGCGATGACGAGCACGTCGCCCGCCTGGCACTGCTCGATCGCCGCGTGGATCATGAGGTTGTCGCCGGGCCACGACAGGATCGTGACGGCGGAACCCGCGATCCGCACGCCGTCCTGGATGGGACGGATGCCGGGATCGACCAGTCCCGTCCGGCCCATCGCCTCGTGGACGGTCGCGACACCGTGGACCGCCAGGGCGTCGACGGTCGCGGCATCCGCTCGCTCGATGTCGGTGACGATCACGGGTCGGGCGCTCATTCGAGCACGCCCGTCACCTGCGGGAAGTACCGCATGTAGGCCTCGCCCATCGTCTCGTGCGCGAGTCCGAGGTTCGGGCCCGCGTTGCGCTTGACCTGCACGCCGCGCCGGACGGCGAGGTCGGTGTAGTACGACCACATGTGCTTCTGCGCGGGCAGGCACTCCATCGCGGCGCGCTTGCGCGGAAAGGCGTCGGTGACGTCGAGGAGGACGTTGGGCTTGAAGTCGCACTGCTCGGGCTGGTGCGGCTCGAAGAAGAAGACGGGCGGCGCGCCGATGATGTTGTCTTTCGAGGGGAACGACCCGTCGGAGTTCGCGACGCCGATGGCCTGCGCGAGCACGCGCGCCTGCAGCGCCATGCGGGCCGCGGCGGGGTGGTCGCCGTTGTACGGATCGGCCAGCGGATGGGTCAGCACGACGGTCGGCTGCACGCGCCGGTACACGTCGACGAGGCGCGCGACGGCTTCCTCCGACTCGACGAGCGGGTAGTCGCCCAGGTCGAGGAACTCGATCTCCGCGCCGAGGGCGGATGCCGCGGCCGAGGCCTCCTCGCGGCGGATGGCCTTGATCTCGGCGAGGCTCTTGCCCTGCAGCCACTGGCTCGCCGACTCGCCGCGCTCACCGTAGGAGAGGCACACCACCACGGCGCGCTCACCGCGCATCGTCGCGGCGGCGATCGCTCCCCCGGCGCGCCACACGAAGTCGCCCGCATGAGCGCTCACGACCAGCATCGCGGAACCGTTGTCGGGCATCGTGCTCCTTAGAAGTCGGCCGCCCGCAGGCGGGCGGAGGCCGCCGTCGGCATCGATCGTCGGCAAGGCCAGCGAAGCACACCTCTAGCGCATTGGTCAAGATTATGTTTACAATCTTGGCGACCGGCAATCCCTCTGGACATAGGTATTTGTCCATGCGTACGATGCCGGGCAGACCTCACCACCACGGACAAGGAAGTCGAGGGCCGTCATGGCACGCAATCTGCAGGAGCTCCTGGACGAGAAGGGCAATGTCGTCGAGATGCTTCGCGACTCGCAGCTCGGCACGTACATCTATCCCGTCGTCCCGGCCGAGTTCACGAACTGGCGCCGCGAGCAGAAGGCGTGGCGCGAGACCGCCGTGCTGTACGACCAGACGCACCACATGGTCAACTTCTTCGTCTCGGGTCCCGACGCGCTGCGCCTCCTGCGCGAGACCGGCATCAACAGCTTCGCGAACTTCCCCGTCAACACCGCCAAGCAGTTCGTGCCGACGGCCTCGAACGGCGGCGTGATCGGCGACGGCATCCTCTTCCACGAAGCCGAGAACGAGTTCGTCTACGTCGGTCGCGCCCCCGCCGCCAACTGGCTGCAGTTCCACGCCGAGACCGGCGGCTACGACGTCGAATTCCGCTACGACGACCGCTCGCCGTCGCGCCCCTACGGCCAGGCCGTGCACCGCGAGTACTACCGCTTCCAGATCCAGGGCCCGAACGCCTGGCAGATCATCGAGAAGCTCGCCGGCGGCCCCGTCGAGCAGGTCAAGTTCTTCCACATGGGCGTCCTCGAGATCGCCGGCGAGCAGGTGCGCACGCTCCGCCACGGCATGGCCGGCGCTCCCGGGCTGGAGCTCTGGGGACCCTACGAGCAGCACGGCAAGATCCGCGACGCGATCCTCGAGGCAGGTCGCGACTTCGGCATCGAGCCCTGCGGCTCCCGCGCCTACTCGTCGAACACGCTCGAGTCGGGTTGGATCCCCTCCCCCCTGCCGGCGATCTACTCGAGCGAGGGCGAGCGCGCCTATCGCGAGTGGCTGCCTGCGAACAGCTACGAAGCGATCAACGCGCTCGCGGGCTCGTTCGTCTCGCAGAACATCGAGGACTACTACCTGACCCCGTGGGAGCTCGGCTACGGCTCGTTCGTCAAGTTCGACCACGACTTCATCGGCCGCGACGCGCTCGAGAAGCTCGACCCCGAGACCCAGCGCAAGAAGGTCACCCTCGCCTGGAACGACGAGGACCTCGCCAAGATCCTCACGAGCGTCATCGACCGCGAAGGCCCGGGCTACCAGTTCTTCGACCTGCCGAACGCGAACTACGGCTCGTCCAACTACGACGCCGTGATCGACGCCAACGGCACCAACGTGGGCCTCTCGCTCTTCACGGGCGTGACGGCCAACGAGAAGCGCGGCCTGTCGCTGGCCACCGTCGACCGCGAGATCCCGCTCGGCACCGAGGTGCGCGTCGTCTGGGGCGAGCCGAACGGCGGCTCGCGCAAGACGACCGTCGAGCCGCACGAGCAGATCGCGGTGCGGGCCGTCGTCAGCCCCGTGCCGTACGCCGAGACCGCGCGTCTCGAGTACCACGGCGGCTGGCGCTCCGCCGGGACCCTGTAGGCCGGGCCGGGCCGGGCCGGCGTCGAGTTGCCAGTCGATCGCGCAACTCGACGCCGAGTCGCCACATCGAGTGGCAACTCGCGGTCGCAGGCGGGCTTCCGGGCCACCGAAGCCGCCGAGGGGTTACAGAGGAGGGGACGGATGCCGCGGCATCCGTCCCCTCCTCCGCTCCTGCCGACGACCCCGGCAGCTCGCGCGGCTCACGCCGAGGGGGCCGCCGCGAGCGCATCGCCGTGGATGACGAAGAACTGCCCCGACGACCCCTCGACGGCACGCGCGACCGTCGCGTAGAGCCAGTCCAGCGCGGCGGTGTGCTGCGTCGTCGCCCGCCGGTAGAGGTAGACCTCCACGGGCGGCATCTCGAACGGCAGCGGGCGCACGACGAGCGGCCAGGTGGCCGCCCATCCCGCCGCGATCGTGTCGGGGACGCTCGCGATCAGGTCGCGGCTGGCGGCGAGGACGGGCGGAAGGGTCGTGATGTGACGCAGGGCGACCTGGGGCTCGACCACGATCCCCGCGCGGCGCTGCGCCGCCGCGAGCATCGGTCCGCCCGAATCTCCGCCGACGGTCGCGTGCTGCGCCGCGACGTAGGCGTCGAGGTCGAGGGTCGAGGTCGCGAGCGGATTGGCCGCCGACATCGCGACGGCGTACTGCTGCGACTTCAGCAGGCGCCGGTCGAACCCGCCCGGCACGTGGGAGGTCGTGACGGCGAGGTCGACCGTGCCTCGCGCGAGCCAGTCCGGCAGCTCGCCGGTCTCGAGCGGCACGACTTCCAGGCGCATGTGCGGCGCCCGCGAGCGGATGCTCGCGAGGATCGCCGGCAGCCAGCCGATCTCGCCGAGCTCCGACAGCGCGAGCCGGAACAGCCGCTGCGACTGCGACGGATCGAAGGCGTGCACGGCGTCGATCGTCCGGTCGATGCCGGCGATCGCGTCCCGGAACCCCGGGTAGACGGTGTCGGCGAGCGGCGTCGGCCGCATCGCGCGGCCGTCGCGCTCGAACAGCGGGTCGTCGAGCTCGCGCCGCAGCCGGGCGAGCGCCTGGCTCACGGCGGGCTGCGTGACGTACAGCCTCGCCGCCGCGGTCGTGAGGCTTCGCGTCTCGTAGACCGCGACGAAGACGCGGACGAGGTTCAGGTCCACGATGCGACCACCGCGCGACTTAGAACTGCTTCGGCAATCATAAGCAGAGCTTATCGCTCAACCCTTTTCAAAGAACCAGCGGTAACTACCATGGACAGAGTGCCGTGACGGATGCCCCGGCATCCGTCCCCCTGTGAACGAAGGAGTTCTGTGATGACCGAGTCCGCCGCCGACGCGATCGCCCGAGCCGGAAGCGCCGTCGAACTGCTGCGCAACGCCCAGGCGCGGCCGACGATCTTCCCCGTGACGCCCGAGTTCACGAACTGGCGCTCCGAGCAGCTGTCGTGGCGCAAGACGGTCGCCCTGCTCGACCAGTCGCACCACATGACCGATCTCTTCATCTCCGGGTCCGACGCCCTGCGGCTGCTGCGCGACACGGGCGTCAACTCGTTCGAGAATTTCGGGGTCGACCGTGCGAAGCAGTTCGTCGCCGTGAACCACGAGGGCTACCTCATCGGCGACGCGATCCTCTTCCATCTCGAGGAGGACGTCTTCGACCTCGTCGGGTGGTTCATGGTGCTCGACTGGGTGCAGTACCTCGGCGAGACCGGCGACTACGACGTCACCTTCGAGCGCGACGCCAACTCCCTCATGCGGGAGGCGGGCGTGCCGCCGAAGCTCTATCGCTACGAGCTGCAGGGCCCCAACGCCCTCGCGCTCATGGAGAAGCTCACGGGAGGGCCCGTCCCGCCGACGAAGTTCTTCCACATGGCGACCTTCACCATCGACGGCCTCGAGGTCCGCTCGCTCCGCCACGGCATGGCGGGACAGCCCGGCTTCGAGCTGTTCGGCCCGTGGGAGGAGGGCGAGCGCGTGCGCGATGCCATCCTCGCGGCCGGCGAGGAGTTCGGGCTCGTGCGCGTCGGCGCGAAGGCATACTCTTCGGCGAACCTGGAGTCGGCGTGGGTGCCCTCGCCGTTCCCCGCGATCTTCACGGGTGAGGGCTCGGCCGAGTACCTGCAGTGGCTCCCCGCGAACCGCGTCGGCTCGCTCGCCGGCAGCTTCGCCTCCGACGACGTCGAGGACTACTACCTCACGCCGTACGACCTGGGCTATGGCCGCAGCGTCGCGTTCGACCACGACTTCGTCGGCCGCGCTGCGCTCGAGCGGCACGCGGCGGCAGCGCAGCGGCAGAAGGTCACGCTCGTCTGGAACCCCGAGGACGTCGCCGCCGCGCAGCGCTCCCTCTACGAGCCCGGGACGCCCGCGAAGTACATCGACTTCCCCAAGGCCCGCTACGGCGTCTATCAGGTCGACCGCGTGCTCGTCGACGGCCAGGACGTCGGGATCTCGCACGACGCCGGCTACATCACCGGCGAGCAGGTGTTCGCCTCGCTCGCATCGCTCGACGCCGCGCACGCCGAGCCCGGCACCGAGGTGACGGTCATCTGGGGCGAGGAGCCCAACTCCACCAAGCCCGCCGTCGAGCCGCACCGCCAGATCGAGATCCGAGCGACCGTCTACCCCGCCCCCTACTCGGCCTTCGCGCGGGAGAACTACCGCAAGGACTGACGCCGCGGCTCCTGGGGCTCGCTCCGGAGCGGGGAAGGGCTCCGACATCCTCTCGATGCCGGAGCCCTTCGGCGGCGATGCGCCCGAGCTCAGCCCGTCACGCAGGCGTAGGAACTCGCCTGATCCACCGAGCCGTAGCCCTTGTACTGCGGCCACGACGGGTATTCGCACATCGGACGCGTGCGATCCGCGCCGGCGTTGCCGTCGCGGGCGACGAGGCCGGACGGGGCGATGCCGTGCTCGACCCAGTTCACGATCGCGCTCAGCCCGTCGTACTGCGCGAGGAAGAGCCCCTGACCGTGGCCCCAGCCCGGCACCTCGTAGAACCTGAGGAAGGACGCGAGGCGCTTGCCGAACTCATCCTGCAGCGAGGAGTAGTAGAGCTCCGTGTTGTGGGGCGTGATGAAGTCGTCGATCGTGCCGTGCGTCATGATCACCTTGCCGCCGTGCGCTCGGAACTGGTTGAGCGAGACGTCGGTGACATCCATGATCTCGCCGACCTCCTGCACGCGGTCGGCGTAGTCCACCGGGTCGACGGTGTAGGGATCGAAGCCCGGGGGGTTCCCGGCGACGCCGTACCGCATGGTCGCATCGAACACCTGGAACTGGAGGCCCTGCGACTGCGGCCCCGAGCCGAAGCCTGCGAAGCCCTGATACAGAGCGCCTTCGAACAGCGCACTCCGGGCGAAGGTCGAGTTGCCCTCGATGTCGATGCCCAGGTCGTAGTCGGTCGTGATCTTCACGGCCGCCTCGATCTCGACGTCTGAGAGGCACGCGTCGACCGTCGCGGGATCGACTCCCGCGGGGCACGCGAGCGTCTGGATGTCGAATGCCTCGTCGCACCCCTTGACATTGCTGATGAGCCCATCCGTCACGCCGTCGAGCGGATCGCATGTCGCATAGACCGCGTTCGATATCGTCGCCGTCTCGGCAGAGTTCAGGTGCCCGGCCCCGCCTTCGAGCAGCAGCGCATCGCGGAAGTTCACCGCCCCCACGTGCATCATGGTGACGTTGTACGCAGGGTAGTTCGCGACCACCCCGTCGTAGTCCTTCGGGTAGCGCGCGGCAGCGTCGAGGGCCTCGTGGCCGCCCTGCGACCCGCCGATGAAGTACGACCACGTGGGGTCCACCCCGTAGGCGGCGTCGATGACCGCGTATGCGGCGTCATGCGCCTTCTTGACGGACCACTGCCCGTAGTTGAGGAACAGCTCCTCGTCGAGCTGGAAGCGTCCGTCGAACCCCGGACCGCCCTGGTGTCCGCCGTCCGAGCCGAGTGTGACCCACCCCTGCGAGAGGGCGGTCGGGGAACCCGAGGGCTGCGCCGTGTACAGCCCCGTGGCCGTCACGAGGGAGCCGTCGAAGCCGCCTCCACCGAACTGAAGTGTCCGGCCGTTCCAGGAGCCCGGCAGGTTGACCCGGAACTGCATGTCCTGAGGTGCGCTGACGGCTCGGATCCAGCCCGTCACGGCGCAGTAGCCGCCGGCTGCGTCCCAGACGGCGGTGTCGATGTCGGCACCGTTCGTCGGCAGGTCGATCGCCTTGGCGGGAATCGTGAGGTCGACCAGAGCGGCGCACTGTCCCGCAGTGAGCACCCCGCCGCCGCGGACAGGTGAGGCGGCCGAGGCGGGTGACGCTCCCGCCGTCATGATCAGGGCTGCCACGATGCCGATCGACACCGTCGCCAGCCTCTTCATCGTTGAGTTCATCGACGCTCCTTCGCGTGGGGGGATGGCCGCACTGAGGCGGGGCTCGCACGCTTCCAGGTCTGTGGACGAGGTGCAACGCGACTTCCGTCCAATGAGCGCTTCGTTGTGCGGGCGGTCGGTGTCGCGTACGATCCCTCGGTTCGGCCGTTCGATCACCACCGATCAGCACCCGGGATCGGGAGGTCGCGGCGCGATCAGCTCTGCCGGTCGGCGACGATCCGCTCGAACCAGGCGAGGGTCGCGCGCGTCATGTCGGCCGGCGCCCCCGTCGCCTCGAGAGTCGCGAGGGCTTCGCGCACCTCGTGCTCGCGCCGTACGGCGTGCTGGCGCGTGCCGGTGAGGAGCCGCTCGATGAGCGCCTCGCCGTCGGGTCCGAACTCCGCCGCCATCTGGCCGCGGAGCCATCCATCGGCGCCCGCTGCCTGGGCGGCGGTGTCGGCCTCGATCACGAGCGCCGCGAGCCCCTTCATGAAGACGCTGCGGAGCAGGCGGAGTCGCGCGGCCTGACCCGGGCCGCCGTCGATCACGGTGATCGGCACCCCGAAAGGGGCGAGGCGCTCGGCGAGCTGCACCGCCCCCGCGCCGCTGGCGAGGAGGGGCGTGCGGTGCGCCGCACGCGGCACGGGCGCGAGCACCGCGACATCCGCCATCGCGATCCCCCGCGCTGAGGCGAGCGCACCGATCTCCTGCTTGAGCTCGGGCGTGGTCGTGTTGAGGTCGGCGTAGACGGCGGACGCGGGCACGAGCGGGAGGGCGTCTCGGGCGACGGATGCCGCAGCCTGCCCCCCGACGAGGCTCACGACGACCTCGGCCCCCGCCAGCGCGTCGGCGAGGTCGTCGAGCTGGCGCACATCGGGGTCGCCGAGGACGTGGTGCGGGTCGTATCCGCGCACCTCAGCGCCGGCCCGGAGGAGCCCCCGGGCGTAGTGGCGCCCCGCCTCGCCGAGGCCCAGGATCGCGATCGTCGTCATCGAGTGCTCACCCTAGCCGCCGGTCGGCCAGGGCGCCGCGTCGAGGGAGGCGAAGTAGTCGAGCGAGCGCTGGGAGCTGCTCACGAGCGCACGCAACCCGCCGACGCCGTCACGGACGGCGCCCCCGCCGTCGGGCAGGTAGGCCTCTTCGAGCGCCCGCGTGATGCCCGCCGCTGCCACCGTGAGCAGCTCGACCGCCGGCTGCGGCGATGTGCCGTCGTTCGCGATGACGACGCCGACGGCCGCGTACACGGCGCCGTGCGGGCCGAAGACGGGCACCGCGATGCCGCGCGACTCGGCGTGGATCTGCCCGTCCGACACGGCGAACCCGTCGGCGCGGACGTGGCGGAGCTTGTCGCGGAGCGCGCCGGGGCGGATCGTGTGCGGCGTGTAGGCCGGCCAGCCGGCCGCGATGACCTCGTCGACGAGAGTGGGCGCGGCGTGCGCGAGCAGCACGAGGCCGCTCGAGCTGACCGGGAGCGGAGTCCGGCCCCCGATCAGCGTGAGGTTCAGGACGGCGTCGCGCGTCGACATCCGCTCGATGAAGAGCACGTCGCGACCGCTCAGCACGCCCAGCTGCGTGTGCTGGCGCACCCGCGCGTGCACGGCGCCGAGCCATGGCCGGGCGAGTTCCCGCAGGCCGAGGGCTCCGGGGGTTCGCGAGGCGAACTCCCACAGCCTCACGCCGAGGCGGTAGGTGCGATCGGGCATCCGCTCGAGGAGGCCTTCCCGCTCCAGCTCGGCCACGAGCCGGTGAGCCGTCGAGAGCGCCAGGCCCGCGGCATCCGCGATCTCCGTCAACGTCAGGAAGGGGCGGAGCGCATCGAACGCATCCAGCACGCGCAGATGCTTGTGCAGGACCGATTCGCCGTCCGACCCTCGCGCCACCCCGGCCTCCTTCGCCCGCGCCATGCTAACCCCGATTCCGTTGAGAGGAATCGGGGTCGGCATGAGAACGCGTCAGCCGTTCGCGCGATAGACGGTCCGAGCCCACTCGTGGTATGGCGCCGGCGCGACCGTCGCGCGGATGCGCACCTGGCGGTGATGGGCGTCGACGGAGTCCTTCTTCGAGATGGGATCCTCGCCCCACACGACCTCGACCTCCTCGCCGTCGGCGATGTCGGTGTCGAGCGTCGCGAGCGACATGTACAGCTGGTCGAAGGCGATGTACCCGGCGTCGGTCGAGATCCCGACGCGACGATCGCCCTGCACGACCTCGTCCATCTGGTAGAGGCCGTACCGCGCCTTGGGGAAGTCCAGGAACTTCGCCGGCGTGCCGGGCTCGAGCTGCGAGCGGACGACGGCCGCGACATCCTCCGCATTCCACAGGAGCGTGACCTTGCGGCGCTTCTGATTCTCGGCGTGCTTCTCAAGGGCCGCGCGGCCGTGGAAGTCGTGGTCGAAGCGCACCGACCTGCCGAGTCCGATGTCGTAGGGGGTCATGTACAAGTCGTGGATGTCTTCGGAGAAGAGCGATCCGCCGACCGAGCCCGCACGCGACGCGGGCAGCCACTCCCGGTATTCGGCGAAGTCGTCGTCGAAGATCGCGGGGAAGGGCGTGGGCACCCATCCCGACTCGAGGGGTGTGGCCGAGTAGGCCTTGGCGCCCACGCGACGGATGTCGTAGCCGGCACCCGCCTCGAGGATCGCGTCGAGGACGACCTGGTTGTCCTCCCACGGGCCGAAGAACTCGAAGCCGGGCTGACCGGCCATTCCGTGGCGCAGGGCTTTGACGTTGCGCCCCGCGATCGTGAAGTCGGCGATGTGGAAGAACTTCACCTCCGGCACCGGTCCGCCGAAGAGCTTCTCCATGACCTCGTTGGCGTGGGGTCCCTGCAGCTCGTAGCGGTAGAACGTCGGCGGTCCCTGGCGCATGTGCGAGTTCGCCTCGAGGCGGTGGTGCACGTCCTTGCCCGCGGCCTCGGCCTTCTCGGCGTTGTAGCGCACCCAGTCGATCAGGATGTGGTGGCCGACGAGCACGAGGCCCTCGGGCCCCTCGGAGTTGTAGAACAGGATGCCGTCGCCGATGAGATAGCCGTCCTGATTGACGGAGATGAGCTGCTTGGCCACGCCCGGGCGGAAGGTCCCGAACGTGTTGGGCGAGATCGACTCGAGCATCGGGAGGAGATCGGCGCCGTGCAGGAACAGCTGCGTCATGTGGTGGGACTGATCCATGAGCGCGACGCTCGTGTTCCACGCGCGCTGCTCGTCGCGCCAGTTCGTGAACTCTGGGGCGACCGGGAACGTGAATGCAGGCCAGTTCTGGTTGCGCAACAGCTCCACGGGGCTGCCCGCGCGGGTGATCGCCGCAGCGAGTGATTCGGACGTCATCGTCTGCCTTCCTGTCGGGTGGGTGAGGCCACGCTACGAAGCGCGAGACAGTGCGTCGTGAAGACTTCCGCTGAACGGGAATGGATGCCGCGGCGAGGGCTCCGTCGCCGGACGATCGAGGGAGTGGAGCCCCACGGGCGCCGGACCGATCACGATTCGGACACGCGTCGCAGAAATCACGCCAAAATCGTTGACAATCTGAGCGCGAATCCGTACCGTCCCATTCACGGGGACAGGTCGTCCTGTCGACCCGACCCGAGCCCGACCAAACGACGCGACGACGCGAAGGGTGAGCATGGCCGCTCAGCTGACACTGCACGACGTGAGCCTCCAATTCGGCGGCATCAAGGTGCTGCAAGACGTCTCCTTCACGGTCGAGCCCGGCCAGATCTTCGGACTCGTCGGTCCGAACGGCGCGGGCAAGACCTCTCTGTTCAACTGCATCAGCGGTCACTACAAGCCGACGTCGGGGTCGATCTCGATCGATGGCGCGGAGATCAGCGGCGCCCGCCCCGCGACGCTCGCGCGGCACGGGCTGGCGCGCACCTTCCAGCACCCGGCTCTGCAGCTGCACTCGACGGTGCTCGAGAACGTCCTCCTCGGCGCCCACACCCGGCTCCCCGGGGGCGCGGGAGAGTGGGCCCTGCGTCTGCCCCGCACCCGTCGGTCCGAGCGGGCGCTGCGCGACGAGGCCCTCGCCCTCCTCGAGCGCAACGGGCTCGGCTGGGCGGCGGGACTGAAGGCCGACGAACTCTCGCACGGCCTGCACAAGGGCATCGAGCTCTGCCGTGCCCTGCTGATGAAGCCGCGCCTGCTGCTGCTGGACGAACCCGCGGCGGGCCTTCCCCACGCGGAGGTCGAGCAGCTGATCCAGACCGTCCGGCGGGTGAGCGCCGAGGACGACATCACGGTCGTCGTCGTGGAGCACCACATGGGGCTCATCGCGGCCCTCACCGACCGGGTCGTGGTCCTCGACCACGGGCGCAAGCTCATGGAGGGCAGCGCCGCCCAGGCGCAGTCCGACCCGCGCGTGATCGAGGCCTACATCGGGAAGGAAGCCGCCGATGACGCTGCTTGAGCTCACCGACGTCACGGCGTTCTACGGGCCGGTGCAGGTGCTCGACACCGTGTCGCTGAGCGTGCCCGAAGGCGGCGCCGTCGGCATCCTCGGCGCCAACGGCGCCGGCAAGACGACGACCCTCCGCGCCATCAGCGGCACGGTCCGCGCGGGAGGCTCGATCGTCTTCGACGGCAAGGACATCCGCGGTCTCCGCCCCGACCAGATCGCGCAGCTCGGCATCGCGCACGTCCCGGAGGGCCGCGGCACCCTCGGCGACCTCACGGTGCGCGAGAATCTGCGCGTCGGCGCGTACACGCGCAAGGACCGCAAGAACATCGCCGGCGACATCGACTACTGCCTCGAACTGTTCCCCCAGCTCAAGGAGCGCATCACCTCCAACGCGTCGGCGCTCTCGGGCGGCGAGCAGCAGATGCTGGCGGTCGCGCGCGCGTTCATGGCCAAGCCCCGGCTGCTGCTCCTGGACGAGGCATCCCTCGGGCTCGCTCCGAGCACCGCGAAGACGGTGTACGACTCGATCAAGCGCCTGCGCGCCGAGTCGGGCATCGCGATGGTCGTCGTCGAGCAGAACGCCAACCTCGCCTTCACCCTGGTCGAGAGCGCCACGGTGCTCGAGACGGGCCGCAACGTCCTCACGGGCTCCTCGGCAGAGCTCAAGGGGATGGACGAGATCCGCCGCGCGTACTTGGGAGGCTGACGCATGGGGACCTTCATCCAACTCGTCATCGACGGGCTGTCGTCCGGATCGATCTACGCCGCGCTCGCCCTGGCGATCGTGCTCGTGAACCAGGCGACCGGCCTCATCAACTTCGCGCAGGGAGGCATGGCCGTGCTGTCGGCCTACATCGCCTGGCAGCTGACGGCGTGGAGCGTTCCGCTCCTCCTGGCGATCCTCATCTCGATCGCCGCCTCGTTCGTCATCGGGGCGATCGTCGAGCGCTTCCTCATCCGCAAGTTCGAAGGCGGCGACCCCGACACCGCCGTGGTCGTCACGATCGGCCTTCTGACGCTCATCACGGGCATCTGCGCGTGGATCTGGTCGTACAACAACAAGCTCTTCCCGTCGCTGTTCCCCCTCGAGACGATCAGCATCGCGGGGGCCGTCGTGAGCGTGCGGTCGATCGGCACGATCCTCGCGATCGTCGCGATCATGGTGCTGCTGCAGCTGCTCTTCCTCGGTACGAAGCTCGGACTCGCCCTCCGCGCCGTGGCGATCAACCCGCAGTCCGCGGCCTTCTCGGGCATGCCTGTCGGCCGTCTCCTGATGGTCGGCTGGGGGCTTGCGGCGAGCCTCGGCGCCGTCGCGGGTGCCCTCGTCGCCCCGCAGCTGACGCTCACGCCGAACATGATGGACAGCGCTCTGGTGTACGCGCTCGCCGCGGTCATCATCGGCGGCCTGACCAGCCCGATCGGCGTCGTGATCGCCGCGTGGCTCATCGGGGTGCTCGAGAACCTCGCCGCCGTCTACGTGCCGCTCATCGGCCACGACCTCAAGATCGCGGTGCCCTTCATCATGATCTTCGTCGTCCTCATCGTCCGACCTCAGGGCCTGTTCGGCCGGAAAGCAGTGGTGCGCGTCTGATGTCCACCGCCACCGCAGTCATGCGCAAGCCCTGGGTCCGCTGGGCCGTCATCGCGATCGTCGTCGTCCTGGCCATCGTGCTCCCCCTCGTGCTGCCCGAGTTCGCCAACACGACCCTCGCCCGCATCGGCGTCTTCGCCGTCGCCGTGCTCGGGCTCAACGTCGTCATGGGGTACACCGGTCAGGTGTCGCTGGGGCAGATCTTCTTCCTCGGTCTCGGCGCCTACGTCACGGCGTACGGCGTGCAGCAGGACTGGAACATCGTCCTGGTCTTCGTGCTCGCGTGCCTCATCCCCGCCGTCGTCGGCCTCCTCGTCGCCCTCGCCGCTGCCCGGCTCGGAGGGCTCGCGATCGCCATGGTCACCATCGCCCTCCCGATCGTGGGCGTCCCGCTCGCGAAGCGGCTGTCGGAGTTCACCGGCGGCTCGCAGGGCCTGTCGGCGCGGTTCACCGCCGCCCCGGAGTGGACGGGCCTCTACGACGACCAGTGGCAGCTGTACATCGTGCTGCTCATCGCCGGCATCTCCTTCCTCCTCACCCGCAACCTCGTGCGCGGCAAGTACGGACGCGCCTTCGCGATCGTCAAGGGCAACGAGGCCGTCGCGGGGTCGATGGGCATCTCGCCCTACCGGTACAAGGTGCTCGCCTTCACGGTCGCCTCGCTCCTGGGCGGAGTCAGCGGGTTCCTGTACATGGTCGTCATCCAGTACACCTCGCCCGAGACGCTCAGCTTCGGGCACTCGATCACTCTGCTCGCCTCGATGGTCATCGGCGGGGCCGGCAGCATCCTCGGCTCCCTCCTCGGCGGCGCCTACTACGTGCTCACGCCGCAGCTGACGAATCTGATCGATCCGGGCCTCACCGCCGTGCTGCAGGGCGCCATCCTCCTCATCGCGCTGTTCGTACTGCCGGGCGGGCTGGTCTCGCTCCCGCGGCTGTTCCGCCGCCGGCGCGCGCGCGAACAAGGCGGCGGCGCGGCGGCGGCCAAGGCCGCGGCATCCGCCACTGCAGTCCCCTCCACGAGCGCACCGGACGGTGCCGACGTAACCACCCACCCACCCACAGAGTCAGAAGAGAGAAGGCAGGACACATGATCACTCACCGCACCAAGATGCGGGCTGTGTCGGTCGTCGCAGGCCTGGGCATCGTCGCCCTCCTCGCAACGGGATGCGCCCGCGGCGGCGACAGCGGCAGCCCGACCGAGAGCGGCGGCGCAGCCGCGGCGAGCCCCGGCATCACCGACGACACGATCACGCTCGGCATCACCACGCCCCTCTCGGGCGCGACCGCCGGCCCCGGCACGTGCACCGTCGCCGGCATCACGGCGTACTTCGGCGCGAAGAACGCCGACGGCGGCGTCACCTTCGGCGACGGCAAGACGCGCAAGGTCGAGATCAAGGCGCTCGACGACGCGTACGACCCGCAGAAGGCCGCCGCGAACTTCGACCAGCTGAAGGACAGCGTCTTCGCGATGACCGCGGGGCTGGGCACGCCCACCAACCGCGCATGGCGCGAGGCCGCGATCGCCGACGAGGTGCCGCAGGCGCTCATCATGACCGGTGACCCGATCTTCAGCGACCAGAAGCAGAGCCCGTGGTCGCTCGGCTTCGTGCCGATCTACCAGAACGAGGGTGAGGCGTTCGGCAAGCTGCTCGCCTCCTCGCCCGACGAGCACAAGGTCGCGATCCTGTCGCAGAACGACGACTACGGCCAGGGCTACGTCGAGGGCTTCAAGAAGGGCATCGAGGGCGCCGACAACATCCAGGTCGTGAAGGAGCTCACGTACGAGGCGACCGACACCAACGTCGACGCGCAGCTGACCGAGCTCGCCGGATCCGGCGCCGACGTCTTCTTCAACGCCATGTCGATCACGCCGCTGGTCATCTCGTCGCTGCAGAAGACGCAGGAGCTCGGGTGGCTGCCCAGCTGGTTCCTCCCGTCGAACACGTCGAGCCCCAGCGCGATCCTCGAGCCCGGCGGCGCCACGGCGTTCCCCGGCGTCTACACCGTCGCGTTCGCGCAGTCGGCCGCAGCTCCGACCTTCGCCGACAGCGAAGACGGCAAGGCCTTCCTCGCCGGCCTCAAGGAGTACGCGAACTACCCGGATCCGCCGGCGTTCCCGCACTGCGTCTGGTCTTACCAGGTCGGCGCGACGCTCGACCAGGTGTTCCAGAAGATGACCGAGCCCACGCGCGCGGACTTCATGAAGGAGCTCCGCTCGATCCAGGACTACGTCGCTCCGCTCATGCTCGACGGCTCCAGCGTCGACACGACCGAGGACGGCCAGCCCGCCGTCTCGACCGTGCAGGTGCAGAAGTACAACGGCAAGGGCTACGCTCCGGCACAGAACTGGGGCTGATCCCGCCACACCCCGAAGGGCGGTCCGCGCGAGCGGGCCGCCCTTCGGCGTGCGCGGCGTTGTGCCGTCCGCGCTCTGGGGCGGACGCCGTGCCCCACTCCGGCTTCACCCGCTCCGGTTTCGTCCCTCCGGTTTCACCCGCTCCGGTTTCACCCGACGCGTGTACCGAACTCAGGACGAGCGGCGCCGAGCAGGGCGACACGCCGACGGAACGGCGTCCTGGCCGGCTCCCGTCCTGAGTTGGGTACGCGGCGGGGGCGGATACCTTGCCCCGCTCCGGTTTCACCCGCTCCGGTTTCACCCGCTCCGGTTTCGCCCGACGCGTGTACCGAACTCAGGACGAGCGGCGCCGAGCAGAGCGACACGCCGAGCGCGCGGCGTCCTGGCCTGCTCCCGTCCTGAGTTGGGTACGCGGGGGGGTGCGCGGGAGGAGGGAGGGCGGAGGTCGGGGCGCGTGGAGAGGAGTGCGGGAGCGGACCAGCGGGGTCAGTCGAGGGCGCGCAGCACGTCCACGATGCCGCTGAGGTGGGCACGCGTCGCGGCCTCGGCCGCGTCGGGATCCCGCGACAGGATCGCCTCGATGATGGCGATGTGCTCGGGCGCCGACTGCACGGCGCGGCCGGGGTGGAAGGCGAGGCGGAACTGGTGGCGCGCAGACTGCGCGCGCAGCCGCTCGAGCAGCTGCGTCGCCGTGGTGTGGTGGCTGAGCTCCCGGATCCGCCGGTCGAGCTCCTGATTGAGCCGCGAGTACTCGACGAGGTTTCCGGATGCCACGGCCGTGCCGATCGCGTCGCGCAGGCCCTGCAGCTCGTCGGCGTCGGCATCCGTCAGGTTCTCGGCCGCCTTGCGGGCGCACAGGGTCTCGAGGCCGATGCGCACCTCGACGATCTCGACGGCCTCGTCGACGCTGATCGCACGCACGCGCGCACCTCGGTTCGGCACCCGTTCGACCAGTCCCTCGTTGGTGAGGTTCAGCAGCGCCGTGCGCACGGCGGCGCGCGATGCGTCGTAGCGCTCGCTCAGATCTGCCTCGATGAGGCGCTGGTGTGGCGCGAACTCGGCTCCGAGGATGGCCTCCCGGATCTGCTGAGTGAGGTCGGGACGCGACGAGGCGTGCTCGCCTGCCTCCATGACGGCGGTATCGGTCATCCCCCGGATTCCCTTCGCATTGCCTGCGGCGAACCCCGGCAGCGGCGGCGATCTGCGCCTCCACGAAGGGGTGCTTCACGCGTCGGCGTCTCTGCCGAGGGGCACCACGACGAGATGCCCACACCCAGGCTATCGGCCAGCTCCACATTGCATACGAAATTGGCGCGAAATTGCGCGGCAATCTTGCCAGGAGGCCGCGCGCGAGGCACGCTTTATTCAGACGCATCCTTCTGCCGCGACAGCGAACTCGCGCCCCGGGAGTGATGCTCGTCCGCGACGCCGATGCGCGCTCGACGCGTCGGAAGCACAGAGAGGTGGTTCGAGATGTCGGACACAGTGACGGATGCCCCGGTCAAGACGGGGCTGTTCATCGGGGGCGAGGTCCGCGACACGGTGGATACGCTCGCCATCGCCGATCCGGGGAAGCCGGGTGTGGTGGTGGGTCATGCGGCGTCGGCGACGCCGGGTGATGTGGCCGACGCGGTCAGAGCCGCCAAGGACGCGTATCCGGCGTGGTCTGCGTTGTCGGCGGTGGAGCGTGCGCGGTTGATGGCGGACGCGATCGCGGGGATCGCGGATGAGCGTGACGCGGATGCGGCGATCTTGTCGCAGGAGAACGGGAAGGTGCGGTTCGAGGCGTGGGTGGACGCGCTCGTGTTCGAGCTGCGGTGGAACCTGGCGCTGATGCTGGCCGACGAGGTCGACACCGGGCACACGCTCCCGGTCGTGCCCGGCGCGATCCCGGTGTCGACGGAGGTGTCGTACCAGTCGCTGGGGGTGGTGACGGTGATCGTGCCGTTCAACTGGCCGATCGCGATCCTGGGTGCGGCGCTGCCGCACGCGCTGCTGGCCGGGAACACCGCGATCGTCAAACCGCCGCCCACCGCGCCGCTGGCGACCACCCGGGTGGTGCAGCGGGTCGCGGAGAAGCTTCCCCCGGGGGTGCTGAATGTCATCACCGGCCGTGACGCGAACATGACCGGGCTGATCACCGACGTCGACAAGGTGTGCTTCACCGGGTCGGTCAACGGCGGCAAGCGGATCATGGAGCTCGCCTCCACCTCACTGACCCGGGTGACGCTGGAGCTCGGCGGGAACGATGCGGCGGTGTTCCTGGAGGACGCGATCATCGATGACACCCATCTGGACCGCCTGTACGCGGCGATCTACGACACCACCGGGCAGATCTGCATGAACGCCAAGCGCGTCTTCGTGCACCGCTCCCGCCTGGACGAGGTCGTCGAGGGCCTCGCCACCCGACTGGAGAAGGCCGTGATCGGGTACGGGCTGGACGAGGGCACCACGATGGGGCCGCTGCACTCCCCCGCCCAGAAAGCGTTCGTGGCCGAGATCATCCAGGAAGCCAAGGATGCCGGAGCCGAGGTCCGCGAATACGGCACCCTCCCCACCGGCGACCTCGCCGGCGGCAACTTCCTCCGCCCCGCGATCGTCATCGACCCCGACCCGTCCCTGCGCGTGGTGACCCAGGAGCAGTTCGGCCCCGTCATCCCGATCATCCCGTTCGATTCGGAAGACGACGCCGTCCACCTGGCCAACGACACCTGGGGAGGCCTGTGCGGATCGGTATGGACCGCCGACCCCGAAGCGGCCACCCGCGTCGGCTCGCGACTGGTCTGCGGCTACGTCTGGGTCAACGACCACGGCGCCACCCGCCTGGACCTGCGCGCGCCGTTCGGCGGCATGAAGCAGTCCGGCATGGGCCGCGAACAGGGCATCGAAGGCGTCCGCGCCTTCCAAGACACCCGGTCCATCGCCACCATCGACCCCGACGCCCTCGCCGCCATGGCACACTGACACGTTCCCGCAGAGGGCCCGCTCCGGTTCGCCGGGGCGGGTCCTCGTCTCTGCTGCGCGTCACGGCGGGATGCTTCCTCGACTGAGCGTCAACCTAGGTTGACAGCCTCCGCTCCGTCAACTAACGTTGACGCTCGTGAGCGATGACATCCGCACGGCGATCGGGGCGGCACAGGGCGGCGAGCCGCTCCCCGAGCTGCGCCGGTTGCGGGCGCTGCACGCCGATCTGGCGCGCGCCGAGGCCGAGCAGGTGCGCCGCGCGCGCACGCAGGGCTACTCGTGGCTGGCGATCGCCGACGCCCTCGGCGTGAGCAAGCAGGCTGTCCACAAGAAGTACGGTCGAAGATAGGGCGTTCGCCCTTTCTCCCTCATGACCACGAAGCAGGGAACCCCATGTCCACCACGACCTCCTCCTCCCGAGCCCGCTTCGGCCGGCGCGCGCCTCAAGAAGGCCCGCGCGCGAGTCTCAAGCAGCTCTTCCCGTTCCTCCTCGAGCACAAGAGGGTTCTGACCCTCGTCGCGATCCTGAGCGTCATCGGCGCCGCCGCGACACTCGCCCAGCCGCTGTTCGTCGGGGTCCTCATCGGCCGCGTCGAGGCGAACCAGCCGCTCGGGCTCCTCGTGTGGGGCATCGTCGCCCTGGTCATCGTCGCCTCGCTCATCTCGGGCTATCAGCACTACCTCCTGCAGCGCACGGGGACCGCGGTGGTCTACTCGTCCCGCCGCAAGCTCATCGGGCGCATCCTCCACCTCCCGATCAGCGAATTCGATGCGCGACGCACGGGCGATCTCGTCTCCCGCGTCGGCACCGACACGACGCTGCTGTACGCGGTGCTGACACAGGGCCTCGCCGACGCGGTCGGCAACTCGCTGGTCTTCGTCGGCGCGCTGATCGCGATGGCGATCATCGACCCCGTGCTCCTCGGACTCATCGTGATCGTCATCGGCGGCTCGATCGCCGTCGTCGGCGTGCTCAGCGGCCGCATCCGACGCGCGACGAAAGACCAGCAGGAGAAGGTCGGCGAGCTCGCCTCCGGCGTGGAGCGCGCCATCGGCTCGATCCGCACCGTGCGCGCCTCCGGAGCGAGCGACCGCGAGGAGCGCGCGCTCGGCGGTCTCGCCGAGGACACCTATGACCAGGGCGTGCGCATCGCCAAGGTCTCGGCGCTCATCGTGCCGGTCGCGGGCATCGCCCTCCAGCTGTCGCTCCTGGTCGTCCTGGGCGTCGGCGGCCTGCGCGTCGCGTCGGGCGCCATCCCGGTCGCGGCGCTGGTCACCTTCGTCATGTTCCTCTTCCTCCTCGTCGCGCCGCTCGGCACCTTCTTCGGCGCGATCACGTCGGTGAATCAGGCGCTCGGCGCCCTGGGCCGGATCCAGGAGATCCTCGACCTCCCGACTGAGACGCAGGCGGATGCCGCGATCGCGGCCACCGTCCGCGAGCGCGAGGCCGAGGCATCCGTCGCCCCGACCGCACCGGCGCTCGAGTTCCGCGACGTGCACTTCCGCTACCCCGAGGCCGTCGTCGCGGCCCGCCGCAAGGCCGAAGACGCGGCGCTCGCGGCGCTCGACGACGCCCACGTCGACAAGTCGGTGGCCGACGACCTTCGGCGCCTCGCCGAGGGCGAGGGGCAGCCGCCGGCGTCGGAACAGGATGCCGCGGCCGAGGTCCTGCGCGGAGTCTCGTTCTCGGTCCCGCGTGGCGCGCGCGTGGCCCTGGTCGGTCCGTCCGGCGCCGGCAAGAGCACGACGCTCGCCCTCATCGAGCGCTTCTACGACCCGACGTCGGGCGCCGTCCTCCTCGGCGGCGAGGACGTGCGCACGCTCGACCGCGGCGCGCTGCGCGCGCAGCTCGGCTATGTCGAGCAGGACGCTCCGACCCTCGCCGGCACGATCGGCGAGAACCTGCGGCTCGCCTCGCCCGCGGCATCCGATGCGGACTGCGAGCGGGTGCTCCGCGCCGTCAATCTCGGCGAGGTGCTCGAGCGCAGTCCGCTCCGCGTCGACGCGCCCGTCGGCGAGAGCGGCGTGATGCTCTCGGGCGGCGAGCGCCAGCGCCTCGCGATCGCCCGCGCGCTGCTCGCAGCTCCCCCGATCCTGCTCCTGGACGAATCGACGTCGTCGCTGGACGGCCTGAACGAGCAGCGCATGCGCGACGCGATCGACGCCGTCGCGACGGGCCGCACGCTCGTCGTGATCGCCCACCGGCTCTCGACCGTCGTCGACAGCGACCACATCGTCGTCATGGACCACGGCCGGGTCGTCGGTCAGGGCACGCACTCGGAGCTCGTCGAGACCACGCCGCTGTACCGCGACCTCGCGAGGCACCAGCTCCTCGTGTGACGTCAGCGGGGCCCACCGCGCCGGGCGACCCGCCGTCGGTCCCGCTAGCCCGGTGATCCGCCGCCGGCGGGCTCCGCCCCGAGCACGTCGGCGACCGCCGAGATCCCCGGCGCGAAGAAGTAGCCGCCGCCCGTCGCGGTCACGAACTCCTGTTCGATCGCGACCCGCGTCGCCTCGCCCGACGCGGCGGGCAGATCGATGTGCCGCGTGCGATCGCCGTAGTCATCGGCCTGGCCGATGATCGGGTCATGGCCGCCCACGTTCGGCTGCAGCGACGAGTTCGCCCAGCGCCGCACGACGAACTCGAACTGGTCCTCGATCGAGGTCATGTAGGCGGCGAACAGCAGCCCGCGCTCCGTCTCGACGAGCTCGGGCGAGGGGCCGGCGACGCCGGCGAGCGGCGGCCCGAACGGGATGCCCCGGCGCAGCATGAGCCGCAGGAACGTGTCGGCCGGCGCCCCGAAGTCGGTCGCGCTGTCGCGCGGGTTGACCTTGCGGAAGTGCCCGGCGACGGGGCAGGCCTGCCCGAAGAGGTCGGCGCGGGCGCGCGGATGGCCGTCGCCCGGATATCCCGCACGCGAGAGCTCGGGGCTCGGCATCCAGGCGGTCGTGTCGTCGTCGAACTGGAAGTGGTTGTGTGCGAACTCATCCCCCGCGAGCGCCACGTCGTCACCCTCGGGCGTGCGCGAGATCGGCGCGCCGCTCGGCCATCGGCCCACCATCATCGACGCGAAGTGCACGGGGTCGGTGCCATGCGCCTGCGCCGCGCGGGCGGCGAAGTCCCAGAACGCCGGAACGTCCTGCGTCAGCCGGCGGAAGACGAGATACGACCCGTTGCGGGCCCAGTCCGGGAAGGCGTCGGATGCCTCGGCTGCGACGAGCGGATCGGCCGGGCTCTGCCGGGGCCAGCCCACGACGAACTGACCCGGCCAGACGAGCGGCTGCCCCGGCTTGCCGAAGATGCGCGAATGCGGATTGCGCGGGTCGAGGTAGCGGGGGCTGATGTCCTCGCCGTCGACGGTCGCCCCGCGCACACCCGGTTGCGAGACGCCGTCCTTGAAGCCGAAGTGCTCGTGCCCCGCGAGGTTGCCCGGCAGGTTCTCGCCGAGCTGGTCGAACGTCAGGGTCACGGCCAGCCGCTCGGCTTCCGCGATGATCCCGGATGCCGCGGCCTCGAGCTCGTCGAGCGAATCCGACGCGACGATCACCACGAAGTCGGCTTCCGTTCCGCTCCCGCCGACCTTCCAGCCGTCGCGGTGCCCCGGCGCCTCGGGATCGGCCGGATCGCCGAGGAACGTCGAGCGCGCCGCCATCCCCTGCCGGAACGCGCCGTCGCCGAACCGTGCGAGGGCATCCTCGCCGAGCAGCTTCACGACCGCCGACGCTGACACCGCCAAAGCCGTCCACGTCGCCGTCTTCGTCGGCGTCGCGCTCCCCGACTCGAGCCGCTCGCGGCGGAACTCCCGCCGGAAGTCGAGCACCTCCCGCATGCTCGACAGGCGCGGTGCGAGCCCGCGGAGCCACTCCCGAGCGCGGGGCGCATCGGCCGCCGTGAAGAAGAGGAAACGCTGGTGGTCCTTGTTGAAGCCGGGGATCACGTTGCCCTGGATGTCGGAGGTCGCCGTTTCGTCGAAGACCGGCTCGGCCGAGGCATCCGTCCGCTGCTGGGCTGCGGACGCAGGCGCAGGCGCCTCCTCGCCCAGGAGCCCCGACGCCGCCCACTCCGCCGGCGACGCCGGCGCGCCCGGCGCCACCGGCGTCGGCTGCGGCAGCGAGATGCCCGACAGTCGCTGCACACCTACCGCACCGAGTCCCGCGAGTGCGTCGCCGCCCTGTCCGCTCATGCGACTCCTCCCGTGACGACGTGCGCCGACATCGTGATGTGCTCCGCGATCTGCCCGCCGAACTCGATCGGCCGGCCGCCGATCGAGATGTCGCCGACGAGGAAGCCCTCGCTGTCGGGCACGCGGTAGGTGACCCGCAGCGCCGCACCCGGGCGACCGCGGTCGATCGTCCAGTAGTCGCCGACGCGGCGACCGTCGGGGGTGGTCCAGCCGGAGTCGTCCCAGCCGATCATGTAGAGCCCCGGCGGGTTCGCTGTCGCGATGCGATGCCCTTGCCTCGACATCGCCCAGAGGTCGAAGTTGATCCGCGCGTCGGCACCCGTCGCGCGCGAGTACGGCAGCGCGTCGTAGCCGTCGTCGGCGTGCTGCGACGGCTCGAGCTCCTGCGAGACGCCGAGGAGGTCTCTCATCGAGTTGATCGGCATGACGTAGTGCACCGCACCGTCCGTCGTGTTCCACCGGTTGAGAAGGAGATAGGTGCCGTCGGGCGCGAACAGGTCGCCCCGCGCGACATCGGGCGAGACGAGCCGCCGGTAGAGGTCGAGCACGACGTCGGGGTGGAGCGCCGCGAGGAGCCGCCAGTACTCGGGCGTCTCGCACGTGAAGGTGACGGCCGAGATCTTCCCGCTCGTGCGTTCGACGTGCCACTCGAGGTACTCGATCTGCACGGCGCGATCCTCGGCGGCGGCATAGGCGGCGGACCGGTCGTCGCGGTGCTCCATGAGGAGGGGCCTCGACATCCCCGTCCAGGTGATCGCGCGCTCGCGGTCGGACGGGACGTCGCCGAGCGCGGGGTTGAGGTACGCGCCCCGTCCGCTCAGCTCGGTCGACTCCGCGATGAGTCCGCTCACGAGGTCGTGCCAGCGATCGAGGAACCCTCGGTCCCCTCCCGCGTCGTCGATGCCGGCCGGTGGCGAGAACCGCACGAGTGCCATGCACGGAAGCTAGCAGGGCACGGTGCCGCGGCGCGACGGCCCGGGACGACGGATGCCTCAACCCCCTCGCGACGGCCGGGGACGACGGATGCCTCGGCCCCCTGCACAGGGCGGGCCGAGGCATCCTTCGTCCGACACGCTCACGCACCCGCGGGCGGCTCGCAGCCGAGCCCGCGGTGCGGAGACCGAGCGCGTCAGGACTGCTGAGCGAGCTTCAGCCGGTAGCGGAGCGCCGCGAGCTCTGCCCACAGCGGCGCCGGGACGCGCCCGTCGAAGGTGCGGTAGAACTCCTCGGTGAGGTCGGTCTCGCGCATCCACGACACGGGGTCGATCGCGAACAGCTCGTCGAGATCGGCCTGGGGCACGTCGATGCCGTCGAGGTTGAGGTCTTCGGGGCGCGGCAGGCGTCCGATGGGGCTGTCGGCGGCGGGAACCTGGCCCTCGACGCGGCGGATGATCCAGTCGATGACGCGCGAGTTGTCGCCGAAGCCCGGCCACAGGAAGCGGCCGTCCGTGCCCTTGCGGAACCAGTTGACCTGGAAGACGCGCGGCGCCCGGTCGAAGCGCAGCTTCTGCCCGACCTTGAGCCAGTGGCCGAAGTAGTCGGCCATGTTGTAGCCGCAGAACGGCAGCATCGCGAAGGGGTCGCGGCGCAGTTCGCCGACCGTGCCCTCGGCGGCGGCAGTGCGCTCCGACGAGATGTTCGAGCCCATGAAGACGCCGTGGGTCCAGTCGGTCGCCTCGACGACGAGCGGCACGTTCGTCGCACGACGACCGCCGAAGAGGATGGCGTCCAACGGCACGCCCTGCGGGGCATCCCAGTCGTCCGCGATCTGCGGGCACTGCGCGGCGCTCACCGTGAAGCGGGAGTTGGGATGGGCGGCGGGGCGTCCCGACGCGGGCGTCCAGGGGTTGCCCTCCCAGTCGATGAGCTCGGGCGGGGCCTCGTCGGTGAGTCCCTCCCACCACACGTCGCCGTCGGGGCGGAGTGCGACGTTCGTGAAGATCGTGTTGCCCCACAGCGTCTCGACGGCCGTGACGTTGGTCGACTCGCCCGTGCCGGGGGCGACGCCGAAGAACCCGGCCTCGGGGTTGATCGCCCACAGGCGGCCGTCCTCGCCGGGGCGGAGCCACGCGATGTCGTCGCCGAGCGTCTCGACGCGCCATCCGGGGATCGTCGGGCGCAGCATCGCGAGGTTCGTCTTACCGCACGCCGAGGGGAAGGCCGCCGCGACGTGGTACGCCTTGTCCTGCGGGTCGATGACGCGGATGAGGAGCATGTGCTCGGCGAGCCACCCCTCGTCGCGACCGATGACCGAGGCGATCCGCAATGCGAAGCACTTCTTCGCGAGGATGGCGTTGCCGCCGTAGCCCGACCCGAACGACCACACCTCGAGCGTGTCGGGGAAGTGCACGATGTACTTCTCGTCGTTGCACGGCCACGCGACATCCTGCTCACCCGGTGCAAGAGGTGCGCCGACCGTGTGCACCGTCTTGACCCAGTGCGCGCCCGACGCGATCTCGCGCAGCACGCTCGCGCCGACGCGCGTCATGATGCCGATCGAGGTGACGGCGTAGGCGCTGTCGGTCACCTGCACGCCGATGTGCGAGAGCGGCCCGCCGACGGGGCCCATCGAGAACGGCACGACGTACATCGTGCGACCGCGCATGCTGCCCTCGAACAGGGGGGTCAGGATGCCGCGGATCTCGTCGGGCGCGATCCAGTTGTTCGTCGGGCCCGCGTCCTCCTCGCGCTCCGAGGCGATGAAGGTGCGTCCCTCGGTGCGAGCGACGTCGCTCGGGTGCGAGCGGGCGAGGTAGGAGCCGGGACGCCATTCGGGGTTGAGCTTGATGAGCTTGCCCTCGTCGACCATCTCGCGAAGCAGCGCGTCGTTCTCCGCGCGGGAGCCGTCGACCCAGTGCACGGCGGCCGGCTGGGTGAGGGCGGCGATCTCGTCGACCCACTCGATGAGCGCCGTCATGCCCTCGCCGACGATCTGCGGGCGAGCGCCGAACCTCGCCGTCCCGCGCGGCGCCGGCGGGGCTTTTGCCGTGGTCGTGCCGGCGGACTTTCCTGCGGGCTGGGCGGATACCGGTGCGGGGCGGGTGAAGATGTCGGCGATTGCCATGTCGGAGTTCCTCCCTGAACGTGCGCTGCGTGGCTCCCTTCCACTTTGCGGCCTTGCGTATGAGACTTTCGGGGCAGACCGCCCGCAAGAACTTCGATTCTTTCGCTATTCTCAAGGAATGCCTTCCACCTCCCTCGAACTCACGACGCTGGGCCACCGCATCCGTCATCAGCGCGTCTCGCACGGGTTCACCCTCGACGAACTCGGTGAGAAGGTCGGCGTCGCGGGCAGCCAGCTGAGCCTCATCGAGAACGGCAAGCGCGAGCCCAAGCTCTCGCTTCTGCAGGCGATCGCCGAGGCGACGGGTGTCGAGGTCGGCGAGCTGCTGTCGACCGAGCCCCCGAACCGGCGCGCGGCGCTCGAGATCGAGCTGGACCGCGCGCAGTCGAGCCCTGTGTTCCGTCAGCTCGGCATCGCCCCGGTCAAGGTGACCAAGAGCATGAGCGACGAGACGCTCGAGTCGATCCTCGGACTCCACCGCGAGCTGCAGCGCCGCGAGCGCGAGGCCATCGCGACGCCCGAGGAGGCTCGTCGCGCCAACACCGACCTGCGGCTGCGCATGCGTGCGCACGACAACTACCTGCCCGACATCGAGAAGCTCGCCGAGAAGCAGCTGAAGGCGGCCGGGCACGTGACAGGCGCCCTCACCCACCGCACGGTCAGCATCATGGCCGATCAGCTCGGGTTCGAGCTGATCTACGTCAACGACCTGCCCCACTCGGCGCGGTCGGTGACCGACCTCGAGAACGGCCGGATCTACCTTCCTCCGGCCTCGATCCCCGGCGGGCACGGCCTGCGGTCGATGGCGCTGCAGGCGATGGCCCACCGCCTGCTCGGGCACAAGCCGCCCACCGACTACGCCGACTTCCTGCAGCAGCGCCTCGAGATCAACTACTACGCCGCGTGCTGCCTCATGCCCGAGACGAACTCGGTCGCCTTCCTCCAGCAGGCGAAGAAAGACCGCAACCTCGCGGTCGAGGACTTCCGCGATGCCTTCGGCGTGACGCACGAAGCGGCGGGCATGCGCATGACCAACCTCCTGACGAAGCACCTCGGCATTCCGCTGCACTTCCTGCGCGTCGACGGATCGGGCGCGATCTCGCGCGTGTACGAGAACGACGACCTTCCGCTGCCGATGGATGTCACGGGGTCGGTCGAGGGGCAGATCGTCTGCCGGCGCTTCCTCGCGCGGTCGGCCTTCGAGGAGCAGAACCGCACGACCGAGCACTACCAGTACACCGACACCCCCGCGGGCACCTTCTGGTGCTCGACGCAGACGGGCACCACCTCGGCGGGCGAGTTCTCCATCACCGTGGGCGTGCCGTTCGACGATGCGAAGTGGTTCCGCGGCCGCGAGACGCACAAGCGCGACGTCTCGCGCTGCCCCGACGAATCGTGCTGCCGTCGCCCGTCGTCCGACGTCGCCGAGCGCTGGGGCGGCAAGGCCTGGCCGAGCGCCCGCGTGCACATGCAGATGTTCTCGCCGCTCCCCCGCGGCGCCTTCCCCGGCGTCGACGACAACGAGGTCTACTCCTTCCTCGACCGGCACGCGGCAGGCTGAGATAGCGGGGACGGATGCCTCGGCATCCGTCACCCGCCGGCCGGCGCTTGGCCGCTGCCTCCGCTGATCGAGCGGAGGTTCTCACCGCGGCGGAGGGCCGACACGCGGGGAGAGCCCCCTCCCTTCCCGCGAGACCCTCCGCTCAGCGGAGGCGCGGGCGGCCCCGGGCAGGCACGCGGCGGGCAGGGACACCGGATGCCTCGGCATCCGTCACCCGTGGGTTGGAGTCATCCGGTGATGAAGGCGCGGTACCGGTCGAGGGCTGCGCCGACCTCTTCGTCGCTCGCGGCGCCCGGCGCGAAGAGGTCGGGCACCGGGTCGTCGGCATGGCGGCCGACCGCGACGGAGTGCGTCCACACGCCGACGATCTCGCCGCGCGCGACGAGGATCGGCCGGACGATGCCGTTGAGGCTCGGGCCGATCGCCGCGAGGAACTCCGGCGCGCACGGCACGGTGCGGTCGGCGTACGAGAGGTAGTACTCCTCGAAGGGCGGGAGCGCGAGGACTTCGGGCGCCGCGGCGCTCCGCCGAGGGCGCGCGCCCGCGGCGACGTAGAGCGGTTCGGGCTCTTCGGCGATCTGGATGAGGCGATCGGATGCCGCGACCGCCGCCTCCCGGGCATCTCGCAGCGGCAGACCCGACCACCACGAGAAGTCGCGCGGGCCGGCCGGGCCGTGCGAAGCGATGAATCGCGCGAACATCTCGGCGAGCGGATCAGCGGGACTCACCGACTCGCCGATCCACTCCTCGGCGAGGACGAGATACTGCTCGCGCGACGGTCCGGCCTCGCGGGCCACGACGGGGCCCTGGCAGATGACGCCTCGCAGCGACATGGCCACGAGCAGGTGGTACCCGCGCTGCTTGGCCGTGGAATGACCCGCCGCCTCCCACACCTCGGCGAGCTGCTTGCGGGTGAGGCGATTGCCGCCGGTGAGGGCGGCGCGCGTGGCCGCTTCGACCCCAGCGAGCACGGAGTCGTCGATGCCCTCCGCCCGGCGCACCGGTGCCGCCGACCGCGCCTGGCGTTCCGCTGTGAGCGAGAGCACCCAGGCCAGGTCGCGCGGCGGGATGGCGTGGATCGTGCCGCGCATCGTCCATGAGCGCACGACCTCGCCGCGGTCGAACGCGGCGTCGACGTCGCTGAGGCGCGGGGCGCCGCGCGTGCGCGACGCGAGGGCCCAGCGTCCGCCCCAGAACTCCTGGGCCTGTGTCGCGAGCATGTGCTCGGCCGCGGCCGCCACGCTTGCGGCGGGCGCGCTCAGCCGATGCGACCGCAGACGCTCCTCGCGCAGCATCCCGCTCATCCCCCCATCTTCCCCCTCCCCTTCGACACTCACCCGCCCCGCTTTCCCGAGGAGGAGAGGAAAAGCGGGTCAGGCGAAGGGATTCGCCGTCAGCGTGTACTTCGTCTGGAGGTACTCGTGGATGCCCTCGGCGCCGCCCTCGCGGCCGAGGCCCGACGACTTCCAGCCGCCGAACGGGGCCGCGGCGTTGGAGACGACCCCGACGTTGAGGCCCATCATCCCGGTCTCGAGGCGCTCGATCATCCGCTGGCCGCGGGCGAGGTTCTCGGTGAAGACGTAGGAGACGAGGCCGTACTCGGTGTCGTTCGCGATGCGGACGGCCTCGTCCTCCGTGTCGAAGGGGATGATCGCGAGAACGGGTCCGAAGATCTCCTCCTGAAGGATGTCGCTGCCCGGCCGCACATCGGTGACGACCGTGGGCTCGTAGAAGGTGCCGGGGCCGTCGACGGCCTTGCCGCCCGTGGTGACGGTGGCGCCGCGCTCGACGGCGTCCTGCACGAGCGAGGAGGCCTTCGCGACCGCGCGGTCGTCGATGAGGGGTCCGATGGCCACGCCCTCTTCGGTGCCGCGGCCGATCTTGAACGCCTGCACCTTCTCGGTGACGCGGCGCGCGAACTCGTCGGCGACAGAACGGTGCACGATGAAGCGGTTGGCCGCTGTGCAGGCCTGGCCGATGTTGCGGAACTTCGCGAGCATCGCGCCGTCGACGGCCTTGTCGAGATCGGCGTCGTCCATGACGACGAAGGGCGCGTTGCCGCCGAGCTCCATGGAGGTGCGAAGGATGCCGCCCGCGGCCTGCTCGAGGAGCCGCACGCCGACGGGGGTCGATCCCGTGAACGACAGCTTGCGCAGGCGGGGGTCGCGGATGATGGGCTCCGACACCGCCCCCGATGTCGAGGTCGTGAAGACGTTGACGACGCCCTTCGGCAGGCCCGCGTCTTCGAGGAGCTTCGCGAAGTACAGCGTCGTCAGGGGCGTCAGCTCGGCGGGCTTGATGACCACCGTGCACCCGGCGGCGAGCGCCGGCGCGATCTTGCGCGTCGCCATCGCGAGCGGGAAGTTCCACGGCGTGATGAGGAAGCACGGCCCGACGGCGTGCTGCGACACGATCATGCGGCCCGTGCCCTCGGGGTTCGCGCCGTAACGCCCTTGGATGCGCGCGGCCTCCTCGCTGAACCAGCGGAGGAACTCCCCGCCGTAGGCGACCTCGCCGCGGGCCTCGGCGAGGGGCTTGCCCATCTCGATCGTCATGAGGAGCGCGAACTCCTCCTTGCGCTCCTGCAGCAGATCGAACGCCCGGCGCAGCAGCTCGCCGCGCTCGCGCGCGGGCGTCTGCGACCACGAGGGGAAGGCCTCGACGGCCGCGTCGAGGGCCGACATCCCGTCGCCGGGCGACGCGTTGGCGATCTCCTTGACGACGTCGCCCGTGGCCGGGTCGTAGACCTTCAGCGTCTTGCCGCCGTCGGCGGCGAGCCATTCGCCGCCGATGAAGAGGCCGTCCGGCACCTTCGCCAGCAGTTCGGTCTCGCGGTTCTCGCTCATGGGACTCCCTCGGAGGTGTCGGATGCCGCAGCCGCGGCATCCGGTCTGCTCAGTGTGGTTCGTGGTCATTCTGCCCGCGGGCGACGGCGGCGCCGATAGACGCGGCGTACACGCACCGCGCCCGGATCACCGTCGCGGACAGCTCAGGATGCGCGGGATGCGCCGGCGGCGAGGGCGGCGGCGCGCTGGTCGAGGAACGCGCCGGCGAAGAAGTCCGCGAGCTCGTCCGTCGCCGAGAGCGGCAGGACCGCCGCGACGTACTGGTCGGGACGCACGACGACGACCACGCCGTCGCGCGAGAGCTCGCGCTCGTCGAAGATGTCGGTCGTCCGCCAGGCATCGGGGCCGGCGGCGTAGACCTTCTCCCAGTCGGTCAGCCCGAGCGGACCCGACGTCGGGAAGAAGACGGCGGGCACGTGCGCGATGTCGACGTCTTCGAAGGACTGCTGGTAGATCGCCTTGACGTCGAACACGGCGTCCGCGTCGGCACCCGCCGGCGTGTGCCGGGCGAGCGGCGAGTCCGGCGCAGCGAGCCACGCGGCCCACTCGGCGAGCGCCGAGGGCTCCCCGGCCGCGGGCGCATCGGCGAACGCATAGATGCGCCACCGGCCGTCCGCCTTGGCGTGGTGGCCGAGGTGGACGACGTTGCCGTCGCACACGCGCGTGACCTCGGCGGATTTGAACCGCTTTCCCACGGGGAACCGGGCGGCCAGGGCCTGGTGCGAGGCATCCGTCATGATCTGCGACGGCCCGTACTGCGTCATGAAGCCCGACGGGAACTCGGCGGTGCCGAGGTAGAACGTCGCGAGCTCCTGCGGATCACTGATCTCTTCGGGCTTGCGCGCCATGAGCGACGACCACTCGCGGTCGAAGTCGATGAGCTGCTGTGCGACGGGCTGGCGCTCGGCCGAATAGGTCTCGAGGAGGGATGCCGGGGCGAGGCCGGTCAGCACGTGTCCGAGCTTCCACCCCAGGTTGAAGCCGTCCTGCATCGAGACGTTCATGCCCTGGCCGGCCTTCGCGCTGTGCGTGTGGCACGCGTCGCCGGTGAGGAAGACGCGGGGCGCGCGGTCCTCCCCCGGGTCGACGTCATCGAACTTGTCGGTCACCCGGTGCCCGACCTCGTAGACGCTGTGCCACGCCACCTGCTTCACGTCGATCGTGTACGGGTGGAGGATCTCGTTCGCCCGCCGGATGATCTCTTCGACGGGGGTCTGACGCACGCGGTGGTCGTCGTCCTCCGCGACGGCGCCGAGGTCGATGTACATCCGCGACAGGTAGCCGCCCTCGCGCGGGATGTGGAGGATGTTGCCCGCCTCGGCGTTGATGGCGCACTTGGTGCGCCAATCGGGGAAGTCGGTGTTCACGAGGACGTCCATGACGCCCCACGCGTGCGCCGAGATGCCGCCGAGGTGCTTGCGGCCGATCGCCTCGCGCACGCCGCTGCGGGCACCGTCGCAGCCGACGACGTACTTGGCGCGGACGGTGCGTTGCTCACCCGCCCGCGGGCCGGCCGAGTAGCGCACGCGCACCTCGACGGGATACTCCTCGCCCTCGTGCAGCGTGAGTCCGGCGAACTCGATCCCGTAGTCGGGGACGATGCGCCCCGGCCCGTTCGCGGCGGCCTCGGCGAAGTAGTCGAGCACGCGCGCCTGGTTGACGATGAGGTGAGGGAACTCGCTGATCTTGAACGCGTAGTCCTCGGTGCGCGCCGTGCGCACGATGTTGCCGGGGTTCTC
This sequence comes from Microbacterium sp. F51-2R, assembly GCF_052180235.1. Classification (GTDB taxonomy): domain Bacteria; phylum Actinomycetota; class Actinomycetes; order Actinomycetales; family Microbacteriaceae; genus Microbacterium. The sequence continues at coordinate 3,233,118 of NZ_CP197470.1, read as the reverse complement.
GGGGTCGGGGCCCCAGAAGTTCATGTAGGCGATGTTGTAGGCCTCGGCGACGATGCGCTCCGCGAACCCGAAGGCCTGGAACGTCTCGACGCTGCGCGGCTGGATGCCGTCGGCCTGTCCGAGGACGAGGCGGCCGTCGCGACGCTCGATGATGCGTGTGACGACGTCGGGGAACTGCGACAGCTGCGCCGACAGCAGCATGCCGGCGGGGCCGGAACCGACGATGAGCACGTCCATCTCGTCGGGGAGCTCTGCGGGACGGTCGATGCCCGTGCCCGCGGCATCCTGAACCCGAGGCTCTCCCGAGACGTACCCGTGGTGGTGGAACTGCATCTTCGTCGATCCCTTCCTCGGACAGCGGCGTCGAGGTACTTGCTGGTTCGCGCGTCGTGTTCTATATTCGAACGCAACGTTCTACTATTGAACAGATCGTATACGAAGAGGATGCCGTATGACAAGGGCCGATGGCGCGAGCGCGCCCGCCTCGCAGACGCTGAGCCGTGGCATCCGGATCCTCGAGGTGCTCGCCGACGCCCGCGATCCGCTCACGATCGACGACCTGGCTGCGCGGCTCGGGGTGCACCGGTCCATCGCCTATCGGCTCCTGCGCACCCTCGAGGACCACGGCCTCGTCACGCGCGACGGCAACGGCCGGGTCGCGCTGGGCTCGCGCATGGCGGCGCTCGCGGCCGGCGTCGCGCACGATCTCCAGGCCGAGGCGCTCCCCGAACTGACGGCGGCGGCCAACGAGCTCGGGATGACGTGCTTCCTGTCGATCCTCGACCGCGACGAGTGCATCACTCTCGCCAGCGTCGAGCCGCGCCACGGCATCGCCTCGGTCGCCCAGCGGCCGGGAACCCGGCATCCGGTCACGGTCGGCGCCCCCGGCAAGGCGATCCTGTCGACCATGCCGGAGTCGGCGTGGCCGGCGGGTCTCGACGACGCGCATCGCGCCGACGTGCGCACGGCCCGGGAGCGCGAGTGGGCGACCAGCCACGACGAGGTCATCGCGGGGCTCCGCTCGATCGCCGTGCCGCTGGCACTGCCGAAGGGTGAGCGCGCCGCGATCGCGGTGGTCTACCTCTCCGACCCGCACCCCGACGCCGAGATCGCGGCGCGGCTGGCGAGCACGGCGGCGGCGATCACCGCGGCGATCGGCGGCTGAGGCACCGTCTGCAGACCACCGACCGCGGCACGGATGCCTATACTCGACGTGTCCGGCGACGAAGCGCCCGCCGGTGCTCGAAAAATGGGCACGCAGCCGCCTCCGTCGTGGGAGGACGCGCGAGACACATACGGCCTCATCATCCGTTCCTCTGTCTCCGGGAGTTCCCATGCCCACCGTCTCCGCGCACGTCGCCGTCACCCTCGCCCGTCATGTCGACCACGTCTTCGGGGTGATGGGCAACGGCAACGCCTGGTTCCTCGACGCCCTCGAACGCCAGACCTCGGCGACCTACACCGCCGTCCGCCACGAGGCCGGTGCCGTCGTCGCCGCCGACGCGCACTATCGCGCGGGCGGTGGCCTCGCCGCCGCCACGGCGACCTACGGCGCCGGCTTCACCAACACGCTCACGGCCCTCGCGGAGGCGGTGCAGGCGCACGTGCCGCTCGTGCTCGTCGTGGGCGACGAGCCGACGTCGGGCCCGCGCCCGTGGGACGTCGACCAGATCGCGCTCGCGTCGGCGGTCGGCGCGCGCACGTACACGGTGGGACGGACGGATGCCGCGGCCACGACCGTGATCGCGATCGAGCACGCCCTCACCTACCGCGTGCCGACGGTGCTCGCCATCCCGTACGACGTCGCGACGCGTGAGGCGGGCCCCGTGCCCGAGGCCCCCGCACCGGCGCTTCCCGCCCCGCTCGCTGCGACGGGGCCGTTCGCCGTCGCCGCCGTGCGCGAGCTCGCTCGGGCGCTCGCGGGTGCCCGGCGGCCGTTCCTCCTCGCCGGCCGCGGGGCATGGGTCTCGGGGGCGGGAGCCGTGCTCGGCGAGCTCGCCGACGCGACGGGCGCCGTCACGGCGTCGACAGCCCTCGGACGCGGGATCTTCCCCCGCCCCGAGTTCGACCTCGGCGTCACCGGCGGGTTCGGAGCCGAGGCAGCCATGGAACTCGTGCGGGAGGCCGATGTCGCTGTCGTCTTCGGCGCGTCGCTCAACCAGTTCACGATGCGCTTCGGCGAGCTCTTCTCACCGGGAACCCGCGTCGTGCAGGTCGACGTGGCACCCGCCGCGACCCACCCGCACGTCGGCGGGTACCTCCGCGGCGACGCGCGGATGATCGCGGACGCGCTCCTCGAGGAGCTGCGTGCGCTCGGCGCCTCACCCTCGGGCTGGCGCGAATCGGTGTCGTTCGACGGCCTCCGCGATCACGAGGCGGGCGACGGGACCGCGCCCGACGGGCGGCTCGACGCGCGCTCGGTCGCCGTGCGCATCGGGGAGCTGCTTCCGGCCGACAGGGTCGTCGTCTCGGACGGGGGCCACTTCATCGGCTGGGCCAACATGTACTGGCCCGTCGCCTCCCCCGACCGGATGATCATGGTCGGCACGGCGTATCAGTCGATCGGCCTCGGCTTCCCGTCGGTGCCGGGCGCGACCCTTGCCAAACCGGAGTCCACCATCGTGCTGACGACGGGCGACGGTGGGGGGCTCATGGCCCTCGCCGACCTCGAGTCGGCTGTCCGGGTCGCGGGCGGCCGCGGTCTCTGCGTCGTGTGGAACGACCGCGCGTACGGCGCCGAGGTCAACCTCTACGGCCTGAAGGGCGTCGCAGAGGAGCCCATGCTCATCCCCGAGGTCGACTTCGCCGGGCTCGCCCAGGCGGTCGGCGCCGAGGGTGTCGTGGTGCGCTCCCTCGCCGATCTGGACCGCCTCGCGTCCTGGGCGGCGCAGGCCCCGGCATCCCGCCCCTTCCTGCTCCTCGACTGCCGCGTCTCGACGTCGGTCATCGCGCCCTACCAGCGCGAGATCATCCGCGTGAACTCCTGACCCGGCCCGCCGCCTCGCTGCACCCCTCGCCTCGAAACAAGGGATCCTCGTCGAAACCGGGGGTGATTTCCCCTGGCTCGACGAGGATCCCTTGTTTCGCGGCCACCGACGGCCGCGCCGAACGGGTCAGGCCTTGGCCACGCCGTAGATCGGGCTCACCGACTGCTCGGCCTCGTGGTCGGGGCCGAGCGGGATTCCCGACCGGTCGCGCAGGAGGAGCGTGGCGACGAGTCCGACGAGCGTCATGCCCGCGAGGTACCACGTGACCGAGACGGTCGAGCCCGTCGCCTGCACGAGCGCCGTCGCGATGGTCGGGGCGAACGCGCCGCCCAGGATCGCGCCGATCGCGTACGAGATCGAGACGCCCGAGAAGCGGATCGAGGCCGGGAACAGCTCGGAGTAGAGCGCCGCCTGCGGGCCGTACGTGAAGCCGAGGCCCACCGTCAGGATCGCAAGGCCAAGGAACATCAGCCAGATGTCGCCCGTGTTGACGAGGGGGAACAGGGCGAAGACGCCGATGAGCTGCAGTATCCACCCGAAGATGTAGGTCGTGCGGCGGCCGAGCCGGTCCGAGATCACACCCGCGGCGAAGGTCGAGAGCAGCCAGGTCACCGCCGAGGCCGCGACGGCCCAGAGCACGGGGGTGCGGTCGAGGGCGAGCGGGCCGTCGGGGTTGGTGGCGTAGTTCTGGATGTAGCCGCCCGTGGTCATGTAGCCGACGGCGTTGTTGCCGGCGAAGACGAGGGCCGCGATGAGGACGAGCAGGGCGTGCTTGCGGAACAGCTGCACGATGGGCGTGCGCGCCTTCTCCTTGCGCTCGGCGAGCTCGACGAACACGGGGCTCTCCTCGACGCGACGGCGGACGTACCAGCCCACGAGGATCAGCACGACGCTCAGGAGGAAGGGCACGCGCCATCCCCACGCGAGGAAGGCGTCGCCGGGGGCGATCATGGCCATGAGCGCCATGACTCCCGAGGCCAGGAGCAGGCCGAGCGGAACGCCGATCTGCGGGGAGGCTCCGAATGCGCCGCGGCGCGTCTTGGGGGCGTGCTCGACGGCCATCAGCACCGCGCCGCCCCACTCGCCGCCGGCCGACAGACCCTGGAGGATGCGCAGCAGCACGAGGAGGATCGGCGCGGCGATGCCGATCGCCTCGTAGGTGGGCAGGAGGCCGATGAGCGCCGTCGAGACGCCCATGAGCACGAGCGTCCACATCAGCACGACCTTGCGTCCGTACTTGTCGCCGAAGTGCCCCGCGAGGAAGGCGCCCAGCGGACGGAACAGGAAGCTGATGCCGACGGTCGCGAATCCGATGAGCAGGCTGTTCGCGCCGAGGGGCGCGAAGAAGAGCTGGCCGAACACGAGACCCACGGCGGTGGCGTAGATGAAGAAGTCGTACCACTCGACGGTGGTTCCGACGACGGTCGCGAAGACGACCCTCCGGCGGTCTGCCGGTGTTGCGATGGTGCCCGTGGGGGTGAATCCCTGGGGGGCGGACCTTCGGTCTTGCATGCTCATTTCATTGACTCCCTCGTCGGTTCGGCGTCTTTGTCCGGGGTTCGATCGGAGCTTGCCCGATCGAGACCGATGATATACGATTTCGGATACGACGCAAGAGCGAGGGAGCTCATGACCCATCAGACGGATGCCTCGGACCCCCGGTTCTCGGGACTCCCGGGCCGCCCCGGCAAGATCATCGCCGTGCACCTCAGCTACGCCTCGCGCGCCGATCAGCGCGGGCGTCGCCCCGCCGACCCCTCGTACTTCTTCAAGCCGGCGAGCTCGGTCGCGGCATCCGGCAGCACCGTCGAACGCCCCGCCGGCACCGAGCTCCTCGCCTTCGAGGGCGAGATCGCGCTCGTGATCGGCGAGCCCGCGCGCCGTGTGCCGCTCGCCGACGCCTGGCGCCACGTCGCCTGGGTCACGGCGGCCAACGACTTCGGCCTGTACGACCTGCGCGCCAACGACAAGGGGTCGAACGTGCGCTCGAAGGGCGGCGACGGCTACACGCCGATCGGCCCGTCGCTCATCGACGCGCGCACGATCGATCCGGGCGACCTGCGGCTGCGCACGTGGGTGAACGGCGACCTCGTGCAGCACGACTCGACGGCCGGCCTCATCTTCCCGCTCGCCCAGTTCGTCGCCGACCTCTCCCAGCACTTCACGCTCGAGCCCGGCGACGTCATCCTCACGGGGACCCCCGCGGGGTCGTCCGTCGTCGAGCCCGGCGACGTCGTCGAGGTCGAGGTCGACGTGCCCGGCGGCGCGACGTCGGGCCGACTCGTGACGAAGGTCGTGCGCGGCCCCGACGTCTCGTTCGACGCCTCCGTCGGGTCGCTGCCGTCGGTCGACGACGTGCAGCGCGCCGAGGCGTGGGGCTCGCGGGAGGCCGCCGGACTGCCGGACGCCGAGGGTGCCGAGGCTCAGGTCGCCGAGACTCCGAAGGCCGACGCCTCTGCCTCGCCCGCCCTCTCCCCCGAGCTGCGGGCGAAGCTCGAGCGCACGCCCGTCGCGGGGCTCTCGCAGCAGCTGCGCAAGCGCGGCCTCAACAACGTCACGATCGACGGCGTGCGCGCACTCACGCCGGGCACGAAGATCGTCGGCACCGCCAAGACCCTCCGGTTCGTGCCGAACCGCGAAGACCTCTTCGTGTCGCACGGCGGCGGCTACAACGCGCAGAAGCGCGCGTTCGACGCGGTCGGCGAGGGCGAGGTCATCGTCATCGAGGCGCGCGGCGAGGCCGGCTCGGGCACGCTCGGCGACATCCTCGCGATCCGCGCCCACGCGCGCCGCGCCGCCGGGATCGTCACCGACGGCGGTGTCCGCGATGCCGAGGCCGTGGCATCCGTCGGCATCCCCGTCTTCCACAACGGCTCGCACCCCGCGGTCCTCGGCCGCAAGCACGTCCCGTGGGACCTCGACGTGACGATCGGATGCGGCGGCACGACCGTGCAGCCGGGCGACATCATCGTCGGCGACGCCGACGGCGTCATCGTCGTGCCGCCCGCCCTCGCCGAGGAGGTCGTCGACGCGGCCCTCGCCCAGGAGGAGGAGGACGCCTGGATCGCGCGGCAGGTCGCGCAGGGGCATCCCGTCGACGGGCTCTTCCCCATGAACGCCCAGTGGCGCGCGCGCTATGAGGCCGAAAGGGGCGAAGGATGACGATCGAGACGCTCAGCAAGTCGCAGCGCGCCTACCAGTGGATCAAGGAGCGCATCGCGCGGCACGAGTACACGCCCGGCTACCGGCTCGTGCTCGGCACGATCGCCCAGCAGCTCGACATGAGCGTCGTGCCCGTGCGCGAAGCCGTGCGCCAGCTCGAAGCCGAAGGCCTCGTGACGTTCGAGCGCAATGTGGGCGCGCGCGTCACGCTCGTCGACGAGTCCGAGTACGTCGACGCGATGCAGGCCCTGGGCCTCGTCGAAGGCTGCGCGACCGCGCTGTCGGCGCCGCTGCTGGGCGCCGACGACATCGAGCGCGCGGCCGATGTGAACGCGCGCATGCAGCGCCTGCTCGACGACTTCGACCCGCACGTGTTCACGCAGCTCAATCAGCAGTTCCACTCGGTGCTCTTCGAGCCGTGCCCGAACCCCCTCATCCTCGATCTCGTGCACCGCGGCTGGGCCCGCCTGTCGGGCCTGCGCGACACGACGTTCGCGTTCGTCCCCGGACGCGCGCACCATTCGGTCGAGGAGCACGCCGAGATCCTCGATCTCATCCGCGCGGGCGCCGAGCCCCTCGAGATCGAGCTCGCCGCCCGCAACCACCGCTGGCGCACGATGAACGCCTTCCTCGCGGCGCGGCATCCCGAGACCATCGCGGGGCATGCGAGCTCGCTCGCCCGCTGACGACTTCCCCACTTCCCACCATCGACGGAGGAACCCCATGACCGACACGACAACGCTCACGGCACAGCGCCACGTGCCCGACGACCTGCCGACCCGCATCCAGCACTACATCGACGGCGAGTTCGTCGATTCGGCCGACGGCGACACGTTCGACGTGCTCGACCCCGTGTCGAACGAGGTGTACGTGCAGGCCGCCGCCGGCAAGAAGGCCGACATCGACCGCGCCGTCGCGGCCGCGCGCCGTGCCTTCACCGAGGGACCGTGGCCCAGGATGCTGCCGCGCGAGCGCTCGCGGATCCTCCACCGCATCGCCGACATCGTGGAGTCGCGCGACGCCCGACTGGCCGAGCTCGAGAGCTTCGACTCGGGGCTGCCCATCGCGCAGGCGCTCGGCCAGGCGCGCCGCGCCGCCGAGAACTTCCGCTTCTTCGCCGACCTGATCGTCGCCCAGGCCGACGACACCTACAAGGTGCCGGGCCGCCAGATAAACTACGTCAACCGCAAGCCGATCGGCGTGGCCGGCCTCATCACGCCGTGGAACACGCCGTTCATGCTCGAGTCGTGGAAGCTCGGTCCCGCGCTCGCGACGGGCAACACCGTGGTCCTCAAGCCCGCTGAGTTCACGCCCCTGTCGGCGTCGCTGTGGGCGGGGATCTTCGAGGAGGCGGGCCTCCCGCAGGGCGTCTTCAACCTCGTGAACGGACTGGGTGAGGATGCCGGCGACGCCCTGGTGAAGCATCCGGATGTCCCGCTCATCTCGTTCACCGGCGAGAGCCGCACGGGACAGATCATCTTCGGCAACGCGGCGCCGTTCCTGAAGGGACTCTCGATGGAGCTGGGGGGCAAGTCGCCGGCTGTCGTCTTCGCCGACGCCGATCTCGACGCCGCCGTCGACGCCACGATCTTCGGCGTCTTCTCGCTCAACGGCGAGCGCTGCACCGCCGGCTCACGGATCCTCGTCGAGCGCTCGATCTACGACGAGTTCGTGGAGAAGTACGCCGCCCAGGCCAAGCGCGTGAAGGTCGGCTATCCCCACGACCCGGCGACCGAGGTGGGCGCGCTCGTGCACCCGGAGCACTACGACAAGGTCGTCTCGTACATCGAGATCGGCAAGTCCGAGGGGCGCCTGGTCGCCGGCGGCGGCCGACCCGAAGGCTTCGACACCGGCAACTTCGTCGAGCCCACCGTCTTCGCCGATGTCGCGCCGGACGCGCGGATCTTCCAGGAGGAGATCTTCGGACCTGTCGTGGCGATCACGCCGTTCGACACCGACGAGGAGGCGCTGGCCCTCGCCAACGGCGTGAAGTACGGGCTCGCCGCCTACATCTGGACGAGCGACCTCAAGCGCGCACACAACTTCTCGCAAGCCGTCGAGGCCGGGATGGTGTGGCTCAACTCCAACAACGTGCGGGACCTCCGCACCCCGTTCGGCGGCGTGAAGGCCTCGGGCCTCGGGCACGAGGGCGGCTACCGCTCGATCGACTTCTACACCGACCAGCAGGCCGTGCACATCACGCTCGGCGAGGTGCACAATCCCACGTTCGGCAAGGCCGTCCACGAGGAAGCCACCGATCTCGACGACCCCGACCCCCGCTGACCTGCCGACCCGGCCCCGCTGACCCGTTTCCGGCTGACCACTTTTTCCGCAAGCAAGGACGCTGACATGACCGACAAGACCCTCACCTCCTCCGGCTTCTTCGTCTCGCAGGAGGCCCCGATCCACTCCGACAACCCCGTCCCGACGCCTTCGAGCCCGGCCCCCGACATCCTGCGGTGCGCCTACATGGAACTCGTCGTCACCGACCTGGCCGCCTCCCGCGTCTTCTACGTCGACGTGCTCGGGCTGTACGTGACCGAGGAGGACGAGGAGGCGATCTACCTCCGCTCGACGGAGGAGTTCATCCACCACAACCTCGTGCTGCGCCAGGGCCCCGTCGCGGCGGTCGCCGCCTTCTCGTACCGCGTGCGCACACCGGAAGACCTCGACAAGGCGGTCGCCTTCTACGAGGAACTCGGATGCCGCATCGAGCGCCGCCCGGAAGGCTTCACGAAGGGCATCGGCGACTCCGTGCGCGTCATCGATCCGCTCGGCTTCCCGTACGAGTTCTTCTTCCAGACCGAGCACGTCGAGCGCCTGTCGTGGCGGTACGACCTGCACACCCCGGGCGAGCTCGTGCGCCTCGACCACTTCAACCAGGTCACCCCCGACGTCCCCCGCGCCGTCAACTTCATGCAGTCGCTCGGCTTCCGAGTGACCGAGGACATCCAGGACGAGGAGGGCACGGTCTACGCCGCGTGGATGCGCCGCAAGCCCACCGTGCACGACACCGCGATGACCGGCGGCGACGGACCGCGCATGCACCACGTCGCCTTCGCGACGCACGAGAAGCACAACATCCTCGCGATCTGCGACAAGCTCGGCGCCCTCCGCCGTTCCGACGCGATCGAGCGCGGCCCCGGCCGCCACGGCGTCTCGAACGCGTTCTACCTCTACCTCCGCGACCCCGACGGGCACCGCGTCGAGATCTACACGCAGGACTACTACACGGGCGACCCCGACAACCCGGTCGTGACCTGGGACGTCCACGACAACCAGCGCCGCGACTGGTGGGGCAACCCGGTCGTCCCGTCGTGGTACACCGAGGCATCCCTCGTCCTCGACCTCGACGGCAATCCGCAGCCCGTCGTCGCCCGCACCGACACGTCGGAGATGGCCGTCACGATCGGCGCCGACGGCTTCTCGTACACGCGGCCCGGCGACGAGGCCGACGATCTCCCGAGCTGGAAGCAGGGCGAGTACAAGCTCGGCGCGCAGCTGTGAACCTGTCAGCCGACCAGGTCGCGCAGATCGCCGAGGAACTCGCTGAGGCCGATCGCACGCACGGCGTGATCCCGCGGATCACGGCGCGGTACCCCGACGCGACGGTCGAGGACTCGTATGCGATCCAGGGCGTCTGGCGCGACAAGAACCTCGCGGCCGGCCGCACGATCGTCGGCCGCAAGATCGGCCTCACGAGCAAGGCCATGCAGCAGGCGACCGGGATCACCGAGCCCGACTACGGGGTGATGTTCGACGACACGGTATACGAGTCCGGAGCCGACATCCCCGTGGCGCACTTCTCGAACGTGCGGATCGAGGTCGAGCTCGCCTTCGTGCTCGCCCGACCGCTGGAGGGGCCCGACTGCACGCTCGAGGACGCCATGGCGGCCATCGACTACGCCGTCCCTGCCCTCGAGGTGCTCAATTCGCACATCGAGCTCGAGGGGCGCACCATCGTCGACACGATCAGCGACAACGCGGCGTACGGCGCGATGGTGCTCGGCTCGGTGCGCAAGCGCCCCGACGAGATCGATCTGCGGTGGGTGCCGGCCCTGCTCTCGAAGAACGGTGAGATCGAGGAGACGGGTGTCGCCGCCGGCGTGCTGGGTCACCCCGCGACCGGCGTCGCGTGGCTCGCGAACAAGTTCCACCAGCACGGCGCGCGTCTCGAGGCCGGCGAGATCATCCTGGCAGGGTCGTTCACGCGCCCCATGTGGGTGTCGGCGGGCGACAGCGTCCGCGCCGATTACGGACCGATGGGAGTGATCGAATGCCGCTTCGTCTGAGGCCGACGTTCCGCGAGGCGCTGGCCGAGGCATCCCGTCCCCTCGCGGGGATGTGGGTGTGCACGGGCAGCCCGCTCGTCGCGGAGATCTGCGCGGGCGCGGGCCTGGACTGGTTGCTCATCGACATGGAGCACGCCCCCAACGGCCTCGAGTCGGTGCTCGCGCAGCTGCATGCCGTGTCGGGCTACCCCGTCACGCCCGTCGTGCGCGTGCCGATCGGCGACGTCGTGACGATCAAGCAGGTGCTGGACCTCGGGGCGCAGAGCATCCTCGTGCCGATGATCTCCTCGGCCGACGAGGCGCGGGCTGCCGTGGAGGCGGTGCGGTATCCCCCGCGCGGAACCCGTGGCGTCGGCTCGGCGCTCGCCCGCAGCGCGCGCTGGAACCGCGTCGACGCCTATCTCGGCGAGGCCGATGCGCACGTCTCGCTCTTCGTGCAGATCGAGACGGCGGCCGGCGTCGAGGCGGCGACGGAGATCGCCGCAGTCGACGGCGTCGACGGCGTCTTCGTGGGGCCGAGCGACCTCGCGGCTTCGATGGGCGTGCTCGGCGCGCAGACGCATCCGGACGTGGTCGCGGCGGTCCGGCGCACCTTCGACGCGGTCAAGGCCGCGGGCAAGCCCGTCGGGGTCAACGCCTTCGACCCGGCCGTCGCCGATGGATACCTCGAGGCGGGTGCGGACTTCATCCTCGTCGGCGCCGACGTGGCGCTCCTCGCGCGGGGCTCGGAGGGCCTCGCCTCCCGGTTCATCCCGGGCGACGGCGCAGCGGGCGGGGGGCGCGCCTCGTACTGACGTGGGGCAGCCAGCGTCGGCCGGCGGCTGCCGGGGTCGCCGTATGGCCGGCGTCGCCGTCTGGCCGGCGTCGCCGTCTGGCCGGCGTCGCCGTCTGGCCGGGGTGCGGAGTGCGGGGAGGGGCCCGCCGTGTTCACAACTCCGGAGATTCGCGCCTCAACCCGGCCGAATCCGCCCGGAAGGCCGCCGCACGGCCCAAAACTCCGGAGTTATGCACGCCCGGCACTGTCAAGGGCGGCTCGGGGCGGGCGTGGTCTGGAAAGGTTGGGGCATGAAGAGGGATGTCTCCGCCCGCATCGTCCTGAACGTCGCCGAGCCTGCTGACCTCGTCTTCGCGATCGCTGTGGCCGCCGGCTACCGCGCCGACGAGAGTTTCACGGCGTCGCTCGACGGCCGGCCGGTGGAGCACCGGGAGCTGCCCGACGCCCACGGCACGCGTCTGCACCGCCTCACGTCCGGAACGGGAGAGATCGTCGTCGAGTACACGGCGTCGATCGACGGCCGGGCCGCGCCGGCACCAGCGAGCGAGACCGACCTGCTCGTCTACACGCGGCCCAGTCGCTACGCCGAGTCCGACTCGCTCCTGCCGACGGCGGCGGCGGAGTTCGGCGGCATCACCCGCCCGGCCGAGATCCTCGCGGCGGTGTCGTCGTGGGTCGGGACGCGACTTGCCTATGTTTCCGGATCCTCGCTGCCGACCGACGGCGCCCTGCGCACGCTTCTCGCACGCCAGGGCGTCTGCCGCGACTACGCCCACCTCTCTGTCGCGCTGCTGCGAGCGCTCGGCATCCCGGCCCGCCTCGCGGCCGTCTACGCGCCGGGCCTGTCTCCGATGGACTTCCACGCCGTCGCCGAGGCCTGGGTCGATGGTCGCTGGTGCGCCGTCGATGCGACGACGCTGGCCCCTCGCGGAAGCCTCGTGCGCATCGCGACGGGACGCGATGCCGCCGACACCGCGTTCCTCAACGTGATGTCGGGCCGGGCCGACGTCGTCGGCATGACCGTCTCGGCGGTCGTCGACGACCTGCCCGCCGACGACCTGCACCGGCTCGTCTCGATCACCTGACCGAGCGGCAACACGACCGGCCACACCAGGCGAGGGTCGCCGAGACGGCGAAGCAGGGGCGACGGGATGCCTCGGCATCCGTCACCCGCTCCCGTGAAGCGGCCGGAGTCGCAGCCTGACGACTCCTCCGCACCACCCGCGCCACGTGGCCCGCGCGGCCGCACCGCCCACCCGGCTGGCCCGACCCCGCCCGGCGTGCGACCCTGGACGCATGAAGAAGTGGGTCGTCCGATTCGCGACGCTTTACGTGTTCAACCTCGCGGTGCTGCTGCTGATCGACCTCCTCGTGGCAGGCGTGTCGGTCGGCTGGGGCGTGATCTGGGCGAGCGTGATCCTCACCGCCGCGGGCCTGTGGGTCAAGCCGCTCATCCAGAAGTGGTTCGCGAGCATGGCCGCGAAGTCTGCGGCGCAGCGCACGAAGGCCGGCGAGTGGCTCGTCCGCGCGGGGCTCGTCTTCGTCGTCGAGCTCGTCGTGTGGATCCTCGTCGTCATGCTCTCGGGCGTGCACGTGCGGCACTTCCTGCTCGGGTACCTCCTGCCGCCGATCCTCCTCGCCATCGCGTGGGGGATCTACGCCGCGATCGATGACCGGCTCGAGGCGCGGGCCGGCGACCTGTACGACCGCGCGTCAGCGGGCATCGGCGGGAAGAGGACGGATGCCGCGTCCCCACCCGCTCCCCCGTCGGCCGACACCCGTGCAGCCCGCGCAGAGCTGCACGACGGTCTCACGGCAGAGCAGCGGCGCATGCTCGACGAGCTCGGCTGACTGGTTTCGGCCGGGGCTGTCGATTCGCCGCCGAGTCGATCGTCATCAGGGTGTCGCAACCGACCGGAAGGGATGACACCCGGGTCAGCTCTTCTGGAGCTCTTCGGCGAGCATCACGATGATGCCGCTCGGCCCGCGGATGTACGAGAGCTTGTAGATGTCGCGGTAGTTCGCGACACCGCGGAGCGGACGGCACCCGTGACGCGCGGCGACCGCGAGCGACTCCTCGATGTCGTCGACCGAGAAGGCGACGCGGTGCATGCCGATCTCGTTGGGGCGAGTCGGCTCGGTCTCGATCGCGTCGGGGTGGATGTACTCGAAGAGCTCGAGCTGGCCGTGACCGTCGGGCGTCTGCAGCACGGCGATCTTGGCGTGATTGCCGTCGAGGTCGACCGCGATGTCGGCCCACTCGCCGCTGACCTCGTCGCGACCGAGGACCGTGAGCCCGAGATCCGTGAAGAACGCGATGGTCTCCTCGAGGTCACGGACGGCGATGCCGACGTTCTCCAGCTTGATGGGCATGCAGGCACGCTACCCGTGCCCGCCGACAGCCGTCAGCCCTGGAGACGCGGAACCGTCGCCGTGGCGCGCACGCCCGCCTGCCAGCGCCGGTGCTCACGGGCCACGAGCACGGCGAGGATGCCCCAGACGCCGATGTCGTCGGTCAGGCCGAGAGGGCCGAGGACGATCTCGGGGATGAGATCGATCGGCGCGACCGTGTAGACGACGGCCGCGATCGCAGCGACCCACGTCGTCGGAGCGACGTGGTGCTCACGGGTTCTGACCGCCTTGAAGAATCTCCACCACATGCGTCCAGTGTCCGTTGCCGAGGTGGACGCCGGGTCGTCGATACCAACCCGTGACCAACGCCTCGGCGAACTCTCAGCCGGGCTACGTTGTGAGTGACCCCGACGAGAGGAGCCCCGGATGTCGCCGGACGACCACGACCACCGCAAGCACAGCGACCACCCCCAGGAGCACCACGTCCCGGCCGACGGCGAAGTGAGCGTCCCCGAGATCGAGGAGGACGAGACCATCGCGCCGCGCCCCGAGGAGGAGATCGCCGACCGGCTGCGCGCCGAGCCCGACGTCGAGGACCACAGCGGGCACCAGGCCTGAGGCAGACCCGGGCGGGTCTCGCCGCGTGACCGCAGCCGGCGGAGAGCTCCGGCCGGCCGGCGCGCTATCCCGGCCGTTCTCAGCGGAGCCGGGCGAGCGCCTGCTCGTGCACGACGGGGTCGGATCCGAGCCCGGCCGAGGAAGCCGGCCCGTACACCACGAGCTCGTCGAAGCCCAGGTCTTCAGCGCGGGCCGCGGCATCCTGGAACGCCCCGACACTGCTCGTCGGGCGCACCCGGCCGAAGCCCAGCAGCACCGAGCGCCGCACCGTCGACGGATCGCGCCCGATCTCCGCGCAGCGCGCGTCGAAGCCCTCAGCCTGCGCGGCGAGCAGGCTCCAGAAGTCGGCGGCTTCGAGCTGCGTCGAGCCCGGGCCGCCGTAGGTGTTCCACGTCTCGGCGACCTCCGCGGCGAGCGCGAGCGCGCGCGGGCCGTGCGCGGCCAGGAGCAGCTCGGGCGGCGCGACACCCTCCGGCCGGGCCGTCGACCGGAGCCCCGAGAACGACATCGTCGCCCCGTGCCACTCGGTCGCGCCGTCGATGGCGGCCAGGTATCCGCGCACGACATCGCCGAACCGGTCGGACATCGCCTTCATCGGGCTCTTCTCGCCACGGTCGGCCACTTCGCAGTCGGGCGCCCCGAGACCGATCCCCAGCACGAGACGGCCGGACGAGGCATCCTGAACCGTCATCGCCACGCGAGCCAGCGCGACGGGCCGTCGAAAGACCGCCGAAGCGACGAGCGTGCCCAGCTTGATGCGCTCGGTGCACGCCGCCGCGGCCGTCAGGGTCGTGAACGCCTCGCCCAGCCACAGGTCGACGGCGGTCGCGTGGGTCAGGTGGTCGTAGGTGTAGGCGACGTCGTAGCCGACGTCCTCGGCCCACCGGTACCAGGGCGACTGCTCGCTCCACCGGCCCATGGGAGGGATGACGACGCTGATCCGCGAGAGGGCCATGAGCGAAGGATGCCACGACCCGCCGACTCCCGTGAGATTCATCGCCGCGGCGTCACGACCCCGGTGGCCGCGTCGAGACTACGGTTGCGATGTGGCCATCAACGATCCGCTGCCCGAGCACCCCGCGCCCGACACCCCTCCCGGAAAGCTCGTGCTGTTGCGCCACGGCGAGACGGAGTGGTCGAAGCAGGGCAAGCACACCGGGCTCACCGACATCCCGCTCACGCCTCGCGGTGAGGATCTTGCCCGCGCCGCCGGCGAACTCGTCACCGGGTACGACTTCGCGCTCATCCTGACCTCGCCGCTGGAGCGCGCGAAGCGCACCGCCGAGCTGGCGGGGCTGGATGCCGAGGTCGACCCGCTCCTCGTGGAGTGGGACTACGGCGGGTATGAGGGCCGCACGACGCGCGAGATCCGCGCGGAGCTGGGCTACAACTGGAGCGCCTTCACGCACGGCGTGATCCGCGGCGCGACGCCGGGCGAGACGGTCGAGGAGGTCGCCGCCCGCGCCTCGCGGGTGCTCACGCGGGTGCTGCCGGCGATGGCGGTGGGCGATGTCGCGCTGGTCGCGCATGGACACTTCCTGCGCATCCTCACGGCCGTGTTCCTGCGCCTTGCGCCGCGCTTCGGCGCGCAGATCACTCTCAACGCCGGATCCGTGTCGGTGCTGAGCTTCTACCGCGAGCAGCCCGCCATCCTGTCGTGGAACTACGGCCCCGAGCTGCCGCTGGTGCCCTCGGAGTCCTGATCGGCCGGGCGGCCGTGGCACGGCTCAGGGGCGGACGCGGACGCTGCGGCCCTCGAAGCTGACGACGTCGCCAACCTGCAGCTGGCGCCCGCGGCGACGATCGACCTCGCCGTTGACGAGCACGAGACCGTCGATGATCGCCTCCTTGACATCGCCGCCGGAGTCGAGGAGCCCCGCGAACTTCATGAACTGCCCGAGGCGGATGCTCGCGCCGCCGATCGGCACGTCGTCGATCGGGGCCGAGTTCGCCATCCCGAAATGCTAGCCGACGACGTGCGCGGTCTTCGGGCGCGGCCACGCTTGCCGGGGCCGTGGCTGTGCTCGCCGGCGGCGGGCGGGGCGGTGGCTGAGCCTCGTTGTTCATAACTCCGGAGAACCGAGCCGCGGGACGGCGTTTCGGGCCGATTCGGCGAGATCGGCGCGCAAATCTCCGGAGTTATGGACGAGATCGCCCCTCGACCACAGGCCGGCCGCCCGGCCAGGCCCGGCCGTGGGGGTGCTGGCCGTGGCCGTGGCCGTGGTGCGGGCGGGGGACGCGGGCGGCCGGGGCTGGCGCGCTGGCTGAGCCTCGGTGTTCATAACTCCGGAGATCCGGGCCGCGCAGCGGCGTTTCGGGCCGATTCGGCGAGGTCGGCGCGCAAATCTCCGGAGTTGTGAACGCGGCCGGCCGCCGACGCCGGCCGGTGGCCGATCATGGTGAGGAGAGGGCTCGGCATGGGGCCCTCGCGGCGAGCGGGAGAGGAGCTCGGATCGGATGCCTGGAGTCAAGCCCGTGATCGGGATCCTCGGTGCCGGCCGGCTCGGTGTGGTGCTCGCGCAGCTGGCGTCGGGTGCGGGGTATCCGGTGCTCATTGCGGGGTCCGGGGAGCCCAAACGGATCGCCCTGCCCCAAGACGCGCTCCGGCAGGGAGCGGTGGCCATGACGAGCGTGGCAGCCGCAGAGCAGGCTGATGTCGTCATCCTCGCCCTGCCGCTCCCGAAGTTCCGCGAGGTCCCGGCCGAGCCGCTCGCGGGCAAGACCGTGATCGATGCGATGAACTACTGGTGGGAGGCCGACGGGCTGATCCCCGAGTTCAGGGATCCGATCGCCTCGAGCAGCGAGATCGTCCAGAAGCACCTGTCGGCGTCGAGGATCGTCAAGGCGTTCAACCACATGGGTTACGCCGACCTCGCCGACGAATCGCGTCCGCGCGGCACGGCTCACCGCAAGGCCATCGGGATCGCCGGGGACCACACCGGCGACCTCGAGGTCGTCGCCGGGATCGTCGACGACCTCGGGTTCGATCCGGTGCGGGTGGGCGTCCTCGCCGACGGCGTCACACTCGAACCCGGCACCGAGCCGTTCGGCGCGGACGTCGGAGCCGACGAGCTCCGCGCCATGGTCGAGCGCTTTCCCACGTCGCAGCGCGGCCTGCGGAGGGCGGCGGCACTCGCAGCGCGCAGCGCCACCGACCCCGCGCGCAGAACGCCCGACCCAGCGAACACCGCGGACACCCGGTAACGCACCGCCCGCCCAGAACCGCGCCAACCGCCCCGCCGGAGCGCGCCACCGAACCGACCCCCCGCCCGGGTCAGAGAGCGTACGCGCCCACCGCCCCCGCCGCCGCAGCCGGCACGAACCGCCCCACCGAACCGCGCCACCGGAGGCCCCGCCTGACCCCGCCGCCCCGCCGCCCCCGTCAGAGAGCGGGCCGGCGCATGCGGTTGGAAAGACTCGACCCGGCGAGCACGCCGAGGGCGATCGCGACCATCGTCGCGAGCGTCGCGACGAGCGACGCCGTCCCGGCGGAGTCGCCGCCGAGCATGTCGGCCACGCTCACGAGCCCGAGCGCGCCGGGAACCAGCAGCGCGAAGGCGGGAGTGAAGCTCACGAGCGCCGCCGGGCCCGACGGCTGTCGTGCGACGAGCGCCGTGACCGGGGTCACGACGAGCGCCCCGACGAAGGCGGAGAGGATGCCGCCCACCACGAGCCCGGCGAGCACCTGCGCCGCGTACGCCACGTACACGACGAGCAGGATCCAGGGAATCGCTCGCCTCGGCGCAGACCGATGCACGCAGATCGCCACGCCGAACACCGCGACCGCGATCCACTGCGCGATCGGCCCCAGGAGATCCGGGTTGCGGCTGAAGTCGAAGTCCGGGACCCCGACCACCGTGCCGGCCGTCACGATCCCCGCGCCCAGGAGGACGAGCTGCATGGCGCCCGCCGCGGCCCTCCCCGCCCCCGAGAGCATGTGCCCCGTCGACAGCTCGAGCACCGCGGTGGTCAGCAGCGCGCCGGGCAGGAGAACGACGAGTGGTCCGAGGAGGGCTCCCAGGATGCCGGAGCCCCAGCCGAGCCGGATGAGGGCGAAGACCACCACGGCCACGAGGAAGGCGATCGCGACCGTGATGAGCGCGCCATACCGACGCGGCACCCGCTCGCTGACGAGGAGCCCCCCACCCACGACCAGGCCGAGCACGGCGGACACCGACACTCCCGCCCACGAGGCACCCAGGAGAACCGAGAGCGCCGCGCTGAGGAGGCCGTAGGCGATCACGCGCAGGAGGGGCCCGTAGCTCGGCGTGATCTGCCGGATGCGCTGCACCCGCTCCACCGTCGAGCGCGGGTCGAGGATCCCCGTGCGCGCGGCATCGGCCGTCCGCTGGAGCTCGTCGATCTGGGAGAGCAGGAGCTGCCCGCCGGCGCCTGCGACCGCGCCGGTCTCGCGCTGCCCCGCGCCTCGCGCCGACACGAGCACGGCGTTGGGGAAGACGAGGACTTCGCTCTCGGGCAGCCCGTTCACATGTGCGATGTCGCGCAGCACGTCCTGCACCGTCTCGACGGTGTATCCGGCCTGGATCATGGCGCTGCCCACCGACTCCGCGGACGCGAGTGCCGCCGCCGCATCGGGAGCCGCGGTCGAGGCGACCGGCGTCGATCCCGTGATGACGGCGCCGCGGGCGCTCACCGCGATGTCGCGCTCAGCGCGGCGACGAACGGCGAGCAGGACGATCGCCGCGATGATCAGCACCGCGGCGGCAATCCACGTGGAGATCACTGTCGTCACCTCTCGGCAAGGTCGGGGGCCCTCTGCCGGCGAATCATCGTCGCCTGATCGCAAATGCTATCCGGAGGCCGGCACGGGGAGGCCCGGCGTGATGTACTCGATGCTGCCCGGTCGAGCTGCCGGCTCGCGCGGGCTCGAGAAAGGATCCGCCGCAATGCGCGCACTCGTCCACCCCGTCTTCGGGGATCCCGCATCCGTTCTCACCGTCGAGGAGGTGCCTCTCCCCGAGCCCGGTCCCGGTGAGGTGCGAGTGCGGACGATCCTCAGTCCCATCCACAACCACGATCTGTGGACGGTGAGGGGCACGTACGGCTACAAGCCCGAGCTTCCGGCTCGAGCCGGAACCGAGGCGCTCGGCGTGGTCGACGCCGTCGGGCCCGATGTCACTTCGCCCGCGGTCGGCCAGCGCGTCGCCACGGGCGGCACGTTCGGCGTGTGGGCCGAATACTTCATCGCGAGAGCCGCTGGGCTCGTCCCCGTGCCGGACGGCCTCGACGACGAGGCGGCCGCGCAGCTCGTCTCGATGCCCTTCAGCGCCGTCAGCCTTCTGCACTTCCTCGATCTGAAGGAGGGCGACTGGCTCGTCCAGAACGCGGCGAACGGCGCCGTCGGCCGAATGGTCGCGCAGATCGGCGCTGCGCGGGGACTCAACGTGATCGGGCTCGTCCGCCGCGCCGACGGCGTCGCGGAACTTCGCGAGCAGGGCATCGAGCGGGTCGTCGCGACGGATGCCGAGAACTGGCGCGAGGAGGTGGCCGTCCTGACCGGGGGCGCGCCGATCATCGCGGGCGTCGACTCCGTCGGCGGCTCATCGTCGGGTGACGTGGTGTCGCTCCTCGCGGAGGACGGCACGCTCGTCGTCTTCGGCGCGATGCAGTCCCCCGTCATGTCCATCCCGTCGGGAGACGTCATCTTCAAGCAGGTGACCGTGAAAGGGTTCTGGGGCAGCAAGGTGAGCCGCGAGATGGATGCCGCCACGCGGTCCGCACTCTTCACCCAGCTGATCGGCTACGTCCTCTCCGGAGTGCTCACACTCCCCGTATCCGGCACCTATTCGTTCGACGAGATCTCGGATGCCGTCGCTGCCAGCCTCAGTGCCGGACGAATCGGCAAGGTGCTTCTGCGACCCTGATCGTCGACTCGCGGGGATTGCGCCCGACCCGTCGGCAAGCGCGCGTCGCGACACCCCGAGCCGAGTCCCGTCGGAATATACAACGTTAGAACTTTGTCTTGACGGGACCTTCTCCGGGAGGTCACGATAAGCGGGAGCGCGGTTTACGACGTTGTAATTTCGATACCGGGATCCCTGTCGCCGCGCTGCCGGAGGTTCGTGCCGTCCGGTGTGCAACGCTCTCGCGCGACGCTGCGCGGGGGGTCGACGAAAGGAAATCGATGGTGATGCCGACAAATCGAGGACGGGGTACGGACAAGCGCTCCCGCCGGGTACTCGCAGCGACCGCCGCTGTGGCCGCGTTGGGAGCCTCCACACTCCTCGCGGCGCAGCCGGCCTCGGCTGCAGAGGACCCGTGGGTCTCAGAAGTGCAGAACAACGCCGTCAGCGACGTCTACCGGTTCACGGTGCCGAACTCGGCGATCCAGCCCGCGACGGGCATCGCGGGCTCCGTGGTCGCGGTGGAGGGCAACTTCGCGCCGGGAAAGACCTGGACGACGCTCAACATGGGCGCCAGCGGGGGCAACTGGACATCCACGCTCGGCCCGCTCGAGCCCGGTCTGTACTACTACCAGTACTCGGCTCGCCCGGCCTGGAATCAGGATGCGATCCCGTTCCGCAATCCCGCCTCTCCGCAGGAGGTGACCTCCAAGCCCGCGTGGAACACTCTGTTCGTCGACGGTCCGGGCGCCGAGTGGCTCGCCGACGCGCCTGACGGAGGCGCCCTCGAGCCGCTCACCTACACGAGCAAGGTCACCGGCGCGGAACGCTCGGCGCTGGTGTGGACCCCACCCGGCTACGACGAGGACCGTGCCGCGACCTACCCGGTGCTCTATCTCCTGCAGGACGAAGGCCAGAGCTATCGCGAGTGGGTGGAGCTCGGGCGGCTGAAGCAGATCCTCGACAATCTGACGATCGCCGGAGACGCCGAGCCGATGGTCGTCGTGATGGGCGACGGCGAGTCGGACGAGATCCGCGGTGAGGTCGTCAAGAGCCTCCTCCCGGCCACGGAGCATGCCTTCAACGTCTCCAGCGACGGTGACGACCGGGCGATCGCCGGAATCGGCCGAGGAGCCTCGCAGGCTCTCAGCCTCCTCGTGAGCGCGACCGGCGAGTTCGCGAACGTCGGCGCGTTCTCGAGCGACCCCGAGGGCGACCTCGGCAACGGCAGCGGGAAGATCAGCAACGGCAAGGCGAAGCAGATCAACAGGGCGACCGACGTCATCCGTCTCTATGTCGGCAACGTGACCGACCCGAGCTACAACCCGACGGTCGACCTCGCCGACAAGCTCACTCGGGCGGGTGTCGAGTTCCAGTCCGATGGCTCCGACCCCGAGACGGGCGGCACGTGGGACTCGTGGCAGAAGAACCTGCACGACTTCGCGCAGCGGCTCTTCCGTGACGCGGCCGACACCGGACCGAGCGAGGGTCACCTCGCACTCGAGCCGCACGCGCTTCCGACGCCGGGCACGACCCCGACGCCGTGGATCGACGAGAACGGCGTCGTGACCTTCGAGACGGGCACGGAGTTCGCCGACGCGAACAATGTGACGGTGTGGGGCAACTTCGGGCCCGCCGGCAGCTGGCCGCGCACACCGATGACCAAGCAGGCCGATGGACGCTGGCGTCTGACGATGCCGGTCGACTCGGGCTCGTACTACTACAAGTTCGTCGTGGAGGGCTCGGACCGCAAGGACACCACCAACCCCTCGACCGTCCTGTCCGAGCCGAACTGGAGCACCTTCCAGGTGCCGGGTGACGACACGCTCCGCGGCGAGTACACCACCCCGGTGGCCGCCGAGGCGCGCGGCAAGGTCGAGGTGATGGAGTACACCAGCTCCGCGAACGGCAACCCGACGCGCTCCGCCTACGTGTGGACGCCCCCGGGATACGACCCCGACCGCGCAGAGGCCTACCCGGTGTTCTACCTCCAGCACGGCGGTGGGCAGACCTGGACCGACTGGATCGAGGTCGGCTTCGCCGCCCAGATCCTGGACAACCACTACGCCAAGGGCGACATCGTCCCGATGGTGGTCGTCATGGCCAACGGCAACGGCGTGAACTTCCCCAACGAGATCACGCAGCGCATCACCGTTGCAGCGGAGGCGAAGTACAACGTCAGCGGCGACCCCGAGGATCGCGCCCTCGCCGGCCTCTCGATGGGGTCGCAGGCCGCACTGAGCACGCTGTACACGTTCCCGGGCGAGTTCGCCTACATCGGTGCGATGTCGGCGTTCACCAACCCCCCGGCGAGCGCGAACACCGCGGCGATCAACGAGGGCACGAAGCTCCTGCGCATCTACTCGGGTGACATCCAGGACTTCACCTACCCGAACACGCTGAGCCTCGTCAACGCGCTGAACACCCGCGGGATCGAACACGAGTTCGCTCCGATCATCCCCGGCCCGCACAGCTGGGACGTCTGGCAGAAGGCGTTGATCGATCTGCTCCCGCGCCTGTTCCAGGACTGAGGCCCCAGCCGGAGATCCGGCGGAGCGGGCGACCCGTGAGGGCGAGAGCCGGTTTCTCGCCCTCACGGGTCAGCGGCCCGGACGACAGGGCGACCTCCGGAAGCCGCGGTGACCGATCAGCGCGGCGCGCAGCCGCATCAGTCCTGCAGCGAGCGCTCCGCGGCCTCGACGACGTTCGTCATGAGCAGCGCCACGGTCATCGGGCCCACTCCGCCAGGGTTCGGCGACAGCCAGCCGGCCACCTCGGCGACGTCGGGCGCGACATCGCCGTAGACGATGCTCTTGCCCGTCTCGGGGTCGGTCTCACGCGTGACCCCGACATCCAGCACCGCGGCGGCCGGCTTGACGTCTGCCGCCTTCACGATGTGCTTGACACCCGCGGCGGCCACGATGACGTCGGCCTCGCGCAGGTGCTTGCCGAGGTCCACCGTGCCGGTATGGGTCAGGGTGACCGTCGCGTTGTACTCGCGGCGGGTCAGGAGCAGCCCGATCGAGCGCCCGATCGTCACCCCGCGCCCGACGACCACGACATGCTTGCCCGCGAGCTCGTAGCCGTTGCGCACGAGAAGCTCGATGACGCCCCGCGGCGTGCACGGCAGCGGCGTCGTGATCGGCGAGTTGACGTTCAGCACGAGGCGGCCGAGGTTGGTCGGGTGCAGGCCGTCGGCGTCTTTCGACGGGTCGATGCGCTCGAGGATCGCGTCGGTGTCGATGTGCTTGGGCAACGGCAGCTGCACGATGTAGCCGTGGCACGACGGGTCGGCGTTCAGCTCGTCGATGAGGGCCTCGACGTCTTCCTGCGTCGCATCCGCGGGCAGCTCCCGCTGGATCGAGTTCATGCCGATCGCCTCGGACTCGCGATGCTTCATCCCGACGTACAGCTGCGACGCGGGATCTGCGCCCACGAGGACCGTCGCGATGCCCGGCGTCACGCCGCGCTCCTTCAGCGCCGCGACCCGCTCGCGCAGCTCCGCCTTGATGTCGGCCGCAGCAGCGCGCCCGTCCAGCTTCTGTGCCGTCATGCCTTGCCTTCCCGTCGGGCTCGCGAGCCGTGAGGTGGAGAGTCGAAGATTCCGGATGCCTCGGCCGAGGCATCCGGAATCCCTATGTCGATAGTGATATCAGAAGAGCCGCCGACGCGCGAGGGCACTTCCGTTGAGCGGGCGCGCTACTGCGCGAGACCCGGGTACAGCGGGAAGGCCGCCGTGAGCGCCGCGACGCGCGTGCGCAGGAGCTGCACATCGGCGCCGGGGAGGAGCGCCTTCGCGATGATGTCGGCGACCTCGGTGAACTCCGCGTCGCCGAAGCCACGCGTCGCGAGCGCGGGCGTGCCGATGCGCAGACCCGACGTGACCATCGGCGGACGCGGGTCGTTCGGAACGGCGTTGCGATTGACGGTGATGTGGATCTCGTGCAGGAGGTCTTCGGCCTGCTTGCCGTCGATCTCGGCGTTACGCAGGTCGACCAGCACGAGGTGCACGTCGGTGCCCCCCGAGCGCACCGAGATGCCCGCGGCGGCGACATCGGGCTGCGAGAGGCGCTCGGCGAGGATGTGCGCACCGCGAAGGACCCGCTCCTGGCGCTCCTTGAACTCCGGCGTGCCGGCGAGCATGAACGCCGTCGCCTTGGCCGCGATGACGTGCATGAGCGGGCCGCCCTGCTGACCCGGGAAGACTGCCGTGTTGATCTTCTTGGCGAGGTCCTCGTCGTTGGTGAGGATGAAGCCCGAGCGTGGGCCGCCGATCGTCTTGTGCACGGTCGACGAGACGACGTGCGCGTGTGGCACGGGCGAGGGGTGGACCCCCGCGGCGACGAGACCGGCGAAGTGCGCCATGTCGACCCACAGGTAC
Organism: Microbacterium sp. F51-2R; assembly: GCF_052180235.1. GTDB lineage: Bacteria > Actinomycetota > Actinomycetes > Actinomycetales > Microbacteriaceae > Microbacterium. The sequence continues at coordinate 3,208,687 of NZ_CP197470.1, read as the reverse complement.
GCGCCCACCTCGTCGGCGATCGCGCGGAAGCGGGCGAAGTCGAGCTGACGCGGGTAGGCCGACCAGCCGGCGATGATGACCTTGGGCTTGTGCTCCACCGCGAGACGGTGCACCTCGTCCATGTCGATCGTCGAGGTCTCGGGGTCGACGCCGTACGCGACGATGTTGTAGAGACGGCCCGAGAAGTTGATCTTCATGCCGTGCGTGAGGTGGCCGCCCTGGTCGAGCGCCAGCCCGAGGAGCGTGTCGCCCGGGCGGGCGATCGCGTGCAGGACGGCCGCGTTGGCGGTGGCGCCCGAGTGCGGCTGGACGTTGGCGAACTGCGCGCCGAACAGCTTCTTGGCGCGCTCGATCGCGAGCTCCTCGGCGAGGTCGACCTCTTCGCAGCCGCCGTAGTACCGGCGCCCGGGATAGCCCTCGGCGTACTTGTTCGTGAGCACCGAGCCCTGCGACTGGAGCACAGAGACGGGCACGAAATTCTCGGACGCGATCATCTCGAGGTATCCGCGCTGCCGCTCGAGCTCGCGCTCGAGGACCTGCGCGATCTCGGGGTCGACCTCGGCGAGGGGGGCGTTGAAGAACTGATCGGTCATGGCGATCTCCTTGACGAACGGCTTTCGGGTGTGAGTCTCCGCATCGGCCCAGGCGTGCGGTCGAATGCCGTTGTCGGTCGCTCCCCGGTGGTGGACCACCTCAACGCCAGTCGCGACACCCCGAGCATAACGGATGCCGCCGACTCCCCCCTGCTAAGGTGGGACCGGCCTTTTGTTAAGACTCCTTACATGATCGGATCGCGCGCGCACCGATCAGAATGGACACACTGTGCCCCGTGTCGCCGTCGTCCCCGCTCCCGCCTCCCTCGAGGTGATCGAGTCCGCGCCGTTCGCCCTTCATGGGGCGGTGCGCATCGAAGGAGAGACGGATGCCGCGGCCGTCCTCGCGGCGCTGATCCGCGCGCGCACGGGTCTGGCCATCGAGCCCGGCGCCCCCTCCGGGGCCGACGACGTCGCCGCCGCCGGGACCATCGAGCTGCGCATCGACGCCTCGAGCGCTGGGAACGGACCGGAGTCCTACCGGCTCACGGCGGACGCGGCATCCGTCGTCGTCACCGGAGCAGACGCCGCCGGCCTCTTCTACGGAGTCCAGACGCTGGGGCAGCTCATCGCACGGGACGGGGACGGATGGCACGTTCCGGCCGTGTCGATCGCCGACGCGCCGCGATTCGCCTACCGCGGCGTCATGCTCGACGTCGCGCGGCACTTCGCTCCCGTCGAGACCGTCACGGCGCTCATCGACCGCGCCGCGAGCCTCAAGCTCAACACGCTCCATCTGCACCTCACCGACGACCAGGGGTGGCGCGTCGAGCTGACCTCGCGGCCCGAGCTCACGGCCCTCGCGGCGGACTCGTCGGTCGGAGGCGATCCCGGCGGCTTCTACACGAAGGCCGACTATCGCGAGATCGTGGAGTACGCGGCATCCCGCCATGTCGTCGTCGTCCCCGAGATCGACCTGCCGGGGCACACGCACGCCGTTGGCGTCGCCTACCCCGGACTCGCCCAGGACCCCGTGCTCTCGCCCGAGATCGAAGACGTCATCGCGCGGTTCGGGGGCGGCGAGCCCCGGCCCGGCGAGCTGTACCAGGGCATCGCCGTCGGGTTCTCGTCGCTGAAGATCCACGAGGAGGCGACCTACGACTTCATCTCCGACGTGTTCGGCGAGCTCGCCTCGATGACACCGGGGCCCTACCTGCACCTCGGCGGCGACGAAGCGCTCGGCACCGATCCCGCCGACTTCGCAGAGTTCATCGAGCGCGCGAGCGCCATCGTCGCCGACCTCGGAAAGACGCCGATCGCGTGGCACGAAGCGGGCGCCGCGGCGGGGCTTCATCCCGACACGATCGGGCAGTACTGGGGCTTCACGACACCCACCGACGGCATGGACGACTCGGCGCGCGCGTTCGTCCGCCACGGCTCGCAGCTCATCCTGTCGCCGTCCGACGCCGTCTACCTCGACATGAAGTACGACGCCGGCACCGCGCTCGGCCTCGAGTGGGCGAACGGCCCCACGAGCGTCGAGCGCGCGTACTCGTGGGAGCCCGGCGGAATCATCGAGGGAGTCGGCGAGCAGGACATCCTCGGCGTCGAGGCACCCCTGTGGACCGAGACCGTGCGGAACCTCGCCGACATCGACGAGCTCGCCTTCCCGCGCATCGCTGCCGCCGCCGAAGCGGCGTGGTCGCCTGCCACCGGCACGATCCCCGAGCGTTCGTGGGAGTCGTTCCGCGCACGCGTCGGAGAACTCGGCCCCCTGTGGACGCGCCTGGGCATCGGCTTCCACGCGTCCCCCGAGATCCCGTGGGCGACCGGATGACGACGCTCATCCACTCGGTCCGCCTGGTCGACGACGGCGTCGCGACCGACGACGCGTGGGTGCTCCTCGCCGCGGGGCGGGTCGCTGCGCGCGGGACGGGAGAGGACAGGCCGGATGCCGAGGCCGTCGTCGACGGACGCGCACTCGCCGGAGACGGGGCCGTCCTCACAGCCGGGTTCATCGACATCCACGGGCACGGCGGTGGCGGCTCCTCGTACGACGACGGCCCCGACGCCGTGCGCCGGGCTCGGGCGCTCCACCGCGCGCACGGCACGACGCGCGCGGTCGTCTCGCTCGTGACGGCGCCGCTCGAGACACTCGAACGGCGCGCGGCGATGGTCGCCGATCTCACGACGACGGATGCCGACATCCTCGGTTCGCACCTCGAAGGGCCCTTCCTCGACCCGGGTCACAAGGGGGCCCACGACGCTTCGCTGCTGCGCTCCCCCGACGCCGACGCGGTAGCGCGGCTCCTGCGGGCGGGCCGCGGAACGGTGCGGCAGGTGACGCTCGCGCCGGAACTGCCGGGAGGCCTCGACGCCGTCCGCGCCGTCGTGGCGGCGGGAGCGGCCGCCGCCGTCGGTCACACCTCGGCCGATCTCGCCCGCACGCGGGAGGCCTTCGACGCGGGCGCGACCATCCTCACGCACGCGTTCAACGCCATGCCGGGTCTTCATCACCGTCATCCGGGACCGGTCGGGGCCGCGGCATCCGATCCCCGCGTGACCCTCGAGATCATCGCCGACGGGGTGCACCTGGCTCCCGAGGTCGTGCGCATCGCGTTCGTTGCCGCTCCCGGACGCATCGCACTGGTCACCGACGCGATGGCCGCAGCCGGCGCGGGCGACGGCCATTACGACCTCGGACCGCTCGGAGTCGACGTGGCCGATGGAGTCGCGCGCCTTGCCGGCGGGGGTGCGATCGCGGGATCGACGCTGACTCAGGATGCCGCGCTCCGCCTCGCCGTCTCGGCCGGCGTCCCGCTGGCCGACGCGGTGGACGCTCTCTCGCGCGTTCCCGCGCGTGCGATCGGCCGTGGTCACGACCTCGGGTCGCTGGCGCCCGGGAGGCTCGGCGACGCCGTGCTGCTCACGGCGGACCTCCGCGTACGGGGCGTCTGGGTCGACGGCGTCCTCGTCTGACCGGCGCGGCGCACACGCCTCTCTGGAGGCTGGAGTTAATCCGTCTCCGCGGGCGCCGACGGGGGGCGGCGGCGCCCGCTGGAGACGGTGCGGCCGTTGCATCCCCAAGGTGCAACGGCCGCAATTCCCGGAATTATCGGTGGGCGGGAAAGCCCTCCCCCGAGTTCTTTCCAATCCCGCGGCGACCAGAGGCGTTCCGTTCCTCGGATCGTCGTGCCCGCGGGGTTTTCCCGGGAAGGGAGCGGGCAATGTCTCCTGATGATGAGACGCGCTCATCGACGTTCTATGACGCGAAATCCAGAAAAAAACCCGTAGAGATTCGGAGGCGTAGCGCAAAAGCCCAGAAAACCGCAGAATAGGACTACTTGGGGGGATGGTCGACGCTGACCGGCGATGGTCCCGAAACCGTGCAGATCCGGAGTTCCGCGTGACCAGCATCGACAGCCCCGGCGACGCCGTGGAGATGGGCGAGAGCCCGGAGACCGCCGACGCCGATCTCGTCCTGCGCACGCGCTCGGGCGACCGCACCGCGTTCGGCGAACTCTGGCATCGCCACTACCGCTCGGGCATCACGGTGGCTCGTTCGGTCAGTCCGGGGCTCGATGCCGACGACCTCGTGCAGGAGGCGTACGCCCGCATCTACCAGTCGATCCTCCGCGGCGGCGGGCCGACGGGCTCTTTTCGCGCTTACCTCTTCACCAGCATCCGCAACACGGCGGCTGCGTGGGGGCGGGGCGGCCGGGAAAGCACGGTCGATCTGCTCGACACCGTCGAAGACCCCGCGACGAGCGATGAGGCGACGGATGCCGCGCTCGACCGGAGCCTCACGCACCGGGCTTTCCGGAGCCTGCCCACGCGGTGGCAGGAGGTGCTCTGGTACACCGAGATCGAGCAGATGAAGCCGGCCGAGGTCGCTCCCCTTCTGGGCATGAAGCCGACCGCCGTCGCGCAGCTCGCGTTCCGCGCGCGAGAGGGCTTGCGCGAGGCGTGGATCCAGGCGCACCTGCAGGCGGTCGAAGACGGCTCGGACTGCCAGTGGACGATCGAGCGGCTGGGCGCACACGTGCGCGAGAACCTCTCGCGCCGCGACCGTCGCAAGGTCGACGAGCACCTGACCGACTGCACGCGCTGCACGATCGTCGCTGCCGAGGCCAAGGCTGTCTCGAGCCGGCTCGCCCTCGTGCTCCTCCCCCTCGCGCTCGGCGCGACAGGTGCCACCGCGTATCTCGCGACGCTGCAGGGCGGCGGGGTCCCGGCCGTCGCTCTCGCCGCCGGCGCGACTCCCATGGTGCCGGCGAGCTTGAGCGCCGGAGCGGGAGTCGCCGGCACCGGATGGTCGGGCGCCGGAGGCTCTGCCGCGACCGTCGGATCGACGGCATTCGGCACGTCCTCGGCCGTGGTCGGCAGCGCATCCGGCGCGACGCTGACAGCGGTCGGAGTCGGGGCGGCCGCCTCTGCGGGAGGCGTCGGAGGAGTGCTCTCGGGCATCGGCGCATTCATCGGCGTGACGACGGCCGCCGCCGTGCTCGTCGGCTCGGCCGTGACGGCGTCCATGGCCGCGCCCGGAGCGTTCGACCAGCCGGCGCCGAGCCCGCTGGCTCCCGCGGCGTTGATCCAGAGCGCCGACGACCAATCGGCCGCGCCCGGCGGCGAAGCCCTTCCCGACGAGACCCTCCCGGGCGATGGGGGCGCGACCTCGGAGCCCGCGATCGGCATGCCCTCGGCATCCGCGGCCACCGTGTCGTTCTCGGGCGCGCAGCCGACCTTCACCCTCCCTCTGGCAGGCGACCCGGGGGCGACGGTCGAGGTCCTGCTCAACGGAGCGGTCGCCGCCGACGCGCTCCTCGACGAGACCGGACGCGGGAGCGCCTCGTTCGCCCCGAACTACGGCCAGCTCAACAGCAACGCGCGCCTCGGCCTGCGCTACCGCGTCGCAGACGGCTCCGCTCCCGACCGCACGATGCGGCTCAGCGACGTCGCCGACCTCGCGCCGATCCTCGCGGCGATGAAGCCGCAGTCCGCGCGAGGGAGCCAGGGCGCCCAGGGGAGCGGCACCTCGGGCAGCGGCACCGCCACGCCCGGCGACACCGGGAGCGGCGCGACGGACACGCCGGCCACCGGTGGCTCCGGCCGCGGCAACGGCAATGCCAACGGGAACGGCAAGACCAACGCGAACCCGCGCAGCGGCAACAACGGCGGCTCGGGCTCCGGCAGCACAGGGACAACGGGCTCGGGCACGTCGGTCGACAGCGGCAGCACGACGCCGGGCGCCGCCTCGACGCCGGGCGCCGCCTCGACGACGAACAGCGGCAACACCGCCGCCGGCAACGGCCCCACCGCCAACAGCGCCAACAACGCCAACAACGCGCCGACCAACAGCGGCAGCGGCCCCACTGCGCGCAGCGCCAACGCGGCGTCCGGCAACGGCCCCGCCCCCAGCAGCGCCAGCGGCTCGGCCTCCGACGGCGGCACCGCGACGCCGGGAACCAGCGGAACCCGCCCGGCCAACGAGCCCGGGAACACCGCGGGCCGCACCTCCGGGTCGGGCCCGACGAACGAGGCCGGGAGCACGGCGGGCCGCGCGAGCGGCACCGACTCGACGGGCGGGGGCGATCCCGGCGGCCCTCAGAACCCGCCCACGGCCGGCGGCGTCGGCGTCGTCATCGCCGCCGTCGCCCCGGAAGGCCAGGCGGCGCCCTCGGCTTAGACTGGAGGTCATGTCCGACACGCCCCACGTCCGTCCCACCGCCCCGGCACAACCGCAGCCGGGCACACCGGAGCCGGGCACTCAGGCACCGCTCTCGGGCATCGACATCCTGGCGTTCCTCTGCGAACTGTTCGCGTTCGTCTCGCTCGCCGTCTGGGGCTTCCTGTTCTGGGCGTTCCCGTGGAACATCGTGTTCGGCATCGGGGCGCCGCTCCTGGCGATCCTCGTGTGGGCGCTCTTCGTCTCGCCGCGCGCCGTGTTCGGCGTCCACCCCTTCGTCCGCGCGCTCGTCGAGCTTCTCGTCTACGCCTCGGCCACGATGGCGTGGTGGAGCATGGGCCAGCCGTGGATCGGCCTGGTCTACGGCATCGTCGCGGTGACGATCGGCGTCTTCGCCGGACGGCGCCGCTTCACGTGAGCCACTCCCCCGACGACGTCGTCGCCCGCCTCCGCGCCGTCCTGGGTGGGCGCGTCGACACGTCGGAGACAGCCCGCCACGACGCCCGGGCCGACAAGTCGGGGCACGCGGCATCCGGTCTTCCCCTCGCCGTCGTGCATGCGGAGTCGGTCGCCGACGTGCAGGAGACGCTGCGCATCGCGACGCAGACGCGCACTCCGGTCGTCACGCGCGGCGCCGGCACGGGCCTCGCGGGCGGCGCGAACGCGGGCGGCGGCGAGATCGCGCTGTCGGTGCGACGGATGACGCGCATCCTGGAGGTGCGGTCCGACGACCTCCTGGCCGTCGTCGAGCCGGGCATCCTCAACGCCGAGCTCAACGCCGCCCTCGGCGAGCACGGCCTCTGGTGGGCACCCGACCCGGCGAGTCGCGCGATCTCCACCGTGGGCGGCAACATCGCGACGGGCGCCGGCGGCCTGCTGTGCGCGAAGTACGGCGTCGTGCGCGATGCCGTCCTCGGCGTCGACATCGTGCTCGCCGACGGGCGGCTCCTGCGTCTCGGCCACCGCACCGTCAAGGGCGTCACGGGCCTCGACCTCACTTCGCTCGTCATCGGCTCCGAGGGGACGCTCGGCGTCATCGTCGGCGCGACCCTGAAGCTGCGCCGCCTCGTCCCCGGCACGGTGGCGACGATCGCCGCGACGTTCCCCGACGTGCGAAGCGCTGCCGAGGCATCCGCCGCCGTCACGGCGTCGGGCGTGCAGCCGGCGATCATGGAGCTGATGGATGCCGCGTGCCTCCGTGCCGTCCACGCGCTGCTGCAGCTCGATGCGCCCACCCCCGGCGCCTCCCAGCTGACCGTGCAGACCGACGGGCCGGCCGCCGACGTCGAGGCCGACGCGATCGCTGCGACCCTTCGCGCGGCAGGCGGCACGGTCGCCGTCACGCACGACCGCGACGAGGGCGAGCGCCTCCTCGCGATCCGCCGCTCGATGCACCCCGCGATGGAGACGCTCGGCACGACCCTCATCGAAGACGTCTCGGTTCCCCGCAGCGCGCTCCCCGCCATGTTCGACGAGATCGCGCGGGTCGAGCGCGAGCACGGCATCGTCATCCCGACCGTCGCGCACGCGGGCGACGGCAACCTCCACCCGAACTTCATCTTCGACGGCGAGATCGGCGAGGACGGCACGATCGAGGTGCCCCCGGCGGTGTGGGATGCCGCGGACGACCTCTTCCGCGCCGCGCTCCGCCTCGGCGGCACGCTCACGGGTGAGCACGGCGTCGGCGTCCTCAAGCGCCGCTGGCTCGCCGACGAGCTCGGCGACGACCAGTGGGAGCTGCAGCGTCAGATCACGCGGGTCTTCGACCCGCTCGGCATCCTCAATCCGGGCAAGGTCTTCGCGCAGTGACACCCGAGGTCCGCGTCAGCGCCGCGCTGGTGACGGATGCCTCGTCCCTCAGCCCGGCGAGTTGCCAGTAGATGTGGCAACTCGGCGTCGAGTTGCGCGCACGACTGGCACCTCGACGACGGATGCCCCGCCCCTCCCCGCCCCTCGCCGCGAGCGGCGAAAGGGCAGAAGTGCCCTCAGCCCCGCGAGGTGCCAGTAGATGTGGCAACTCGGCGTCGAGTTGCGCGCACGACTGGCACCTCGACGACGGATGCCGCGTCCCGCCCCGCCCCTCGCCGCGAGCCGCGAGCGGCGAGCGGCGAGCTCTCAGAGACCCTGCCAGGCGGGCTTGTTGTCGAAGGTGTAGCGGTAGTAGTCGGCGAAGCGCAGGCCGGAGGCGGCGGCCTCGTCGACGACCACCGTCGCGTGCGGGTGCAGCTGGATCGCCGATCCGGGGAGGGATGCCGTGACCGGGCCCTCGACGGCGCCCGCGACGGCCTCGGCCTTGCCCTCTCCGAAGGCGAGGAGCACGAGGTGCTTCGCGCGGAGGATCGTCCCGAGCCCCTGCGTGATGCAGTGGCGGGGGACATCGTCGACCGAGTCGAAGAAGCGCGCGTTGTCGTGGCGGGTCTGCTGCGTGAGCGTCTTGACGCGCGTGAGGGACGCGAACGAGGAGCCCGGCTCGTTGAAGCCGATGTGCCCGTCGGTGCCGATGCCGAGGATCTGCAGATCGACCCCGCCGGCGGCGAGGATGGCCTCTTCATACGCCTCACCGGCGTGCTCGATGCCGGCGAGCGACCCGTCGGGCACGCGCACGCGCGCGGGATCGAGGCCGAGCGGCTCGATGACCTCGCGGCGGATGACCGAGCGGTACGACTCGGGGTGCGCGGGGTCGAGCCCGACGTACTCGTCCAGCGCGAAGCCGCGGATGCGCGACACGTCGACGCCCACGAGCCGCGGCGCGAGCGCTTCGTACACCGGGAGCGGCGTGGACCCCGTCGCGAGGCCCAGCACCGCCTCGGGGTCGCGCTTGACGAGCCGCACGATCTCGTCGGCGACGAGCGCGCCGGCGGCCGCGGCATCCGCGACGATGATGACCTCAGCCATGTGTGAGCACCTCTTCCGGTTCGCCCGTCTGCGCGCCGATGAGCGCGGCGCCGAGTGCCGCCGCGGGCGACCCCGTCGGGAGCAGCTCGACCCGCTCCTCGAGGCGCAGCGACCGCATGAACGGGGATGCCTCGGCGCTCGCGGCGAGTTCGGCTGCGACATCCGTCATCAGCCGGTCGCCGAGGGCCGTGACGCCTCCGCCGAGGACCACGACGTCGACGTCGGCGGTGAGCACCAGGATGCGGACGGCAGCGGCGACTCCCCCCGCGAGGCCCGAGCGCAGCGCCGCCGCTTCGGGGTCGCCCGCGTCGGCGGCGTCGAACACGTCGCGCACCGGCAGTCGTCCCGGACGGTTCCAGCGCTCGGCGATCGCACCGCCGCCCGCGAGGGCCTCGATGCAGCCGCGCTGGCCGCAGCGGCACGCGGGGCCCTGCGGATCGACCGAGATATGGCCCACCTCCCCCGCCGTGCCGCGCGCGCCGCGCCAGAGCTCGCCGTTCGTGACGAGCCCGGCCGCGATCCCGGTGCCGAGGTTGAGGTAGGCCATCGAGCCGTGGCGGAGGTCCAGGCCGTGCGTGCTGCCCCTCAGGGCGTACGCGCCGAAGGCGGCGGCCTTCACGTCGTTCTCGACGCGCACGGGGATGCCGAGCACGGGAGCCACCTCGCCCGCGAGATCCAATTCGTCGACGCCGAGGTTGACGGCGTGCCAGACGCGCCCCGTGCCCGCCTCGATCTGCCCCGGGATGCCGACGCCCACCGAGACGATGTCGTCGAGGCCGATCCCGGCATCCGTCGCCACGGCGTTCACCGCGGCCACCGCGGTGCGGACGATCTCTTCGCCGCCCCAGCCGGTCGCCAGGCGCACCCGCGCGGCGATCGACCCGTCGGCGGCGACGACGACGGCGTCCGTCTTCGTGCCGCCCATGTCGAGTCCGACTCTCATGGGCCGTCCTCCCCTCGGGAGGCGGCTGCACCCTGCACGTCCATCAGCCCTTGACCGCCCCCGCGACCAGGCCGCTCGACATGCGGTGCTGCACGATGAGGAAGAAGATGATCACCGGGACGGCCATGATCGTCGAGGCCGCCATGACGAGGGCCCAGTCGGTCGCCTTCGTCGCCTGCACGAACGCGCGCAGCCAGATCGGCAGCGTCATGGCCTCGGGCCGGGTCATGATGACCAGCGCGAAGACGAACTCGTTCCACGCCTGGATGAACGCGAAGACCCCCGTCGCGATGAGCCCGGGCGCGAGCAGCGGGAACGTGATCCGCCAGAAGGCGCCCGTGCGGCTGCATCCATCGATCATCGCGGCTTCTTCGAGATCCGCGGGGATCCCGTTGACGAAGCCGCGCAGCGTCCAGATCGTGAACGGAAGCACCATCGCGATGTAGACGAAGCTCAGGCCGATGATCGTGTTGATGAGGTACCAGCCGTCGAGCACGCGGAAGACCGAGATGATCATCGCCTCCGCGGGGATCATCTGGATCACGAGGATCGCGACGATGAAGGTCGTGCGGCTGCGGAACCGGTAGCGCGAGACGGCGATCGAGGCGAGGAAGGCGAAGACGAGCGCCGCGACGAGGGTGATCCCGGTCACCGCCATCGAGTTGAAGAGCGCCGTCACGAGGCCGTCGTCGGCGAAGGCCTCCTGGTAGTTCTTGAGCGTGAACTGGTCGGGCCACCAGTGCGGCGGCGTCGAACGGACGGAGGATGCCGGGAGCAGCGACGTGTTCACCATCCAGTAGACGGGGAACAGCGACGCGACGATCACGACGATCGCGGCGAGGTTGAGGAAGACGCGCGAGACGGCGCGGCGCGGACGAACGGTCATGACTCCTCCGACCTGAGCATCGTGCGGATCCAGACGGCGGAGATGGCGAGGAGGATGACCACGAGGATGACGGAGATCGCGCCGCCGGCGCCGAGATCGCCCGAGGCCATCGAGACGCTGTAGATGTAGACGCCGATCGTGTTGGTCTCGGCGCGGACGCCGCCGATCGACTGGAGCGCATAGATCTGCGCGAAGACCCGCAGGTCCCAGATCACCTGAAGCACGAGCAGCACGAGCAGGATCGAACGGATGTAGGGGAAGACGATGAGGCGGAAGCGGGCGAACCCGCCGGCGCCGTCGAGCGACGAGGCCTCGAGCACTTCGCCGGGCACCTGCGAGAGGCCGGCGTACGTGCTGAAGGCGACGAAGGGGATCGCGCCCCACGTGATGATGATGGCCGCGACCGCGAAGAAGCTGAGGGGGTCGATGAGCCAGCTGTGGCCCATCCAGTCCTTGCCCGTGACCTGGGTGAGCACCCAGTTCACGAGGCCGTACTGGGTGTCGAAGATCCAGCCCCACACGATGGTGGCGGTGAGGGCGGGCATCGCCCACGCGAGCAGCAGCGAGACCGAGACGGCGGTGCGCATGACGGCGCCGAGCTTGGTCATCATGACGGCGATCGCGACACCGAGGAGCATCGTGGCGACGACGCTCACGACGCAGAGCGCGACGCTGCGCCCCAGGACGGCCCAGAACTCCGGATCGGCCAGGACCGCGACGTAGTTGTCGAGGCCGATGAACTCCGGCGGCGCGCCGAAGATCTGCGCGCGGCCGAACTTCTGGAACGACATGATGACGAGCTGCACGAGCGGCCAGCCGATGAACACGGCGAGCATGATGAGGGCCGGCGTGAGCAGTGCGAGCGGGGCCCACGGGAACCTCCGTCGCTTGCGCGCGGGCCCGGGGTCGGATGGCGCCGCCGCGTTCGAGGTCACTTCGGGCATGGAGATCGTCGACATGGCTCGCCTCCTCTCAAGGGGATTCTGTCGGACCTGGGGTCCTGCGGACATGGGACGGGGCGCCCCGCATGCAGGGCGCCCCGTCATGGCGGCATCAGCCGTTGAGGATGGCCTCGATCTGCGTGTCGGCGTCCTTCGCGAGGGACGTGACGTCACCGCCGTTGGCGATGTTGACGAACAGGTCCTGCATGATGCCCTTGGCCTCGACATCCGCCCAGTTCGGCGAAGCCGGCGTGAGCTTGGCGTTGGCCGCGGCCGCGGCGATGACCTTTGCGAGCTCGGGCGTCGCGGCGGCGACCTGGTCGCCCAGCGAAGTGAGCGCGGGAACGAGGCCCGCCTTCGCGAGGATCGTCTGGTAGCCGTCGCTCAGCATGATCTCGAGCGCCTTCTTGGCGAGGTCGGGGTTCTTCGACTTCGCGGCGATGCCCACGTTCGAGCCGCCCGCGAAGACCTGAGCCGTCGAGCCCGACTTCATGCCGGGGAGGGCGAAGTAGCCCGTGGTCTCGGCGACCGCGGTGGGCTGCTTGTCCTCGTCGGCGACGATCGACCAGTAGGCCCAGCTCGGTGCCGAGTAGGTCGCGGCCTGCTCGGTGCGGAAGGGCACCCAGCCGTCGGCCTCATCGCCGTCCTTCGGCGCCAGCGACGCCTGCGTCATGAGCGTCTGGACCTGCTCGAGGCCCTTCACGGACGCGGCATCCGAGAGCTGGGCGTCCCACTTGTCGCCCTTCTTGACCGCGATCTCGCCGCCGTTCTCCCAGATGAAGGGGAGCGCGTTGTACCAGTCCTTGCCCGGGAAGTAGACGCCCGAGACACCCGGGAGCGCCTGCGCGAGAGTCGTGCCGTTCGAGACGTACTCGTCGAGCGTCGTCGGGACGGTGACCCCGGCCTGGTCGTACATCGACGTGTTGTAGAACACGACGCGTGCGCCCGAGTAGTAGGGAGCGGCGTAGAGCTTGCCGTCCCACGAGCCGGCCTCGACGAAGCCGGGGAGCAGGTCGTCGCCGCCGAGCTCCTTCTTGATGTCCTCGAGGCTCAGGAGAGCTCCGCTCGACGTGAAGGCGGGCGCCTGGGTGTTGCCCATCTCGACGATGTCGGGGCTGTCGTTGGACGACAGGCTCGTCGTGAGCTTGTCGACGAGACCGGTCCACTGCTGCTCTTCGATGACCAGCTTCGAACCCGGGTTCTCGTCCTCGAACGTCTTCTTGAGGTAGTCGCGCGCGTCCTGCGGCGTGTCCGTTCCGACGAGCCAGACGCGGATCTCCGCGCCCTCGCTGCTGCCGCTGGAGCCTGCATCGCCTCCCGTGGAGCAGCCGGCGAGGACGAGCGCCGAGGCGCCGAGGAGCGCGACGGCTCCGAGCGTCTTGTTCATGGTGTCTTCCTTTGTTGTTTCTCTCTTGGTGTTCGGAGAGGCCGGGCGGCCCATCCGGGGGGAAGTTCGGGTGTTCCGGGCGACCCGGGAACACGGCGCGGCCGTGCTACGACACCCCCAGTTGTCCTGACAGGACCATGACAGCCGCACCGCGCAGGACGATGTCCTGGCCCTGCTCCGTCATCCGCACGCGGACGCCGTCGTGGAACTCGGCGAGCGTCCGCGCGCGAAGGGTCTCGACGGTCGCTTGAGCGAGGGGTCCGTCGAGAAGTTCGGGAGGGCCGGAGAGCACGATCTCCGACACGTCCAGCACGCCGACGACGGGGGCGAGGGCGATGCCCAGGCGCTCCCCCGCGTCGCGCAGGATGCCGGTGCGCGCCGCCTCATCGGGCGCCGCGGCGAGCCGGGCGGTCAGCGGCGGCACGGCGAGCCAGGCTTCGAGGCATCCGACCTTGCCGCACACGCACGCCGGGCCCCCGTCGGTGCCGACGGTGACGTGCCCGATCTCGCCCGCGGCGAAGTGCGCGCCGCGCATCGGCTGCCCCGATGCGAGAAGGCCCGAGCCGACACCGCGTCCGACCTTGACGAGGAGGACGTCGTCGCCGGCGCCGCCGAAGGTGTACTCGGCGAGCACGGCGGCGTTGGCGTCGTTCGCGACGAGGACAGGCAGATCCAGCGCCTCGCGGAGGGCCGTCTCGAGGTCGAACCCGGCCCAGCGGAAGTTGGGCGCCGTCAGGATCACGCCGTGGTCGTCGACGACACCCGGCGTGCCCACGCCGATGCCGAGCACGGGCGCGTGGGAGTCGGCGACGAGGTCGCGGGCGAGCGCGACGACGGCGGCGACGACGTCCTCATGACCGCCCGGGACGGGGATGTGCCGGCGCGCGACGATGTCGCCGTCGAGCGTCAGGACGGCGCCGATGAACTCGTCGGAGCCCGAGAGGTCGAGCCCCACGATGCGGTGGCCGTCACGGTCGAGGTCGACGAGCATGGCGGGCTTTCCGGGACCGGATGCCTCGCGCACGCCCTTCTCGGCGACGAAGCCGTCGGCGATGAGCTCGCCAACGAGGTCGGAGATCGTGACGCGGGTGAGGCCCGTCTCGCGGGAGAGGTCGGCGCGGCTCATGGCGCCCTGGTGGAACAGCGTCTGCATGACCAGCGACCGGTTGTGGCCGCGCGCGTGCTCGGGCAGGACCTTGCTGCCCTGGCGGAGCGCCCGCCCGGGCCCGAAGGTGCGTCCGGGGGCGGCGGTGGCTGGGTGCGGCGGCTCGAGGGTGGAAGAGCCGCGCTGCACTTCCGATGCAGTCATGTTTGTTAGTAGACCTTACGAACAAACGCGCACGCAAGCCTTGGAAACGGTTTGGACGGAGGGTTTACAAACTCGTTACATTTCGGCGCGGCATCCGTCGGTCTCGCGGTGCCTCTTCAAACGACGGATGCCGTCGCCTACTGTGGGCGCGGAGGAACCATGAATCGCCGAGCCGCCGCCATCTGCCTCTCCGCTCTCGCCGTGCTCGCCCTCGCGGGCTGCACCGTCTCCCCCGCCGACGACCCCGCGAGCTCGTCGCGTCCCTCCGCCTCGGCCTCCGCGGTACCCACCGGCGACCAGTCCGTCGCTGCGGCGTGTGCGCTCGTGCAGGACACGATCGACGAGGCGAACGCGGAGTTCGCCTCTGCCGCCACAGCGAATCCCGCCGACGTGGTGGCCGCGATGAAGGCTGCGGCGCAGAAGCTGTCGGACGCAGCGTCGCGCATCTCGAACTCCGAGGTCGCGGCCGTCCTGCCCGACCTCCAGGCGATGTTCGAGAAGACCGCCGACACCATGCAGAGTCTCGTCGACGGGGACGTGTCCAAGCTCGACCAACTGGCCGCCATCGGCGACGAGTTCCAGAAGACGACCGCTCGATTCCAGGAACTCTGCGCGCCCGAGTGAGTGCGCGAAGACGACCGTGATAGGACCGTTGCCCATTTGGAATATGCCATCCCGTAGCATGGAACGGCATGTTCGGGAGCCGGGGGGTTGATGGCATGACCGATCTGGCCACGAGGCCTGACGCCGGGGGATCGTCGGACGACGACGAGACCGCGGTCATCGACGACGTCGCGACACGGTCCGGCGACGCAGGCGAGACACCGCCCAGCGAATACGAATGGGCTCCCGCGCAGCCCGCGCCGAAGAAGCGCCGACTGTGGCTCTGGATCGGGATCCCGGTCGCCGCGGTCGTTCTGGGCCTCGGCGCCGCCTCGATGTTCCTCATCGCGCCGGGCACCTCGATCGCGGGCGTGCCCGTCGGGTTCCTCACCCCGGGCGCCGCTGCCGATGCCGTGCAGAAGCAGCTCGCATCGACCACCGTCGTGCTCACGGGTTCGGGCGGCGGCGCAGAGGTCACCGGCGCCGAGCTCGGCGCCGAGGTCGATGCCAAGGCCCTCGCCGAAGCGGCCTTCGCGAGCCACCCGGCGTGGAATCCGACGACCTGGAACGCCGGCGCCGCCGATGTCGTCGTCGAGCTCGACCCCGCGACAGCTTCTGAGGCGCTGCGCGCCGCGGTCCCCTCGATGTACACCGACCCGACCGACGCCTCGATCGCCTTCGACGCCGCGAGCGCGACCTACGTCGTGACGCCCGCCGTCGACGGCCAGGGCATCGACGTCGCCTCGGTGCAGACGGCGCTGACGGATGCCTTCGCCTCCGGCGCCGGCACCGTCGAAGTCGCCGCGACCGCCGCGGCGGTTCCCGCCGAGGGCACCACGAGCGTCGCGGACGCGACCGCCGGCATCCTCAACGGCATGCTCGATCGGGCGGGCTTCTACGTCGGCGAGGAGCGCACCGTCCCGATCGACCGCGCGACCTTCGCCTCGTGGCTCACGGTCACGCCCGCCGAACGCGGAACCTTCACGATCACCGCCGACCCCAACGCCATCCAGCCGAGCGTCGACGGCCTCGCCGCGGCGGTCAACCGTCCCCCGGTCGACTCGACCACGATCGTCAACTCCTCCGGCAAGGTGCTCAGCACCCCGACCGAGGGTGTCGTGGGGCGCGAGCTCGGTGCGACCGACGGCATCGCCAAGTCCTTCGCCGAGCAGATCGGCACGGGCAACGCGGCCTACCCGCTCCCCGTCACCGAAGTCGCCTTCAAGACGACGAGCCTCGCGCGCCTCCTCGAGGTCGACCTCAGCGAGCAGCGCCTCTACGTCAAGGAGAACGGCAATGTCGTGGACTCCTGGCTCATCTCGAGCGGCGCGAACAACACCCCCACCTACACCGGCCATTACAACATCGGCTACAAGACCACGGTGCAGACGATGAACGGCTACAACCGCGACGCCGCCGGCAACATCACGGGGACGTACTCGACGCCGAACGTCAAGTGGCCGATGTACTTCAACGGCGGCCAGGCGTTCCACGGCGTGTACTGGCACAACAACTACGGCCGCACGATGAGCCACGGCTGCGTCGGCATGCCCGAGTGGCGTGCGCAGTGGATCTACAACTGGGCGCCGAGCGGCACCGACGTCTGGATCCACAACTGATCTGACAGAGACTTCCCGAACGAAGAAGAGCGGATGCCGAGGCATCCGCTCTTCTTCGTCTGCAGGTCTTATCGCAGCGAGTCGATGATCCCGTTGAAGGTCTGGGACGGGCGCATGACCTCGACGACCCGCTCGGGGTCGGGACGGTAGTAGCCGCCGATGTCGACGGGCGACCCCTGCACCGCGAGGAGCTCGGCGACGATGGCCTGCTCGTTCGCGGCGAGCACCTCGGCCACCGGCGCGAACACCTCGGCGAGCTCGGGCGCGGCCTGCTGCTTCGCGAGCTCCTGCACCCAGTACAGCGCGAGGTAGAAGTGGCTGCCGCGGTTGTCGATCGTGCCCAGCGCACGACCGGGCGACTTGTCGTTCTCGAGGAACGTGCCGGTGGCGGCATCCAGCGTGTCGGCGAGCACCTGCGCCTTGACGTTGCCCGCGAAGTTCGCGAGGTGCTCGAGCGAGGCCGCGAGGGCGAAGAATTCGCCGAGCGAGTCCCAGCGCAGGTAGTTCTCGGCGAGGAGCTGCTGCACGTGCTTGGGCGCCGAGCCGCCGGCGCCGGTCTCGAACAGGCCGCCGCCCGCGAGGAGCGGGACGATGCTGAGCATCTTCGCCGACGTGCCCACCTCGAGGATCGGGAAGAGGTCGGTGAGGTAGTCGCGCAGGACGTTGCCCGTGACCGAGATCGTGTCCTCCCCCTTGCGGAGGCGGTCGAGCGAGTACTGCGTCGCCTCGGCCGGCGCCAGGATCTTGATCGTGAGGCCTTCGGTGTCGTGGTCGGCGAGGTACTCGCGCACCTTGCCGATGAGCGCGGCGTCGTGCGAGCGGGTCTCGTCGAGCCAGAAGACCGCGGGGGCTCCGGTCGCGCGCGCACGCGTCACGGCGAGCTTCACCCAGTCGCGCACCGCGACGTCCTTCGTCTGCATCGCGCGCCAGATGTCGCCCGGCTCGACGCTGTGCTCGATGAGCACGTCGCCGGCGCTGTTGACGATCTGGACGGTGCCGGATGCCTCGATCTCGAACGTCTTGTCGTGGCTGCCGTACTCCTCGGCGGCCTGGGCCATGAGACCGACGTTGGGGACGGTGCCGATGGTCGCGGGGTCGAGCGGCCCGTGCGCGATGACGTCGTCGATCGTCGTCTGGTACACCGAGGCGTAGGACGAGTCGGGGATGACGGCGAGCGTGTCGGCCTCTCCCCCGTCGGCGCCCCACAGCTTGCCGCCGTTGCGGATGAGCGCGGGCATCGAGGCATCCACGATCACGTCCGACGGGACGTGCAGGTTCGTGATGCCCTTGTCGGAGTTGACGTACGACAGGCGCGGGCCGTTCGCGAGATCGGCCGCGATGGCGGCGGCGATCTCGTCGCCGCCCTCGATGCCGCCGAGGCCCGCGAGGATCGCGCCGAGGCCGTCGTTGGCGGTGAGGCCCGCCTCGGCGATCTTGTCGCCGTAGCGGTCGAAGACGTCGGCGAAGTAGGCCTTCACGACGTGGCCGAAGATGATCGGGTCGCTGACCTTCATCATCGTGGCCTTGAGATGCACCGAGTACAGGACGTCGTCGGCCTTGGCCGTCTCGAGCGTCTCGGCGAGGAACGCGTCCAGCGCAGCGGCGGAGAGGAACGTGGCATCCACGATCTCGTCCGGCAGGACCTTCAGTCCCGTCTTGAGCGGCGTCGTCGTGCCGTCGGCCGCGACATGCTGGATGGTGAGGACGTCATCGGAGGGGATGATCGTCGTCTTCTCGTTGGACTTGAAGTCGTCGTGGCCGAGCGTGGCGACGCGCGTCTTCGACCCCTCGGCGAAGGGCCTGTTGCGGTGCGGGTGCTTGCGGGCGTAGCCCTTGACGGCCAGCGGCGCACGGCGGTCGCTGTTGCCCTCGCGCAGCACCGGATTGACGGCCGACCCCTTGATGCGGTCGTAGCGCGCGCGGACGTCTTTCTCCTCGACAGTGGACGCCTCGTCCGGGTAGTCGGGGATGTCGTAGCCCTGGCTCTGCAGCTCGGCGATCGCGGCCTTGAGCTGCGGGATCGACGCGGAGATGTTGGGCAGCTTGATGATGTTCGCCTCGGGGAGCGTCGCGAGGCCGCCGAGCTCGGCGAGGGCGTCGCCGACCTGCTGCTCGGGCGTGAGCTTCTGCGGGAAGGCCGCGAGGATCCGGCCCGAGAGCGAGATGTCGCGCGTCTCGACATCGACGCCGGCCTGGCGCGTCACCGCCTGGATGATCGGCAGGAAAGAGGCCGTCGCGAGTGCCGGAGCCTCGTCGGTGTGGGTGTAGATGATGGTGGATTCGGTCACCTGAGTCGTCTCCGTTCGGGTCGCCGTCCCAGCCTATCGCAGACCGCCAAAGTATCTTGACGTCAAGATATCCTCCTCGTCACGCGACGACTCGGGCGTGCTGGATCGGGCGTCTTGCGGCTAGCCTGTGGTCTATGGGCGACCTGCGACTGGTGGAACTGTCGGCGAGCACGATCGTGGCGGTGAACAATCTGTCCCTCAAGCCGGGGCAGGAGCAGTTCCTCGCACCGGTCTCGTACGCCGTGGCGGGCGCGGTCGCCAATCCCGCGACGGCCTGGCAGCGCGTCGTGCTCGACGGCGATGAGGTCGTCGGGTTCGTGAGCGCCAATTTCGACGACGAGGCGCCCGAGGAATACTTCCGGTCGGTCCTCTGGCGGATCAACGTCGACGCGGACGACCAGGGCCGCGGTGTGGGCAGGTTCGCCGTCGACGAGCTCCTCGAAGAGGCCCGTCGACGCGGCAAGGACCACGTCGACGTCATCTACGAGCCCGGCGAGGGCGGCCCCGAGGCGTTCTTCCGCCGCGTCGGCTTCACGCCCGTCGGCGAGACCGAGTACGGCGAGGTCATCGCCGAGGTCCGCTTCTGATCTTTCCGGCGCCTGCCCGGACGCGGGCCGTTACGTCGGAGATCGCCACGTCGTCGGATGATCCGGCGCGGATTCCTCCGACATTGTGGTGATCTCCGACGTTGCGGCGCGGCGCGCGTCCGGTGGAGGGCGCGAGGACGAATGCCGCGGCCCGGGCGGGCCGCGGCATCCGTCCGCTCCCGGCAGTCCTAGACGAGCGACTCGCGCCAGGCGGCGTGCAGCTGGGCGAACTTGCCCGTGCCGCCGATGAGGTTCTCGGGCGCGTCGTCCTCGATGATCCGGCCGTGCTCCATGACGAGGACGCGATCGGCGATCGCGACCGTCGAGAGCCGGTGCGCGATGATGATCGCCGTGCGGTCGGCCAGCAGCGTCTGCAGCGCGTCCTGGATGAGCCGCTCGCTCGGGATGTCGAGCGAGGCCGTCGCCTCGTCGAGGATCAGCACGGCGGGGTCGGCGAGGAAGGCGCGCGCGAACGAGATCAGCTGACGCTGCCCGGCCGAGACGCGCCCGCCGCGCTTGTTGACGTCGGTGCCGTAGCCGTCGGGCAGGTCTTCGATGAATTCGTCGGCGCCCACCGCTGCGGCTGCGGCCTTGATCTCGGCAAGCGTCGCGTCGGGCTTTCCGAGCGCGATGTTGTCGGCGACCGACCCGCTGAACAGGTACGCCTCCTGCGTGACCATGACGATCGCGCGGCGGAGGTCTTTCGGGTGCAGCGAGCGCAGGTCGATGCCGTCGAGCGTCACCCGGCCCTGAGTGGGGTCGTAGAACCGCGAGACGAGCTTGGCGAGCGTCGACTTGCCGGCACCCGTCGTGCCGACGAGCGCGATGGTCTGACCGGCGGGGATGTCGAGCGAGAAGTGCGGCAGGATGCTGCGGTCCTTCGTGTACCCGAAGGTCACGTCGTCGAAGCTCACATGGCCGCGCGCCGTCCACAGGTCGACCGGGTCGACCGGATCGGGCACCGTCGGCTCCTCCTCGAGCACGCCCGACACCTTCTCCAGCGCCGCCGTCGCAGACTGGTACGAGTTCAGGAAGAACGCGACCTCCTGCATCGGCGAGAAGAAGTTGCGGACGTACAGGACGGCCGCCAGGAGCACGCCGACCTCGAGCGCGCCCGTCGAGACCCGGAAGCCGCCCCACAGCACGACGAGCGCGAGCGAGAGGGCCGAGACGGCGATGAGGCCCGGCTCGAACGTGCCGAAGATGCGGATCGAGCGGAGGTTGACGTCGCGGTACTGGCTCGCGAGCTCGCCGAACTCGTCGTCGTTGCGCGGCTCCTTGCGGAAGGCCTTGACCGCGCGGATGCCGGTCATCGTCTCGACGAACTGCACGATGACCCTGGCGCTGACCACGCGCGACTGGCGGTAGGCCAGCTGCGAGCGCGTGTAGAACCAGCGCATGAGCAGGAGCATCGGGATGCCCATGACGAGGAGGATGACGCCCGACTGCCAGTCGAGGAGCAGGAGCGCGACGAGCGTGAACCCGCCGTACAGGAGGCCCGAGACCAGCTCGTTGAGACCGCCGTCGAGGAGCTCGCGGATCGAGTCGAGGTCGCTCGTCTGCCGCGAGATGATGCGGCCCGACGTGTACGACTCGTGGAACTCCAGGCTCAGCCGCTGCGTGTGCAGGAAGATGCGCTTGCGCAGCGCCAGCATGACCGCCTGCGTGAGGCGCGCGGCCACCACGACGTACCAGCCGATGAGGCCGGCACCGCCGAGCGCCGAGGCGAGGTAGACGGCGACGACCATGACCGTCGGCATCCAATCGGCCTCCTGCACGACCGCCGGCAGCGCCGTGTCGATGCCGTAGGCGATCAAGGCGGGGCCGAGCACGCGGAGGATCGTCGAGACGACGAGCACGGCTGCGGCGAGCACGAGCTGCCAGCGCAGCGGGCTCACGAGCGAGCCGAGCAGGCGCAGCGAGCGGCGCCGGATCTGCCGGCTCTCCTCGCGTGTGTAGTCCGAGCGGTCCTCCCCGCTCGTGCCGGTGACGGTCGCGCTGCTCACCGTGCCACCTCCGTCGCTTCCTGGGGCTGGAGGCCCCTCAGTCGGGCCTGCTCGATCTCGAGACTCGAGATCACGTATCGGTAGTGCTCGCTCGTGCGGAGGAGCTCGGAGTGCGCGCCGACCGCGGTGACACGACCCCGCTCGAGGAGCGCGACGCGATCGGCGAGCGCGACGGTCGAGGGCCGGTGCGCGACGACGAGCGCCGTCGTGTCGGCCAGGACGTGGCGCAGCGCCTCCTCGACGAGCGCCTCGGTGTCGACGTCGAGCGCCGACAGCGGATCGTCGAGCACGAGCACGGCGGGCTTGGCCGCGACGGCGCGTGCCAGCGCCAGCCGCTGGCGCTGGCCGCCCGACAGCGACATGCCCTCTTCGCCGATGACCGTGTCGACGCCCTCGGGGAGGTCGTAGACGAAGGATGCCTGGGCCACCGCGAGCGCTTCGGTCAAGGCGGCCTCGGCTTCGGGGCTCCCGGGCTCGAGGTCTTCGCGGCCGAGCAGCACGTTGTCGCGCACCGACGCCGAGAACAGCGTCGCGTCTTCGAAGGCCATGGAGATGTGGCGCCGGAGCTCGGCAAGCGTCAGGTCGCGCACGTCGACGCCGTCGAGCATCACGCGGCCGCCCGTCACGTCGTACAGGCGGGTCGGCAGCGTCGTGAGCGTCGTCTTGCCCGAACCGGTGAGCCCGACGAGGGCCATCGTCTCGCCCGGACGGAGGACGAGATCGATGCCGTCGAGCAGGTCGCGGCGGCCGGCCGGGGCATCCTGATACCGGAAGTGCACGTCGTCGAACACCAGTTCGCCGCGGGGCGCGGTGATCGAGACCGGCTTCTCGGGGTCGACGATCGTGTTCTGCTCGTCGAAGACCTCGAAGATGCGGTCGGTCGCCGTGCGCGCGTCGAGGAGGAACGAGAAGAGGAACCCGATCGACTCCATGGGCCACCGGAGCACGGTCGCCATGGCGAAGAACGCGAAGAGCTCCTGCACCTGCAGCTGGCCCGTCGCGTTGAGGATGATGCCGACCGCGAGGCACAGCGCGAACGCGATGTCGGGCAGCAGCACGAGCCAGAACCAGATGAGCCCGACGGCGCGCGCCTTGTCGAGCTCGGTCTCGCGCAGGGTCTCGGCCTGGCGCACGAACTTGCTGAGGGCGTGCTTGCCGCGGCCGAACGCCTTGAGCACGCGGATGCCGTGCACGCTCTCCTCGACGGCGGTCGCGAGGTCGCCGGCCTGATCCTGGCTCTGACGCGTCAGCGCGCCGTAGCGCTTCTCGAAGCGGTAGCCCGCGTACCACAGGGGCAGGGAGCACAGCAGGAAGGTCGCGCCGAGCGCCCAGTGCCAGCGGAACAGGATGATCGAGCCGACGAAGATCGTCAGCATGTTGACGAGAAGCATGATCAGGCCGAAGGCGACCCAGCGCCGGATGACGCTGAGGTCCTGCATCATGCGGCTGAGCAGCTGACCCGACTGCCACCGATCGTGGAACGCGACGGGAAGCCGCTGCAGCCGCTCGTAGAAGCCGGTGCGGAGGTCGAACTCGACCGACGTCGCCGGCGTCAGCACGAACCAGCGGCGCAGCCAGATGAGGCCGGCCTCGGCCAGCCCGAGGGCGAGCACGACGGCGCTCCCCCACAGGATCGGGGCGAGCTCGCCCGATGCGATGGGGCCGTTCTCGCCGACGAACGCCTCGAGCACGAGCGGGATCGCGAGCGCGACGAGGCTCGCCAGGAGCGCGCTGACGGCGCCCAGAATGAGCCGGGGCATGACGGGCTTCGCGAAGGGGATGAGTCTCGCGAGCGCTCGTGGAGTGGACAAGCGGGTGGAGGGGGCGGTGGAAGTCATGATCCTTGTGGGGTGACGGATGCCGCGACATCGCGACGGGACAGCGAAAGAGGGCGCACAGGCGCACGGCGGCCGGAGTGACCGACCTGTCGAAGAGGAACGCTCGCGGGCCTGCGGCTATGCCGGACCCGGGACACGGCTAGTGCTGCGTGACTCCGACGGGGCGGGCCTTGCCGATCCAGGTGCCGAGGATGAGGCGGAAGGCGACCGGCTGGCTAGCGGTGACGGCCTGAGACATGGCTTCCTCCTCGGATCGTGGGATGCCGCGCGACCGCGCGACAGCCCTCCAGCCTAAACCTGGGAGTCCGCTGAAAGCAAGGGTTTCTTCTCCGCTCCTGCGCAGGGCCCGGAATTCAGACGATCGTGGCGAGCGCGGGCTCTCCTGCTTCGCGGGCGAGGAGCGAGCGTTTCACGTCGAGACCCCACGCGAAGCCGCCGAGACTGCCGTCGGAGCGCAGGACGCGATGGCACGGCACGAAGAGGGCGGGGGCGTTGCGGGCGCAGATGGATGCCGCGGCACGCACCGCGCTCGGTTGGCCGAGCGTCGCCGCGAACTCCGTGTAGGTGAGGGGGACGCCGGGCGCGATCGCCCGCAGCGCCCGCCATCCGGCCAGCTGCATCTCGGTGCCGCCCTGCGCGACCTCGACCGACTCGATGGCCGAGATGTCGCCGTCGTAGTAGGCGCGGGCGGCGGCCGCGGCATCCGTCTCTCCGGCTGTCACGGCGGAAGGACGCAGTCGCGGGCTGATGCGGTCGATCGCCGCCTGCGGGTCGGCCGTCCAGCCGGAGGCGAGGACGCGGCCCCGCTCGTCGGCGACGATCGTGAAGGCGCCGTCGGGGGTGTCGATCGTCTGGATCGTGGCGGTGGTCATGAGTCCTCCGAGGTCGGGATGGGGGTGAGAACGTCGGTCTTCGTCGCGGCGCGACGCACGCGCGGTGACGCGGAGGAACGGGCGGGACGGGATGCCGCGGCCGCCGCCCACAGGTGCGCCATGAGGTAGCTGCGCCACGGCGCCGCCCGGCCGGCCCAGGAGACGAGCCCGTTCGGATCTGCCGGGATGCCCGCCGCGGCGGCCCCGGAGCGGGCGGCGACGTCGCCCGGGAGCAGGACGTCGGGGTCGCCCAGCACCCGCATGCGCACGTAGTCGGCCGTCCAGGGGCCGATACCGGGCATCGCGAGGAGCGCCGCCCGCTGGTCGGCCCCGTCATCGCCGGTCGTGAGGGTGAGGCTGCCGTCGGCGAGCGCCGCCGCCGCGCCGAGCAGCGCACGCGTGCGCGCGGCCGGACCGCGCAGCACCTCGTGCCCGCGCTCGGCGATCGCGGCCATGGTCGGGAAGAGGAGACCGTCGTCGCCGAAGCCGTCGACGCGTTCGCCGAGCGCGTGCGCGAGGGTGGTCAGCGCCGTGCGCGCCGCCGAGACCGTGATCTGCTGGCCGACCATCGCGCGCACGAGCATCTCGTGCGGGTCGACGGCGCCCGGGACGCGGATGCCGGGGAGGCCCGCGACGAGCGGCGCGAGCTCGCGGTGCTGCGCGAGGGCCTCGTCGACGGCGATGGGGTCGGCGTCGAGGTCGAACAGACGCCGGGCGCGGGCGACGACGGCGGGGAGGTCGCGCAGGGCTGTGAGCCGCGCGCGGAGCCGCACGTGGCCGGCGACGTCGAGGCGCAGCTCGAACCACGCCGGGCCGCCGTCGAGGCGGAGGGTGCGCGAGAACGACTGGTCGGTCGCGGTCTCCACGCCGGGGATCGCCCGCGCCGCCATCCACGCGAAGAGCCCTGCGGCGTCGAGCGGGCCGCGGTGGGGCAGCACGAGGTCGAGGGAGCCGGGAGCCTCGGGGACGGCGCTGACCGGCCCGACCGCGTGCGCGGAACGCCGGCGGCGCGCGCGGAGCTCGAGCGGCGGCATCCCGAAGACCTCGCGCACCGTCTCGTTGAACTGGCGGACGCTCGCGAACCCGGCCGAGAAGGCGACGTCGGCGGCGGGCAGGTCGGTGCCGACGAGGAGCATGCGGGCCGTGTGCGCGCGGTGCGCGCGGCTGAGGGCGAGCGGACCCGCGCCCAGCTCGGCGGTGAGCAGGCGCGTCAGGTGGCGCGGTGAGTAGCCGAGTCGGCGGGCGAGGCCCGGGACTCCGTCGCGCTCGACCACGCCGTCGGCGATGAGCCGCATGGCGCGAGCCGAGGTGTCGCCGCGCACATCCCATTCGGGCGAGCCGGGTGCCGCCTCGGGAAGGCAGCGCTTGCACGCGCGGTAGCCGGCCTCGTGGGCGGCGGCGCTCGTCGCGTAGAAGGTGACGTTCGACTCCTTCGGCGTGCGCGCGGGGCAGCTCGGCCGGCAGTAGATCCCCGTGGAGCGCACGGCGGTGACGAACTGCCCGTCGAACCGCGGGTCGCGCGAGCGGATCACGCTGTACCGCTCGTGGAAGGTCATGGCCGGGATGCTCACGTGTCCACTCTGACACGCCCCACCGACACCGGCTGGCGGAAATCGGACACCGCGGTCGCGGCATCCTGAACCCCATCGGTGAGGTGCACCACCGACCTCCGCTCGGCGGAGGTTCTCAGGGGAAGGGAGGGCGTTCCCGGCCGGAATCGCCCTCCCCTCCGGTGAGAACCTCCCCCGGACCACCCACCCCGCACACCGCGCCGAGACCCCGGCTCACCCACCCGGCACCCCGCGCCGAACAACCATGCGGGGCGCCCGGGTCAGGCCCCGGCGCCCCGCCCCGCCCCGCAGAGTCAGCCCTTCACGATGGCGAACCCGCCGACCGGCAGCACGATGGTGCGCGACCCGTCGAAATCGACGCTGCGGACGAGCGTGCCCTCCGCGTCGTAGATCGCGGCCGTCGCCGACCCGTCGTGGTCTCCCACGGCGATCGGCTGCGGGGACGCGGCCGACGAGTGGACGAGCTCGGTGCGTCCGCCGTCTCCCGTCAGCACGAGACGCGACACGACCGGGCGCACGAGGAGCGTGTCGATCGTGAGCGTCCCCTCGCGCACCGCGACGTCGAGCGACGAGCGGTCGCCGGCGACCCACGTCGACAGCTGCCGCGGCAGCAGCACTCCGGGCACGGGCGAGATGCCCTGCTCGAAGCCGCTCTCGGTCAGCGTCCCGATCGGACGGTGGTGCGAGGTCCAACGCGACGTGCTGGAGGCTCCCGGCATCGACCACACGACCGGCTCGACCCAGCGCGACGTGTCGTCGGTGCCGATGTCGAAAGTCGCGGTCTGGCCCGCCGCGAGGCGCAGGGCGCTCCCCGACCAGCTCGACTCGCCCGTCCAGGAGTCGGGCGTGAAGACCGTTCCGGTGGTCTGCGCCGACTCCGCCTCGACCAGGCGCAGGCCCGACCGGTCGGCCACCGTCGCCACGGAGCGAGCCCGGTCGGCGAGCGCGGGCCGGGCGTCGAGGGCGATCATCGTCAGCAGCCCGTGGATCGTGCTCTCGGCGCCGCTGTTGCGATTGACCGTGCCGTCGGCCTGCAGTCCGTCGTAGGTGACGCCCGTCGCGGGGTCGTACATGACGGCTCCCGACCGGTTGGCACCGAAGAACCACGCGGCCTGCATCGCGGCGAGATCGGCGAAGCCGTCGGACTTCGTGGCGTCGGCGACGGCGAGCAGCGACTGCACGCGCGAATCCGCGCCGTACGCGATCTGCACGCGATCGGTCGGGCTCGGGAACCAGCCGTTGTCAGGACCGCCCGCCGTCAGCAGCGTCGGCGTGAAGACGGCGGCATCGCGGACGGCAGGGGCTGCCAGCGACGCATCGCCGAGGGCGACGGATGCCTCGGCCAGCGCGGCCGGCATCTGCGACGACCACGCGTGCCACATGCTGCGCGACTGCGCCCACGGCAGGATCGCGCCGTACGGCCACGACCTCACGTCGCCCGCCGACATCGCGGCGATGCCCTCGGCGAGCTTGCGGAGGGCATCGATCGCAGCCGCATCGGAAGGCTCCGCCTCGACGCGCGCGGCGAGTCCGAGAGCAGCCTCGGCCGAGGCATCCGCTCCATCGACGATGAGCCATGCCGGCACGCGCATGCCGTCCGACGTCGTCCACTGCCCGTACTTGGAGAGCACCTGACGATCGAGCGCCTGGACGGCCAGGCCCAGCCGGTCTTCGAGGAAGGCGGCGAAGTCCGGCGACTCATCCGCGAACGCCGCGTAGCCCTCGCCGAGCGCCCAGATCGTGCGCGCCAGCCAGTAGCTCGGGCCGGAATCGGACGGATCGGGAAGCTCGGCAGGCTCCGCGGAAGGCGTGAGCGTGCCGTCGGCCTGCATCCACAGCACGACATTGCCCGCGTCAGGGCCCTCGGTCGTCTGAAGGTAGGCGATCGAGCGGAGCAGCTCGTACGCCTTGTCGCGGCTCGAGTCCTCCCCCGTCAGCTGCCAGTGCCGGAGGTAGACGACAGCCGCGCGCGCGATGTCGTCGGCGTTGTACGCGCCCTGACGCCAGTAGCCCGTCGCGGGGTCGAGCCCGCCTCCCCCGACGCGCTCGAACGCGCCGCCCGGGCGGGCGTCGGCATACGTCCACGGCATCGTGAGCGTGGGCTCCTCGGCGAGCCGGTACGTCGTGTGCCCCTCGACGCCCGACGGAGGCGTGGCCTGATCGAGCAGGAAGTCGAGATGCGCGAGATTGGTGAGCGGTGCGACGTCGAGCGTCGCGGTCGGCCGTTCGGAGACGGGGACGGATGCCGAGGCCGGCGGCGCCGTGAGCGCCACCGTCAACGCGATCGCAGCACCTGCGACCCACGCACCTCGCCGTGCGGAGATGTCCATCGGTTCTTCCTTTCTCATGCGCCGGGCGAGCGGCGCTCACTGTGTCAGGGGCGGTCGTCGCCCGTGCGCTCCAGGAGCGCGACGCCGATCTTCGAATCGGCCATTCCGTAGAAGACGAACAGGCGGCCCTCGATCTCCTCGATCGCGGTGGGGAAGACGACGTTCGGCACGATGCCGCTGCGCTCCTCCTCCGTCTCGGCCTTCAGCAGCGGCTCGGGCGTGCGGGCGAGCACACGGCCGGGGTCCGCGGCATCCAGGATCATGGCGCCTGCCGAGTAGTTGACGTTCTGCTGCTGCGAGAACGCACTGTCGATGACGCCCGTCACCCCGTGGTGCAGGATGAGCCAGCCCTCGGGGATGCGGCGAGGAGGAGGACCGCCGCCGATCTTGACCTCCTCGAAGTCGTACCGGGGGCCCGCGACGAACCGGTGCTGCTCCCACAGCACGAGATTGCCGATGTCGGCGCGGACGGCTTCGAGCGGGACGTAGCTGATCCAGATCGACTGCCGCGGGTCGTCGATCCCCGCGGGCAGCTGCACGCCCTGCCCGGGCTTCGTCTCGCCCAGGTCCCACATCGGCCGGTGCAGCACCGCGAGGCACTCGGTGCCGTCCGGCGCGGTGACCGGCTCGGGGAAGAACACCGTGTCCTTGTTGTGAAACAGGTTGAGATCGGTGTCGAGCGCGTCCTCGTAGCGGAACAGGGCCGGCCCGAGGCGGATCCACTCCCGCAGATCGGTCGAGACCGCCACGGCCGTGCGCGGACCGAGCGGTCCGTACGCGACATAGGTCATGACGTGCAGCCCGAGCGCGGCGATGAAGGTCGTGCGGGGGTCCTCCACGCCGGCGTTGCCGATGCCGCGCTCCCACCCGCGATCGGGCTCGAGGACGACGCCCTCGCGCTCGACCGAGACCGGCACGCCGTCCTCGACGACGACGCGTGCGAGGCCGACGCGGGAGACGTTGCCGGTCGCGACGAGCCGTGGCAGCAGGTAGAGCTCGCCGTCGGGGCCGCGGCCCGAGGCCGGATTGAGCACCCCCTCGGCCTCGTTGGGCTCGCCCGGCTCGGGCGTCATGACGACGCCCACGCGCGTGAGGCGGTAGGGGACGGTGGAATCTTGCATGGTCATCCTTTCACTCCCGATCCGAGCTCGTTCGAGGTGAACCAGCGCTGGAACAGGATGAACAGCAGCACAGCCGGCACCGCGAGCACGACGGCTCCGGCGAGCATCGCTCCGAACGGGTTGGCGGTGGAGGCCGCGATGTTGGAGATGAAGTTGGCGAGCGAGACGGCCAGGGGCTGCATCGATGCCTCCTTCGTGATGAGGAACGGCCAGAGGAACTCGTTCCACGGACCGATGAAGGTGAGCAGCACGACGGTGAGCAGCGCCGGCCGCACCAGCGGCAGGGCGACGTTCCACAGGAGCCGCAGCTCCCCCGCGCCGTCGATGCGGGCGGCGTCGAACAGCTCGCGCGGGAGCTGCAGGAAGTACTGCCGGAAGATGACGACGGCCGTCGAGTTGATGAAGAACGGCAGGATCATCCCCAGGTAGTTGTCGGACAGGCCGTAATCCCTCGCGATCATCACGTACAGCGGGATCATGAGCAGCTGGAACGGCACGACCTGCACCAGGAGCGCGAGCGCGAAGATCGCGCCTCGCCCCCGCCAGTGCAGCACCGCGAGCGCGTACCCCGCGAGGAGTCCGAAGACGACGGTGCCGAGGATCACGCCGATCGTGAAGATCCCCGAGTTGGCCAGGCCCGTGAGCAGGTTGATCCGCTCGTTGATCGCGACGTAGTTGTCGACGCTGATGTTCGCGGGGTTCGGGAATGCTCCCGCCACCGTCGGGTCGGGGTCGGTCTGCAGCGATCCGATCACCATGTAATAGAAGGGGAAGAGAAAGGCCACGGCGCCGAGCGAGAGCACGACGTAGAGTGCGACCCTGCTTCCGAGAGCGCGTTTCACGACTCCTCACCTCCCACGAGCTTGCGCTGGATGAGGGCGAGGATGAGAACGAGGATGATGAGCACGACGCCGATGGCGGCCGCGACATCCGGGTTCCCCTGCTGGATGCCCTTCTGGTAGATGAGGAGCACGGGCGTCGCCGATGCCCCGTTCGGGCCGCCGCCGCCGGTCAGCAGGTACGGCTCGGTGAAGAGGTTCGCCCCCGTGATCGTCGACAGGAGGACGACGAGCAGGGTCGCCGGCCGCACTCCGGGAACTGTGACGCTGAAGAACTGCCGCAGCCGGCCTCCGCCGTCCATCGAGACGGACTCGTAGAGCTCCTTCGGAATGTTCTGCAGCGCCGCGAGGTACAGCAGGATGTAGAAGCCCATCCCCTTCCACGTCACGAAGAACGCGATGGTGGGCATCGCGAGCGCCGAGTTGACCAGCCACGACGGCTGCGGGGCCAGCGGCCCCAGCACCTGATTGACGAGGCCGTTGTGGGAGAAGAGGAAGATCCACACCGCCACGACGGCGACGGATGCTGTCACGTAGGGCACGTAGTAGCTGACGCGGAAGAACGTCTTGGCGTGGACCACCCGATCAAGCGCCGTGGCGAGCACGATGGAGATGACCACCGTGAGCGGCACGTTGATGATCAGGAAGACCCCGACGTTGTAGAACGACTGCCACACCTTGGGGTCGGTGAGGACCAGGGCGTAGTTCTCGAAGCCGACGAAGGGTCGATCGACCTGCGCACCCGGAGCGGCGAAGAAGTAGTCGTGGAACGACATCCACACCGCGAAGATGATCGGATAGGCGAAGACGATCGAGACGAAGATCACGTATGGAGCCGAGAAGAGCATGCCGATCGGATGCTCGCCGAGGAACCGGCGCCTGCGTCTTCCCGTACGTCCCTGTTCTGCGGGCGGCCCCGGCCGGGCGGGGAGGTTCTTCCCCGCACGGCCGTCCGGACCCGCCACTGTGGCGGTCATGTCAGCTGCCTGAAGCCAGCGAGTCGATCTTGGCGGCGGCATCCTTGAGGAACTTCGAGGTGTCCTCCTCGCCGAAGATCACGGACTTCGAGTAGCCGTCACGGAACGCCTGCCAGATCTGCACCGAATTCGGCACGTTCGGAACCTCGACCGTGCGCGACGCCTGGTCGCCGAACTGCGTGTAGGCCGGGTTCGCCGAGAAGTAGTCCGGGTAGGTGTCGGTGAGGTTCTGGCGCAGCGGCATCTGGCCGGTCGCCTCGAGCCACTTGCCGTCCTGCTCCTCGCTGGTGGCGAACTTCAAGACGTCCCACGCCGTGCCCTTGTTCTTGCAGGCGGTGAACATGCCGACGTTCTTCGCGTCGCTGAAGGTCCACGTGTCGGCGGGGTCGGTGCCCTTCGCGGTCGGAACCGGCACGGCGCCCCAGTCGATGCCCTTGTAGACCGAGATGGCCCACGGCCCGACGATCGCCATGGCGGAGTATCCGTCGGCGAAGGCATCACCCTGGTACTGCTCGCGGCCTGCGAGCTTCTCGTCGTAGAGCGTGCGCCAGAAGTCGGCGACGGCCTTGCCGTCCGCGCTGTCGAAGGTCGCCTTCCCGTCCTCGACCAGCTGCGTGCCGCCCGTCTGCGCCGCGTACAGCGGATAGAAGTCGAACCACGACTGGAAGAACTCGCTCGTGGGGGCCGGGTTGATCGCGTACTGGGCGACGCCCGACTTCGAGATGGTGCGCGCCGTGTCGAGGAACTCGTCGTAGGTCGAGAGCTTGGGGTTCTCGGGGTCGAGGCCCGCCTGCTGGAAGAGCGCCTTGTTGTAGAAGATCATCACGGGGTTGCTCTTCCATGGGAACTGATAGAAGTCGCCGTCCGCCGAGCGATACTGGTCGGCGATCTTGCCGCTGCGCTCGGTGATGTACGACTCGCCGTCCTTGAACTTCGACAGGTCGACGAGGCCGCCCTGCTTCTCGAACCCGGGCACTGCCGCCGGCGAGGTGTTGAAGACGAGGCACGGCGCGTTGCCGGCCGTGATGGCGGCTCCGATGACCTCCTCGCTCGACTTGCCCGCGGGGATCTCCTGCGCCTTGATCTTCTCCTTGGGGTGGTCGGCGTTCCACGCCTCGACCATCTGCTTGCCCCAGCTGATCTCGGCCTCGTTGTTCGAGTACCAGATCGTGATGTCGCCGTGGCTGTCCATCCCTTGACCGGCGTTGCCCCCACCACCCGCGCAGGCGCTCAGGGTGAGGGCCCCCGCGGCGACCGCCGCGAGAGTCAGTATGCGTCGTCGCATTGTCGTACTCCTTGTTCTCGGCGGCTCAGCCGCTCTGATCGTTCGGCGCGGGTCCGGTGGAGTCGCGCATGGCGAGGGTCGATGCGGGGAGGTCGAGGCGCACAGGCTCCGCGCCGCCGATGGCGTCGAGGAGCGTGCGCGCCGTGACCTTGCCCCAGGCACGGGCGTCGGTCGTGACGCTCGTGAGTGCAGGGTGCAGGTATCTGCCGAGTTCGGTGTCGTCGAAGCCTGTGATCGACAGGTCGCGCGGCACCGCGATGCCGCGCCGCTGTGCGACCCCGAGGCCGGCGACGGCCATGTGGTCGTTCGAGTAGACGATGGCGGTGGGCGCATCGGCGCTCGAGAGGATCGCCTCCGTGGCCGCCGCGCCCTGGGCCGCGCTGAAGTCGGTCTCGACGCTGCGTCCGTCGACGCCCGCCGCCGAGGCCGCCGCATGGAAGGCCTGCCGGCGGCGGCGCGAGTGCAGCATGGCATCGGGGCCCGCGATGTGCGTGAGGCGGCGATGACCGAGATCGACGAGGTGCTTCACGGCGGCGTGGATGCCCGCCCCGTCGTCGACCGAGACGGACGACAGGGGGCTCTCGACGTCGGGCACGCCGAGTGTCACGGCGGAGAGCCCGAGTTCGCGGACGAGGGCGACGCGTTCGTCGCGCGCACGGAGGTCGGTGAGCACGACTCCGTCGACGCGCCTGTCGGCGGCGAGCCGGCGATACGTCGCCTCCTCCTGCCGCCCGGGAGTGGCGACGGCGAGCACGAGCACCTGGCCGGAGACGGCGAACTCGTCCTCCAGGCCCGCGATGAACGAGTGGAAGAAGGGGTCGGCCGCGATGACGTCGGCGCTGCGCCCGATCACGAGGCCGCAGGCGAACGAGCGACCCGTGCTGAGCGACCGGGCCTGGAGGCTCGGCGTCCAGCCGAGCTCGCGCGCCGCCTCGAGGATGCGCGAACGCGTCTCGGAGGCGACGCCAGGGCGATCGTTGAGGGCGAACGAGACGAGTCCCTTGCTCACGCCCGCACGACGCGCGACATCCGCGATCGTCGGCGGCGTCTGAGGCATCGATCACTCCCTCGTGCGGTCCGCCCCTCTCAGGACGGTCTCATTCCGTACTAAACCGGTTCAGCCGAGGGGCGCCCAGCCACTTGCGCGGTCTCTCGGACAGGGGTATAAGCGCGCGCGCGGGGCGCGGCATCCGTCGACGAACAACCCGGCGGGGGATCCGGGTATCCGCGTGGGGGCGCGTCAGTGCGCCGTCGGGCGGTGCGGGCGCTCGTCAGTCACCGCGAGCGACCTCGGCGCCGAAGCCCCGACGTCAGTGACCGCGGCGGCGGCGCAGGCGTCCGACCGCGCGCAGCGGACGCGTGACGCGCCAGCTCGTGCTCGTGTGCACGGCGCGGAGCTTGTCGCTGAGCGCACGCTCGGCCGCCGCGAGCCGATCGATCTCGGCGCTGAGGTTCGCGACAGTGTCGTGGAGCGACGCGACCTCGGCGGGCATCGCCTCGAGCCTCCCCTGCCGGGCGACGACCTCGCCCAGCCGGACGTAGTCGGCGCGGATGCGCTCGGCGGTCTCCTCGTCGGCGGCGAAGAGCGCGCGCAGCCGTTCGTCGCGCACGTCGCCGACGCCCAGCACTCCCAGGCCGTGGCCGTGCTCGAACGTGAAGGTCGGATGCTCCATGCGCAGCTCGTCCCACAGCCGCCACACGCCGAACCCCTCCTGGTGCTCGGCGATGTCGTGGAAGAGGATCACTCCGCCGCCTCGCACCGTGGAGCGCCAGGCCGTGTAGTCGGCGCGGACGTCGTCGTAGCCGTGACGTCCGTCGATGTGGAGGAGGTCGACGGATGCCTCGGCGAACTGCGGCCGCAGATCCTCGAAGTAGCCGCGGACCATCCGCACCGAGCCGGCGTAGTCCTGGTCGACGACGGCCCGCACGGCGTCGTAGACCTCGTCGCCGTAGAAGCCGGCGTGGTCGTCGCCCTCCCAGCTGTCGCACGCGGCGATCGTCGTGCCGAGCCCAAGCCGCTGCGCGGCCTCGGCGAAGACGAAGCACGAGAACCCGAGGTGGGTGCCGAGCTCCGTGATCGACGACGGTCTCAAGACGTCGATGAGCCAGAACGCGAACGGCGCGTGCGTGAGCCACGCCGACGTCACGACGTGCTCGGGCTGCCAGTACGACGCGGGGCTGAGCCAGAAAGCCTGCTCGACCGCTCGATGCTCAAGGGGTGTTACGGATTCGGGCGCCGCCACCTTGCCTCCTCGCTCGGTCCCGCCAGCATAGGGGCGACCGAGTGAAGGCGCACATCGCGGGGTCCGGACCGCGCGCACATCGCGGGGTCAGTGGAAGAAGTGGCGCTCCCCCGTGAAGAACATCGTGACGCCGGCCTGCCGGGCCGCCTCGATGACCTCGTCGTCGCGCACCGAGCCGCCGGGCTGCACGATCGCCGTGATGCCCGCGTCGAGGAGCACCTGCGGTCCGTCGGCGAAGGGGAAGAAGGCATCCGATGCCGCGACCGATCCGGCCGCGCGGTCACCGGCGCGCTCGACGGCGAGGCGGCACGAGTCGACGCGGTTGACCTGGCCCATGCCGATGCCGACCGTCGCGGAGTTCTTCGCCAGCACGATCGCGTTCGACTTGACGGCGCGGCACGACTTCCACGCGAAGATGAGGTTCTCCATGTCCTCGTCGGCCGGGCGCTCGCCCGAGACGAGCTGCCAGTCCTTCGCGACGACGTCGATCTCGTCGGGGAAG
Organism: Microbacterium sp. F51-2R; assembly: GCF_052180235.1. Taxonomy (GTDB): domain Bacteria; phylum Actinomycetota; class Actinomycetes; order Actinomycetales; family Microbacteriaceae; genus Microbacterium. The sequence goes on along the minus strand of NZ_CP197470.1, from coordinate 3,173,426 downwards.
CGGTCGGCGTCCTGCAGGAGGAGGCCGCCCGAGACGAGGCGCACGTCCATCGGCTCCTGGCGCCAGTCGGCGGGCAGCTGGAGGATCCGGAGGTTCTTCTTGAGCTTGAAGACCTCGAGCGCCTCGGGCTCGAAGTCGGGCGCGACGATCACCTCGGTGAAGATGTCGCGGAGGTTCTCGGCCATCTTGAGCGTGATCGTGCGGTTGGCGGCGATCACGCCGCCGAAGGCCGAGACGGGGTCGCACTCGTGCGCGCGCAGGTGGGCGCTCGCGATGGGGTCGAGCGCGTTGGGCGCCGCGACCGCGATGCCGCAGGGGTTGGCGTGCTTGATGATCGCGACGGCGGGCTTGACCATGTCGAACGCCGCTCGCAGCGCCGCGTCGGCGTCGACGTAGTTGTTGTACGACATCTCCTTGCCCTGCAGCTGGGTGGCCTGGGCGATGCCGTGACCCCCGACGCGCGTGTAGATCGCGGCGCGCTGGTGCGAGTTCTCGCCGTAGCGCAGCGTGGCGAGGCGCTCCGCCTTGATGGTCAGGTGCTGCGGGAGGTCGTCGGACTCGCTGAGCGTCCCTTCGGCGAACCAGGTCGCGACGGCGCGGTCGTACTGCGCGGTGTGGGCGAAGGCGCGCGCCGCGAGCTCCTTGCGCTGCGCGAGCGAGGTGCCGCCCGAGCCGAGGGCGTCGATGATCGCGGGATAGGACTCCGGCGAGACGACGATGGCGACGTTCGCGTAGTTCTTCGCCGACGCGCGCACCATCGCAGGGCCGCCGATGTCGATCTGCTCGACGACGTCGTCGCCCTGCGCACCCGAGGCGACGGTCTCGACGAACGGGTAGAGGTTGACCACGACGAGCTGGAACGGGTCGATGTTCAGGTCGGCGAGCTGCCGCTCGTGGTCTTCGAGGCGGAGGTCGGCGAGAAGGCCCGCGTGCACGCTCGGGTGCAGCGTCTTCACGCGCCCGTCGAGCGACTCGGGGAAGCCCGTGACCGACGCGACATCGACCACGGGGATGCCGGCGTCGCGGAGCATCGAGGCTGAGCCGCCCGTCGAGACGATCTCGACGCCCGCGCCCTGCAGCGCCTCGGCGAGGCGGAGGAGGTCGGTCTTGTCGCTCACCGAGATGAGGGCACGGCGGATCGGGACGACGTCGCGGTCGCGGTAGAGGGACGGGTCGTGGCTGGGGCCGGCCATGAAGGCTCCTCGTGTCGGGGGGTGTACAGGAATGGCGAGGCGGTGGGCGCTGCGGCGTCCGCCGGGTCAGGAAGAAGGGGAGACGGAGGCCGCGGCCGCCGCCAGGTCGAGTTCGCCGGCCGCGATGCGGCGCACGACGTCGATCAGGAGCCGGCGCTCGACGGGCTTGATGCGGTCGTGGAGGCTGTGCTCGTCGTCGCCCGGCAGGATGGGGACGCGCTCCTGCGCCACGATGGGACCGGTGTCGACGCCGTCGTCGACGACGATGACGCTCGCACCGGTCTGCACGGCGCCCGCGGCGATCGCGTCGCGTACGGCGTGCGCGCCGGGGAACTCCGGCAAGTAGGCGGGGTGGGTGTTGATGATCCGCGGCGACCACGCCTCGACGACGGCGGGCGGCAGGAGGCGCATGAGCCCGCTCAGCACGATCAGGTCGGGCCGCCACACCTCCAGCTGCGCCGCGAGCTCGGCGCCCCAGTCCTCGCGCGAGTCGTACTCGCGCCACGGGACCAGGAAGGTCGGGATGCCGTACTCCTCCGCGTGCGCGAAGCCCTCCGCCTCGCGGTCGGCGCCGACCACGATGATGCGGGCGGGATAGTCGGCGTCTGCCGCGGCATCCAGCAGCGCCCGCAGATTCGATCCCGTACCCGAGATGAGAACGGCGACCGTGAGCACGCGCCTAGTCTACCGACGGCCGCTCGGGCGGCGTGTCGGATGACGACGGCAGCGGCACGGGCGCCGTGATCGCCTCGGGTTCGGCGACCGGTGGGGCCGGTGCAAGGTCGTCGGTGTGCCGCGCCGGCGCCTCGTCTTCGCGGTCGATCCCGCTCGTCCAGATGGTTTCGCGGGGTCCGCCGGTCTCGCTCGGCGCGGTCGTCCAGCCGGCCCAGCCGGTCTCGGCGCGGGGGCCGGACCCGGCGGCCCGGTGCGCCTCACGGGTCTCGCCCGCCCTCCGGCGGCTCGCGAGGAGCAGGATTCCGGCGCCCACGAGCACCTCGACGCCCACGGCGAGAGCGACCGGGCCGGCCGACGGCCCGACCTCCGCGAGGCGGCCGGGCCCGGCTGAGCCGCTCGCGAAGGCCGACAGGAGCGCCGCGACGCCCGCGGCGATTCCTGCGATGGCGACCGTCACCACGAGCCTCGGAAGGAACGGCTCGTGGCCCGAGGCGACGGGCCGCGGCGGCTCGACGGGCTCCACGATCTCGGCGGACGGTTCGAAGTCGGGCTGACGGGCCTTCGCGAGGAGGCTCTCGAGCGTCGAGCGGCGCGGGTCGTCGCCCGGTGACAGCACGACGAGTTCGTCGGCCGAGGCATCCGTCGTCATCCGGCGCGGCGCGCGCGTGGCGGGGAGGAATCCGGCGGCGTCGAGGAGTCGGGACCGCGCGACCCACCCCGCGAGCGCGCCGATCGCGACGGGGAGGAGCGCGAGCAGCAGGAGCCACGAGGACGTGGACTCGGGTACGGCCCCGAGGATCGGCACGCCCGGCACGACGCCGACCTGCGTTCCCGAGGGCGAGACGGCCGAGCCCTCGCCCAGGCTGAAGCCGGGACCGGCGACGAAGGCGCTCCCCCACACGACGAGGGTCGGGAGATAGGCGAACTGTCCGAGGGTCACGGCGATCGCGCCCAGGAGGTCGACGTTGCCCGCCTCGTACAGCGCGACGATGTCGCCGGCGCGCGCCGTCAGGGCGATCGCGACGACCAGCGCACCGACCCCGATGAGCCCGACGACGGCGATCGCCGAGGCGCGGGCCGAGACGCCGATGACCTCGCCCCAGCCGCCGTGCCACGCCTCGGCGCGGTCGCGCAGCCGCGCGATGAGCCCGTGCGGCGCTTCGCGCCACTCCGTGACGAGGGCGCCGAGCAGCGCCGGGACGGCGTAGATCAGCGTCGGGAAGGCGATCCCCTGCCAGAGCTCGGCCTGCGCCAGCGGGTTCTCGGAGGTGAGGGCGATGAGCGTCGCGAGGATGCCCACGACCAGGGTCCCGGTGACGACGCCGATGGCCCAGGCATCCGCCCTCGACGCCCGGGATCCCGAGCGCGCTGCGAAGATCCCCGTGAACGTCGCGAAGGCGAGCGGGGCGAGCGAGAGGGTGAAGGATGCCGCTCCGAGGTCGATCCCCGTGGCGGCGAGGTAGTCGCCGGGAAGCGTGATGCCGAGGGGCACGAGGTGGCCGAGCTGCCACACGACGGCGCTCGCGGGCCACAGCGCGCCCCAGTCGGCGGTGTCGCCGAGACCGAAGACCCACACGAGCGTGAGGGGTGCGAGGATCGCCGCGATGCCCACGGCGACCGCGATGGCGGCGTCGAAGGCTGCAAGGAAGGCGACGATCAGGCGGTGCATGCCTTGACGACCCTACCCACCGCTGCGGAGCGCTCCGAACGGGCGCGCCCTGTGCCGCGCACGTCGCCTTCATCGTCGCGCTCATCGTCGAGCGAGCGGATCGCGGCCCGTTGCGCGCGCGTCGCGGCTCTCGCGTGCGCGAGGGGCGGCATGACGGGATAACGTCGATTCCGGAAATCCAGGAGGCAGCTTTGACCACTACGCCCACGCCGGAGACCGACGTCGCCGAACCCCGCGGACGCGTCGATCGATTCTTCGAGATCACCCGGCGCGGCTCGACGCCCGGCGCCGAGGTGCGCGGCGGACTCGTGACGTTCGTGACGATGGCCTACATCGTCATCCTGAACCCGATCATCCTGTCGGGGAGCGCCGATGTCGCGGGCAACAGCCTGGGCTTCTCGCAGGTCGCCGCCGTCACGGCGCTGACCGCCGGTGTCATGACGATCCTCTTCGGGCTCGTCTCGCGCCTGCCGTTCGCGTTCGCCGCCGGTCTCGGGATCAACTCGTTCCTCGCGGTGAGCGTCGTGGGAGAGCTGACATGGCCCGAGGCGATGGGGCTCGTGGTGATCAACGGTCTCATCATCGTGCTCCTCGCCGCGACGGGCCTCCGGCGCCTCATCTTCAACGCCGTGCCCGTGGCCCTCAAGACCGCGATCACGGTCGGCATCGGCCTGTTCATCGCCTTCATCGGCTTCGTCGATGCAGGGTTCGTCACCTCGACGGGCGTCGGCTCTCCCCCCGTCGGGCTCGGCGTCGGCGGATCGATAGCGACGGTACCGACGCTCCTGTTCGTCGTGACGCTGCTCCTGTGCGCCGTGCTCATGGCGCTGCGGGTGAAGGGCGCGCTCCTCATCGGCCTCGTGGCCGGCACGATCCTCGCGATCGTCGCCGAGGCGATCTGGCACTTCGGGCCCGCGGTCGGAGCAGACGGCACCGTCACGGTCGGCGGCTGGGGGCTTTCGGTCCCGGCGCTTCCGACGAACCTCGTGAGCCTCCCCGACCTGAGCCTCGTCGGGCAGGTCGACCTCTTCGGCGCGTTCGCGCGCATCGGCGCCCCCGCCGCGATCGGCCTCGTCTTCACGCTGGTCTTCACGAACTTCTTCGATGCGATGGGCACGATGACGGGCCTGTCGCGGGAGGCGGGGCTCGCCGACGCGCGGGGCGACTTCCCGCGTCTGCGCTCGGCGCTCATCGTCGAGGGCGTCGGCGCGGTCGCCGGCGGCTTCACCTCGTCGTCGTCGAACACGGTCTTCATCGAGTCGGCGTCGGGCATCGGCGAAGGGGCCCGTACGGGCCTTGCCAACCTCGTGACGGGCGCGCTCTTCCTCGCGGCGATGTTCTTCACGCCGCTGACGAGCGTCGTGCCGTCGGAGGTCGCCGCGGCCGCGCTGGTCATCGTGGGTGCGCTCATGATGTCGCAGATCCGCCACGTCGACCTCAGCGACCTCACGGTGCTCGTGCCGGTGTTCCTCACGGTCACGGTCATGCCGTTCACCTACTCGATCGCGAACGGCATCGGCGCGGGTTTCATCTCCTGGGTCGTGATCCGCTCGATCACCGGCAAGGCCAAGGAGATCAGCCCTCTGCTGTGGATCGTCGCGGCGGGCTTCGTCCTGTACTTCGCACGCGGCCCGATCGCCGTCGCCTTCGGCGGCTGACGGCTCCGGGCAGGCGGCCAGGCCGCCGAAGCGTCGACTTCGGCGGCCTGCTGCGCCGCGCAGGACGGCGCCGAAGCGTCGCGGTCCAGGCGGGCTGAGCAGGGCCCGCCGAAGCGGAGCGCCGACGTATGCGGAAAAGGGAATGCACCCCCTCGCGGAGCGAGAGGGTGCATTCCGGGCCGCCGCGACGGGCGGCCGAAGGGTTGCTGCTAGAGCGACTCGACGATCGCGCGCATGAGCGCAGCGGTCTCGGACGGGGTCTTCCCGACCTTGACGCCGGCGGCCTCGAGGGCCTCCTTCTTCGCCTGCGCGGTGCCCGCCGAACCCGACACGATCGCGCCGGCGTGGCCCATGGTCTTGCCCTCGGGCGCGGTGAAGCCGGCGACGTAGCCGACGACGGGCTTGGTCACGTTGGCCTTGATGAAGTCGGCCGCACGCTCCTCGGCGTCGCCGCCGATCTCGCCGATCATGACGATCGCCTTGGTCTCGGGGTCGGCCTCGAACGCGGCGAGCGCGTCGATGTGCGTCGTGCCGATGATGGGGTCGCCGCCGATGCCGATCGCGGTGGAGAAGCCCAGGTCGCGCAGCTCGTACATCATCTGGTACGTGAGGGTGCCCGACTTCGAGACGAGCCCGATCGGCCCCTTGCCCGTGATGTTCGCGGGGGTGATCCCGACGAGCGCCTCATCGGGCGTGATGATGCCGGGGCAGTTCGGCCCGATGATGCGGGTCTTGTTGCCCTTGGACTGCGCGTAGGCCCACGCCTCGGCCGTGTCGCCGACGGGCACGCCCTCGGTGATGACGACGAGCAGCGGGATCTCGGCGTCGATGGCCTCGATCATCGCGGCCTTCGTGAAGGCGGCGGGGACGAAGGCGATCGACACGTCGGCGCCCGTCTTCTCCATCGCCTCGGCGACCGTCCCGAAGACGGGCAGCTCGACGTCGGCGCCGTCCTTGTCGTGGTGGAGCACCGTCGTGCCGGCCTTGCGCGCGTTGACGCCGCCGACGACCTGGGTGCCGGCCTTCAGCATGAGCGCGGTGTGCTTCGTGCCCTCGCCGCCGGTGATGCCCTGGACGATGACCTTGGAGTCCTTGTTGAGGAAGATCGACATTTCTCTTCAGTTCCTTCTTCGAGTCCGGGGCTCAGGCGTTGGCGAGCGCGGCGGCCTTGTCGGCGCCCTCGTCCATCGTGGCGGCGAGAGTGACGAGCGGGTGATTGGCCTCCTGGAGGATCCGGCGGCCCTCCTCGACCCGGTTGCCGTCGATGCGGACGACGAGAGGCTTCGTGGCGGACGAGCCGAGCTCGGCGAGCGCGCCGACGATGCCCTTGGCGACGGCGTCGCACGCGGTGATGCCGCCGAAGACGTTGACGAAGACCGACTTGACCTGCGGGTCGCCGAGGATGACGTCCAGGCCCGCCGCCATGACCTCGGCGGACGCACCGCCGCCGATGTCGAGGAAGTTGGCGGGCTTCACGCCGCCGTGGTTCTCGCCGGCGTACGCGACGACGTCGAGCGTCGACATGACCAGGCCCGCGCCGTTGCCGATGATGCCGACCTCGCCGTCGAGCTTGACGTAGTTGAGGTCGTTCTCCTTGGCCTTCGCCTCGAGCGGGTCGGCCGCGGCCTTGTCCTCGAGGAGGGCGTGGCCGGCGTGACGGAAGGCGGCGTTCTCGTCGAGCGACACCTTGCCGTCGAGGGCGATGATCTCGCCGTCCTCCGACTGGATGAGCGGGTTCACCTCGACGAGGGTCGCGTCCTCGTTCTTGTACACCTGGAAGAGCTTGACGAAGACGTCGGCGACCTTCGGCGCGAGCTCGTCGTCGAAGTTCGCGGCCTTGGCGATCTCGAGCGCCTTGGCGTGGTCGATGCCCGTCAGGGGGTTCACCTCGACGCGCGCGAGCGCCTCGGGCTTCTCCACTGCGAGCTGCTCGATCTCCATCCCGCCCTCGACGCTGGCGAGCGAGAGGTAGGAGCGGTTGGCGCGGTCGAGCAGCACCGAGAAGTAGAACTCCTTGGCGATGCGTGCACCGCCCGCGATCATGACGCGCTTGACGACGTGGCCCTTGATGTCGAGGCCGAGGATGGCCTTGGCCGCCTCGTACGCCTCGTCGGGGTTCTTGGCGACCTTGACGCCGCCGGCCTTTCCGCGGCCGCCGGTCTTCACCTGCGCCTTCACGACGACGACTCCGCCGAGCTTCTCCGCGGCCGCCTTCGCCTCCTCAGGGGTGTCGGCGATGATGCCCGGCAGGACCGGCACCTCGTACTTCTCGAACAGATCGCGTGCCTGGTACTCGTACAGATCCACAGTGCAGTCCTTCGCTGGGGGCGAATGTGGGGGAAACGGCCGAAAGATCTCTCGATATCAAGAGATCGACCAATCCCCCAGCCTACTACCGCCCACAGACCGGCCCGTTCGCATACTCTCGCGGGAACCGGCCGCCATTAGGCTCGGCGCATGAGCGACACCGCCCCGGCCACCGCCTCGGCCCCCGCCCCGCGCCACGCCGTCGTGGCCGCAGCCCTCGATCTGTTCGCTCGCCAGGGCTTCGAGGCGACTTCGGTCGAGCAGATCGCCCAGGCGGCCGGAATCTCGCGGTCCACGTTCTTCCGTCAGTTCGGTGGCAAGGACGACGTCGTCTTCGCCGATCACGAGCTGCTCCTCGACGGCCTGCGCGCGTATCTCTCGGAGCCGCACGACAATCCCTGGGCGGCCGTGTGCGAGGCATCCCTCTGGGTGTTCAAGCAGTTCACCGCAGACCCCGACCTCGCCCGCCGGCGCTATGCCGTCGTGCGTGGCGTGCCGGCCCTGCGCGAGCGCGAGATCGTCACGGTCTTCCGGTACGAGCGCCTCTTCGACGAGTACCTCCGCGAATCGCTCCCCGGTCTCGACCCGCTCGACGCCGTCGGCTTCGCCGCCCTCGTCACGGCGGTGCACAACCACGTGCTGCGCCAGCTGCTGCGCGGCACCAAGCGCGTGCCGGCGTCCGTGCTGCGCCGGGCTCTCGATGAGGTCATGCGCCGCTACGGGGTGCTGCCCGAGGCGACGGATGCCGAGGCCGACGATCTCGTCGTCGCGGTCTTCCCCCGGGCCATGCCCACCGCCGAGGTCGCGCGGCGCCTGGGCCGGCAGCTCGGTTCGAACTAGTCGGCGCGACCATCGCCCACTGCGGCTGATCCCTCCCCTGCGGACACCCCCGCGCGAGTACGTTCGGCCCATGAGCACTGTCGAGACCTCACAGGCCGCACCCTGGTTCGTGCAGGACGGCGACGCCGTCGTCGCGTCGTTGCGCACCGATCGAGAGCGGGGGCTGACCCAGGCGGAGGCGGCCAAGCGCCTCGCCGATCACGGTCCGAACTCCATCGCCGCCGAACCTGCGCCCTCCCTCTGGCAGGTCGCTCTGCGTCAGCTCGCCGACCCCATGAACGTCATGCTCGTGGTCGTCGCGGTCATCAGCCTCCTCATCAACCAGGTGAGCGTCGGCATCCTCGTCGGAGCCCTCGTCATCCTGAACGTCGTCCTCGGCACGCGCCAGGAGATGAAGGCCAAGGCCTCGGTCGACGCGCTCGCCAAGATGCAGATCCCGCAGGCGAAGGTCATCCGCGACGGGACCCTCGCTCAGATCGCCGCGACCGACCTCGTGCCGGGAGACATCGTCACGCTCGAGGCCGGTGACATCGTGCCGGCCGACGGCCGCATCCTGCGCTCCGCGACCCTCGAGACCCAGGAGGCGGCCCTCACGGGCGAGAGCGCGCCGATCCCGAAGGATGCCGCGTCCCTCACCGACCCCGAGACGACGCTCGGCGACCGCGCCGACATGGTCTTCCAGAACACGCAGGTCACGCGCGGCACCGCGATGATCGTCGTGACCGAGACGGGCATGGACACCCAGATGGGCCGCATCGCGACGATGCTGTCGGCCGTCAAGCCCGCCAAGTCACCGCTGCAGCGCGAGCTCGACTCCCTCACCGGCGTCCTCGGGTGGATCGCCTGGGGCGCGGTCGCCGTCATCGTGATCACCGGGCTCCTGCGCGGCCAGCCGATCGCGTCGGTCATCCTCCTCGGCATCTCGATGGCGATCTCGGCCATCCCGACCGGTATGCCCTCGTTCGTGCAGGCCATGCTCTCGTACGGTTCGCGTCAGCTCGCCGAGCACAACGCCGTCGTGAAGAACCTGACCGACGTCGAGACGCTGGGGGCCACGAGCGCCATCAACTCCGACAAGACCGGCACGCTCACGATGAACGAGATGACGGTCGAGTCGCTCTACCTCGCCGGCGAGTGGTTCACGGTCGCGGGCAACGGCTACGAGAAGACGGGCGAGATCCGCGGGGCGGCCGGCAGGCCGAACCCCGACTTCACGCCCCTCGCGCTCGCCCTCACCCTCTGCAGCGATGCAACGGTGTCGGACGACGGCGTCGTCGTGGGCGACCCCACCGAGGCGGCGCTGGTCGTGCTCGCGGCGAAGATGGGCGCCGACGCCACGCTCACCCGCGCGCAGTACCCGCGCGCGGCCGAGGTCCCCTTCGACTCCGAGTACAAGTTCATGGCGACGTTCCACCAGATCCCGGGGGACGGCGGGACGCGGCTCATCGGGCTCGTGAAGGGCGGTCCGGATGTCGTGCTCGACCGCTGCGCGTCGGTCCTGACCCCCGACGGGCCGGCGCCGATCGCCGACCGACGCCAGGCGATCCTCGATGCCAACCGCAGCCTCTCCGAGCAGGGCCTGCGTGTGCTCGCCTTCGCGTTCCGCCGCTTCGAAGCGGGTGCCGCGGCTCCTGCCGACCCCATGGCGGAGGTTGAGGACCTCACCCTCGCGGGCCTCGTCGGCATCATCGACCCGCTGCGACCCTCGTCGAAGGAGGCCGTGCGCATCGCACGCGAGGCCGGCATCGAGGTCCGCATGATCACGGGCGACCACGCCATCACTGCGGCGGCGATCGGCTCGAAGCTGGGCCTCGGAACCGGAGCCGCGAGCGGTGCGGACATCCAGGCGATGAGCGACGAGGAGCTCAAGGCCAAGCTCCCCGACCTCCACGTCTTCGGCCGCGTGACGCCGGAAGACAAGCTGCGCCTCGCGCGACTCATGCAGGAGGGCGGCGCGGTCGTCGCGATGACCGGCGACGCCGTCAACGACGCCGCCGCTCTCAAGCAGGCCGACATCGGGGTCGCGATGGGCTCGGGCAGCGAGGTGACGAAGCAGGCCGGCAAGATGATCCTCGTCGACGACAACTTCGGCACACTCGTCACCGCGGTGCGCCTCGGTCGCGCGATCTACGACAAGATCGTCAGCTACGTCCGCTACCAGATGTCGCAGCTGTTCTCCCTCGTGCTGCTCTTCCTCGTGGCGAGCCTCTTCGACATCAACGACGGCGTCCCGCTGCAGCCGATCATGATCCTGTTCCTGAACTTCTTCGTCTCGATCTTCCCGGTCATCGTGATCCTCCTCGATCCGGTGCCCGACGGCATCATGCAGAAGCCGCCACGCGACCCGAAGAAGACGATCGCCAACCGCGGAGCCGTCGTCCTGTGGTTCGTCTACGGCGGGCTGCTGTTCCTCATGACCCTCGTCCCGCTCCTCCTCTACCCCGACCTGCTGAGCCCCACCGAATCGAACGTCCCGGTCACGATGACCTTCGTGGTCGCGGCCTTCGGCGCGGTCCTCGGCGGCCTCGCGATGCGGCGCGATCCCGAGGCCGGTCTCAACGCCCCGATCCTCGCGGCGATCAAGTGGCTGTCGATCCCGCTCGCGCTGACGGTCGCCGCGGTCGAGCTCCCGTTCCTGCAGAACCTCCTCCTCACGACGTCGCTGTCGGGTGACCAGTGGCTCATCGCGATCGGCCTCGCGCTCGTCGTGCCGCTTTTCGTCGAGGTGGAGAAGTGGATCCGCCGCCGCCGCATCGCCAAGCGCGCGGGCGCACGTCAGCACTGAGCTCACGGAGCACGCGGGGCGCGCGGCATCCGTCGATGAGACTCAGTCTTATCGAGCGTGACATCGAGTTCCACTAGAGTCGGTGCGGAGACCTTCCCGCACCGACTCTTTGGAGCTGGACCATGACCGACTTCATCGCCCGCCCCGGTCAGATCGTCGACGGCTACGACGTCACGCAGCGCCTCGGCACCGACTACTACGCCGTCTTCGCCGACATCCCCGACGAGGATCGCGCCGTCTGGGAGCGCGCTCAGGCGTTCGTCGACGAGGTCGGCGATCGCATGCAGGGGGCGTGGGACCGTGCCGAGTATCCGCTCGACATCGCGCGTCGACTGGGCGAGCTCGACCTCCTCAACGACGGCGTCGAGCACCCGGGCCTCACGCGCTTCTCGCCCCTGGCGGCGGGCCTGGTGAACATGGAGGTTTCGCGCGGCGACGGGTCGCTCGGCACCGTCGTCGCCGTCCAGGGCGGCCTCGCGCTGCGCACGCTGGCGCTGCTCGGCAGCCCCGAGCAGCAGGAGACGTGGCTGTTGCCGATCGCACGCTGCGAAGTGCCGGCGGCCTTCGCCCTGACGGAGCCGGACCACGGGTCGGACTCGGTCTCGCTCGAGACCGTCGCGCGCCGGGACGGCGACGAATGGGTGCTCGACGGCGCGAAGAAGTGGATCGGCAACGGGGCGTCCGGCGGCGTCACGTTCGTGTGGGCGCGGGTCGACGACGAGGGCTCCGATTCGCACGGCTCCGTGCGGTGCTTCCTCGTCGAGCAGAGCACCCCCGGCTACACCGGAACCGTCATCGAAGGCAAGGCATCCCTCCGGGGGATCCACCAGGCGCACATCGCGCTCGACGGCGTGCGGGTGCCGCTGGATGCCGTGCTCCCGGGTGCGAAGAGCTTCAAGGATGCCTCGACCGTCCTGTACTCCACCCGCTCCGGCGTCGCCTGGTCGGCGCTCGGGCATGCCACCGCCTGCTACGAGGCGGCGCTCAGCTACTCGCAGCAGCGCGTGCAGTTCGGCAAGCCGCTCGCGAAGTTCCAGATGGTGCAGGAGCGCCTCGCCCAGATGCTCGAGGAGCTCACGGCGATGCAGCTGTACTGCCGCCATCTCGCCGACCTCGAGCTTTCGGGCGGCCTCCGACCCACGCAGGCGTCGCTCGCGAAGTACCACAACACCCGCGCGGCGCGGCGGATCGCGGCATACGCTCGAGACCTCCTCGGAGGCAACGGCATCCTCCTCGAGAACGGCGTCATGCAGCACATGGCCGACATCGAGGCCATCCACACCTACGAGGGCACCGAGTCGATCCAGGCGCTGCTCATCGGCCGCGACATCACGGGGATGAGCGCCTTCGCCTGACGCCTCGGGTCAGACGCGGCGGTCGTCGCGGCGATCCTGGCGACGATCCTGCCTGCGGTCGATGCCGTTCGAGACGACCTTGGCCGTTCCCACGACGGCCGCCGTCCGGGCGACGGGGCGACCGATGACTCCGACGCGTCCCACGCGTCCGATGCCGATGGGCATGATCACTCTCCTTCTTGCTGCATCGAGGCGATGAGCGCCTGCGTGGGGATGCGGTCGGCCGCGACGAGCCGGGCGCCGGTCTCCCGCAGCGCGACCGCGAACGGCGCCGCCCACGTGTTCTCCCACACGAGCACCGCGGCACGGCTGCCGGGGGTGAGGGTCTGCGCGAGCTGCATGAGGTCGGACTCGGCGAGCACCTCGGCCAGCGACGACACGATGCTCCCGAGCGGACCGAGATCGTGGACGTCCTCGAGCTCGTCGACGTCGATCGAGCCGTCGTCGTTCTTGTGCACGAAGATCAGGTCGAGCACCCGGATGGTGCTCGACTCGACGAGCGCGACGAGCTGGGCCGCCGCGGCTCCCGTGAAGTTGGTCTGGCCCTCCGGGAACTCCACGACGATGTAGTCGATGGGGCCCAGCTCTTCGTCGGAGACCTCGTCGGCGCGGCCCCCCGCCGCCGCGAGCACCCGGTCGCCCGGCGCGACGACTTCTGATTCGGACATGCTTCCTCCCTTCGCGGCCCGGTCGGATCCGCACGTCCAGTGTTCGCCCTCTGCCGCGGCCGCGCGGGGACGATCCTCCCCGAAGGGTGAGCACCGCCGCACGGGACGGGTTCCCGGCGCGCATCGCCCGCGACGCGCGCACCCCTGCCGCGACGTCCGACCCGGAGGGCAGGATGGACGCATGCCGCACGAGATCCCCGCACCCATGCTCGCCAAGTCCGTCCCGGAGGTGCCCGCGCAGACGACCGTCGCGGGCGGCCTCAGCTACGAGCCGAAGTGGGACGGCTTCCGCGCCCTCGTCTCGTGGGACGGCGAGACGGTCGAGATCGGTTCGCGCGGCGCGAAGCCCCTCACCCGGTACTTCCCCGAGCTCGTCGAGGCCTTCGCCCGGATCCTGCCCGAGCCGTGCCTGCTCGACGGCGAGGTCGTGGTGCCCAAGGGCGAGCCCGGAAGGCAGCGGCTCGACTGGGAGTCGCTGTCGCAGCGGATCCATCCGGCCGCCTCCCGCGTCGCGATGCTCGCCGAGCAGACGCCGGCGATGTTCATCGCCTTCGACCTGCTCGCGCGCGGCGACCGCGACCTGATCGACGAACCGTTCTCCGTGCGGCGCGCCGAGCTCGTCGACCTCCTCGGGAAGGTGCCTCACCCCGTGCACGTGACGCGCACGACCGACGACGCCGATCTCGCACGCCACTGGCTGTCGGAATTCGAGGGTGCGGGCCTCGACGGCGTCGTGGCCAAGCCGCTCGCCCAGCCGTACGCGCCGAACAAGCGCACCATGTTCAAGATCAAGCACGCCCGCACGGCCGACGTCGTCGCTCTGGGGTACCGCATCCATAAGTCGGGCCAGGGCGTCGGCTCGCTCCTGGTCGGTCTCTACAACGACGACGGCACGCTCTACCCCGTCGGTGGCGTCGCGGCCTGGAGCGACAAGCGTCGCCTGGAGCTCATCGACGAACTCGCCCCGCTCGTCGAGCGAGACGCCGACGGCAACCCCGTCAAGGGCGAGGGCGAGAAGTCCCGGTTCTCCGCCGCGGGTCGCGACTCCTCGTTCGTGCACCTGCGCCCCGAGCGCGTGCTCGAGGTGCGGTACGACCAGCTCGAGGGCTGGCGCTTCCGCCACACCGTGCAGTTCGAGCGCTGGCGCCCCGATCGCGATCCCCGCTCGTGCACCTACGAGCAGCTCGAGACGGTGTCGGCCTACGACCTCGGCGACGTGCTGGACTGACGGATGCCTCGGCCGCGGCCGCTCCCGTCAGTCTGCGTCGAACGGATGATCGCGCGGCGGCCCGAACTCCACGAGCGGGATCTCCGGCTCGCGGCCCTGGAGCGCGCTCATCGCGGCATGCAGGTGCCGCCACGCCACGGGGCGAGCGGCGGCGTACTGCGCGAGCCTCCGAGCCGACTCCTCCGGCGCCAGCAGACGCGCGCTCGCTCGCACGCGGCGGAAGCGGCCGAAGCTGAGGTAGGCCACTCCGTTCGACCTGATGTTGCGATACCAGTCGGAGTGCCGCCCGAAGCCGCTCGCGACGCGCACCGCGTTGCGCTCCACGGCGACGAGCTCGACGACGACGAAGCGGCGGCGGCCCGACACGCGTCCGCGATGCTCGATCATGACCAGGCGCTGCCCGAACATCCAGCCCAGGCCCGCCCGATACAGCGGGATCGGAGCCCGCATGAGCCACCGGGTGCGCAGCAGACGCGCGATCACGCGGTCGGCCGGGCCGACACGCTCCCGCAGGGCGCCCGCGGTCATCTCCAGTTCGCCTCGTTCTTGCGGCTCGGCTGCACGCGCGGCGGCTCGCCCGGCATCTTGGGGAAGTCGGGCGGGAACGGCAGCTCGCCGAGCCCCTCGTCGAGGTCGCGCTGCCACCACTCGAGGAGCGTGTCGATGCGGCCCGGCTCGTCGAGGAGCGTCGCCCACGGGTCGCCCTGCACGGCGAGCCGCTCCGGCACGGAGCGCACCGTGAAGGCCGCCGGGTCGACGCCCGCCTCGAGCTCCTCCCACGTCACCGGGGTCGACACGGTCGCGCCGGGGAGCGCCCGCGGACTGTAGGCACCAGCCATCGTGCGGTCGCGATTGGCCTGGTTGAAGTCGATGAAGATGCGCTGTCCGCGCTCCTCCTTCCACCAGTTCGTCGTGACCTTGTCGGGCAGGCGTCGCTCGAGCTCGCGTCCCGCCGCGATGACCGCGTGGCGGACGTCGAGGAACTCCCACGCGGGCTCGATGGGACAGAAGACGTGAATGCCGCGGCTGCCGCTCGTCTTGAGGAACGCCGTCAGGCCGGCCTCTTGCAGCACCTCTCGAAGCGCGGGGGCGACGGCCGCGGCATCCTGGAAATCCGTACCCGGCTGCGGATCCAGATCGATGCGCAGCTCCACGGGGTTGTCGGTGTGGGACGCGAGCGAGGCCCACGGGTGGAAGACGACGGTGTTCATCTGCGCCGCCCACACGGCCGCCGCGATCTCGGTGAGGACGATCTGCGGATGCCTCCGCCCGCTGTTGTAGGTGACGGTCTGCGACTTCACGTACGGCGGGGCGCCCTTGGGCGGGTTCTTGGAGTAGAACCGTTCGCCGTCGATGCCGTCGGGGAACCGCTCGAGCGAGACGGGCCGGTCGCCGTTGGCCGCGAGGAAGGGCCCCGCCACCGTCACGAGGTACTCGGCGAGCTCGCGCTTGGTGATCCCGACCTCGGGCCACAGCACGCGGTCGGGGTTGGAGATGCCGACTTCGCGCTCGCCGTCGGGGCCGGGCACGGTCAGGGTGATGCGCGGGGAGGCCATGACACCGACCCTAGGGGCACGCTCCGGCCCGCGTCACGGGCTTGCGTCACCCCGCCCGGCGTCAGTTGCCCGACGCCGGTCGCGCAGCCCGCCCCGCCACCCACCACCCACCACCCGGAGCCCCCGCCCGTACCGGACTCGGGGCCCGCGCGCGTACCGAACTCAGGATGAAAGCCGAAGAAAGCCGCCGAAGGCCCCGTAGAAGGCCGAATCGCAGTTCTCATCCTGAGTTGGGTACGCAGCGGGGACTTGCCCGGGCAACGGACGCGACGGCCGGCGCGTAGCGCTCGACCCCCGCGCGTACCGGACTCGGGGCCCGCGCGTACCTGACTCATGGTCCGCGCGCGTACCGAACTCAGGATGAAAGCCGAAGAAGGCCTCCGAAAACCCTTTGAAAGGCCGAATCGCAGTTCTCATCCTGAATTGGGTACGCAGCGAGGTCGCCACGGGGCGCCGGACCCGACAGTCGGCGGCCCGGGGACGTCAGTCGGCGGTGAGTACCGCGAGGTCGTCGCGGGTCAGGCGGATCCAGGGGCCGGCGGGATCGATGATCACGCCCGTGATTCCCGGATCGGCGCGCAGCGCCTTGGCCAGCTGCTCGGCATTCATGGGCGCGGGCTGATCGCCCCGGCCGAGCACCACGACCTCGAGCGGATGCGAGAAGAGCTCGACGAAGCGCTCGCCCTCGTTCGTCCGCGCCTCGGCGACGCCGAACCTGCCCTCCTCGTCGACGCGGCTCACGGCGACCCAGAACGGCGCGCGACCCAGCGCTTCCGCGACGGCGGCGGCCGTGGCCGCGGTGCGCTCGCCCGCGAGGAGCCCCTTGATCGCCAGCTCCGCGTCGACGCCCTCGACCATCCGCTCGAGCATGTCGCGTCGGAGGATCACGCGCGCCGGCGCCGATGCCGGATCGATGACGAGTCCGGCATAAGGGCCCGCGAGCACGTACTTGAGCACGGTCAGCGTCGGCTGTCCCATCGCCGAGGTGTCGTTGGCCCCGTCGCTGCGCAGGCTCGCGCCGAGCGAGACGCCGCCACTGTAGGCGACGACGAAGTTCTCCTCGCCGAGGGTCACGATCGCGAGCGGCAGCTCCTTGCCCTCCGCGAGCAGCGAGCGCGCGTCGCCCTTGACCCGCAGGTAGAGGTGGCCCTGCAGGAGCTGACGCGCGACGTTCATGATCTGCGGCGGCGTGGGATCGGCCGGCAGCAGGGCCAGCGACTCCGCGAGCAGCACGTTGTCGCGCAGGCCGGGGACGCTCTCGCGCGCCGGCGGCGCAGTCTCCCGTCCCATCCGCAGCTGACCCGTCGGGGCGGTCGCGGAAGGCTCGTCGGTCGCGGCGGCTGCGGCGGCGGCTGCGGGCTCGTCGGTGTGCACGGCTCCGACCCCGCGGAACGACGACACGGAAATGCCGACGGATGCCTGGGCCGCCGCATCCGTCACATCCGTCGCCTCGGAAGCCGGCGCATCCGCCGAAGTCGGTGCTGCCGACGGAGCGGCGGCCCGCTGGGCGGTCGACTGCTCGGGAGCCGACTGCTCGGGAGCCGACTGTTCAGGCGCCGACTGCTCGGTGGACCGCTCGACGGCGTCGTCGGCGGACTGGTCGCGGTTGCGCTTGCCGCGCGAGAAAAGAGCCATCGATCGAGCCTAGCCCGCGACCGCGGACCCCGCAGGGACGGTCCGGCAGCGGACGGGGCTGCCGGCAGGGCGGGGCCGGTCAGCAGCGGCGGCGCGGCGCGGGGGGGCCGGTCAGCAGCGGGAGCGCGCCGCCCGGGGCGGGCCGGGCAGCAGAGGCGGCGCGCTCGCCCGCCCCGCCCGCGGACCCCGCAGGGGCGGGCCGGTCAGCAGGGGAGAGCAGCAGCGGCGCCGCGCCGCCGGGGCAAGCCGGGCCGCGCTACCCGCGCCCGCGGACCCCGCAGGGGCCGGGCCGCGCTACCCCCGCCGCGCACGATACCCGCGCCGCGGGCGCCGCCCGCCGACGCCTCGCCTCAGAGCTTCTCGATCGGCGCGATCTTGATGAGGAGCTTCTTCGGGCCGGCCTTGTCGAAGCGCACGTGCGCGACGCGCTTCGCGCCCTCGCCGGTCACGGCATCCACCCGGCCCTCACCGAAGTCGTCGTGGCGGATGCGGTCGCCGGGGGCGAGCACCATGTCGCCGTTGTCGCGCACCTTCGCGGGGATCTTGTTGGCGAAGCGGTCGATCGCCGTCGACTTCGGCACGAGGTCGTCGCCGTAGCGCTTGCCGTTGGAGGGGCCGCCCCAGCCGCCGCCCGGCCTGCGGGCGTTGAGCGCGCGCGACTGGGAGCCGCCGCGCGAATTGACATCGCCCGGCGACTGCCGCCAGTCGATGAGCTCGGCCGGGATCTCCTGCAGGAAGCGGCTCGGCATCGCGACGGTGACCTCGCCGAACTGTGCACGGGTCATCGCGAGCGTGAAGAACAGACGCTTGCGGGCACGCGTGACGCCGACGTAGAAGAGGCGCCGCTCTTCCTGAGGACCGCCGGGCTCCCCCGCCGAGATGCGGTGCGGAATGAGGTCTTCTTCCACACCCGTGACGAAGACGGCGTCGTACTCCAGGCCCTTCGCCGTGTGCAGGGTCATGAGCGAGACGGAGCCCGTCGCATCGTCGAGGTCGTCGGCGTCAGAGACGAGCGCGACCTCGGCGAGGAAGTCGATCACGGTGCCCTCGGGGTTGTTGCGCGCGAACTCGCGCGCGACCGCGACCATCTCGTCGAGATTCTCGACGCGCGCCTCGTCCTGCGGGTCTTTGCTGGCGCGCAGGGCGTCGAGATAGCCGCTCTTCTGGAGGAGGATCTGGAGTCCCTCGGCGACCGCCGTCGGCGGCGCGAGCTCGCCCGTCGCGGGCAGCATGTGGTCGGTCGCCTCGGCGAGCACGGCGTCGAGCTGCGCGATCGCGGCCTGGATCTTGGGCCCGACGCCGAGTGCCGAGGCGTTCGCGAGGGCGTCGCGGAACGTGATCCCCTCGTCGGCGGCGTACCGGGCGATCGCCGTCTCGGTGACATCGCCGATCCCGCGCCGCGGCTTGTTCAGGATGCGGCGCACCGCCATCTCGTCGGCCGGGTTCGCCACCGCGACGAGGTAGGCGAGGGCGTCCTTGATCTCGGCGCGCTCGTAGAACTTGGTGCCGCCCATGATCTTGTAGGGCACCGCCGAGCGGATGAAGATCTCCTCCAATGCACGCGACTGCGAGTTCGTGCGGTAGAAGACCGCCATCTGGGCATAGTCGACACCGGCACGACGAAGTGACTCGATCTCGTCGGCGACGAACTGCGCCTCGTCGTGCTGGGAGTAGCCGGTGAAGCCGACGATCTTTTCGCCGGCCCCGACATCCGTCCACAGCTTCTTGTCTTTGCGGTCGAAGTTGTTGCTGATGACGGCGTTGGCGGCGCTCAGGATGTTCTGCGTCGAGCGGTAGTTCTGCTCGAGGAGCACGACCTTCGCCCCGGGGTAGTCGCGCTCGAACTCGGTGATGTTGCGGATGTCGGCGCCGCGGAAGGCGTAGATCGACTGGTCGGAGTCGCCGACGACCGTGAGCGACGCCGCCGGCAGCGCGTCGGCCGACGGCGCGTCGAAGATCATCATGCCGCCGTCGCCGAACGCCTCGCCCGCAGGATCGGAGAGCGGCTGCGTGAGCTCGTTGATGAGCGCGTACTGCGCGTGGTTGGTGTCTTGGTACTCGTCGACGAGGATGTGGCGGAACCGCCGGCGGTACACGTCGGCCACATGCGGGAAGGCGCGGAACAGGTAGACCGTCTGCGCGATGAGGTCGTCGAAGTCGAAGGCGTTCGCCCGCTGCAGCGCCCGCTGGTAGTCGGCGAAGACGTCGACGAAGATGCGCTCGGCGGGGTCGTTCATGTTGGCCTGGCGCGCGTAGGACTCGGCGTCGGCGAGCTCGTTCTTGAGCTTGGAGATCCGGCTCTGGACCGCCGCGGGGGTCAGGCCGAAGGCATCCGCCTCGTGCTCTTTCACGAGCCGCTTGACCAGGGCGCGGGAGTCGCCCGAATCGTAGATCGTGAACGCCTTCGTGAAGCCGAACTGCTGCGCCTCGCGGCGGAGGATGCGCACGCACGCCGAGTGGAACGTCGAGATCCACATGCCCTGCGCGGCAGTGTCTCCGACGAGCTGCTGCACGCGCTCGCGCATCTCGCCGGCGGCCTTGTTCGTGAACGTGATCGCGAGGATCTGGCTCGGCCACGCCTCGCGGTTGCGAAGCAGCGACGCGATTCGCCGGGTCAGCACGCTCGTCTTGCCCGATCCCGCACCCGCGACGATGAGCAGCGCGGGACCGCGATAGGTCACGGCTTCGCGCTGCGGAGGATTGAGTCCCGCGAGCAGATCTTCGTCGGCACGCGATCCAGAGGTCTGCGGTCCGATGTCGCTGCCGACGATGAGGGGCGTACTGGCGTCGGTCATGGCCCGATAAGTCTAGGCGCGACGCCCGACACCCGCCCGGGCGTCACCGCAGATCGGATGCCGCGCGGCGAAGTCGCTGAAGCGCGTGGGGCAGCGCCGCCAGGCGTTCGGCCGCCGCCGCGCGCGCCGAGGCCTCGATGGCCGGATACGCCTCGATCCACTCCCCCGCCCGCGCCGCGAGCACGCTCTCTCGCGCGACATGGTCGGCGAAGAGCACGGCGTCGCGGTGGCCGCCGAGCGCGTCGTGCAGCGCCTCGCCGACGCCCGCCAGCTCCTCGACCTGCGTCTCGTACAGCCCCGGCGCGCTCCGGGCGACCGCCTCGGCGACGTACCGCCGGCGCCGCGCCGACTTGCGGACGGCGTGGTACGACTCCTCACTGCCGTCGATCCGCGCCGCCGCCTTGCGCACGCGCCGCGCCTGCGCGGCGAGCACGGCGGCGATGAAGGGAGCCGCCTTCTCGTCGGGATCCCCGGTGACGGATGCCGCGCCCAGCCCCGCGAGCGCCTTCCGCCGCGCAGCGGCCTCGGGCGTCGCGGCGAGCGCGACGAGCCGGGCGTGAGCGCGCGCATGGGCTTGCCGGTCCCCCGCGACGAGCCGGCGGACCATGTCGGGATCGTCGATGCCGGCGTCCGCGAGCTCCTGCTCGGCGACATCGGCGCGCACCTCCATGTCGCGCACGGCGCCGAGCTCGCCGCCCCACTCCGCGAAACGGGCGCGCATGCCGTCGGCGGTCTCGCGATCGAGACGGTCGCGGAACCCGGCCAGGACGCTGCGGAGCCTTCGCACCCGGACGCGGTGCTGGTGCACGCCGTCGGGCTCATCCGCGAGCGCGGCCGCGGCCGTCTCCTCGACCTCCGCCGCCGCCGTCCGAACGGCCTCGCCGAGGAACTCGCGCGTCGTCAGCGACGCCGACCCGTTCGACATGCGCCGAGCCTAGCGACGCGGTGCCCCGGGCGAGACGTTCAGCATCGTCCCGGTGAGGAACTGGTTGGATGAGTGCGTGCGCACGCTACTGAACATCATCTGGCTCGTCCTCGCGGGGTTCTGGCTGTTCCTCAGCTACTTCGCGGTCGGCGTCGTGCTGTGCATCCTGATCATCACGATCCCGTGGGGCATCGCGTCGTTCCGCGTCGGGCTGTACTCCCTGTGGCCATTCGGTCGCACCGTCGTGAGCAAGCCGACGGCCGGGGTGTGGTCGTTCCTCGGCAACGTCATCTGGGTCATCCTCGCGGGCTGGTGGCTCGCCATCGAGCACATCGTGACGGGGATCCTGCTGTGCCTGACGATCATCGGCATTCCGCTCGGCATCGCGAACTTCAAGCTCGTCCCGGTCTCGCTCATGCCGCTCGGCAAAGACATCGTCTCCACGCGTGGGGGCGCCTTCGACCAGGCGATGGCCCAGCGCGGCGCCTGACCGCCCTGACACCTGCGGCCCCGGCATCCGTCGCCCTTCCCCTTCCGCGGGAGCCCGCGCCCTCAGTACTTCTCAGGCACGTGGCGGTAGGGGTAGTCCGGCTCGACGTAGTCTCCGGGGCCCTGCCGCTCGGGAAGAACGGGCTCCTCGCGCGGGATCTCGACATAGGGGATCTTCGACAGCAGGTGCGAGATGATGTTCAGCCGCGCCTTCTGCTTGTCGTTGGAGCCCGCGACGTACCAGGGCGCGAAGTCGGTGTCGGTCGCCTCGAACATCTTGTCGCGCGCTCGCGAGTAGTCGTACCAGCGGTTGTACGACAGGAGATCCATCGGCGAGAGCTTCCACGTCTTGCGCCCGTCGGTGATCCGCCCTTCGAGGCGGCGCGTCTGCTCTTCGGGGCTCACCTCGAGCCAGTACTTGAAGAGGATGATGCCCGAATCGATCATCGCCTTCTCGACGAGCGGCACCATCGTCAGGAACTTGTCGGCCGTCGCGTCGTCGGTGAACCCCAGCACCCGCTCGACACCGGCACGGTTGTACCAGGAGCGGTCGAAGATCACGACCTCGCCTGCGGCGGGGAAGTGCGTGATGTAGCGCTGGATGTACATCTGGCTGCGCTCGCGATCGTTCGGCGCGGGGAGCGCCACGACGCGGAAGACCCGCGGACTCACGCGCTCGGTGATCGCCTTGATGACGCCGCCCTTGCCCGCGCCGTCGCGTCCCTCGAAGACGATGCAGATCTTGACGCCCTCGTGCTTGACCCACTCCTGCAGCTTCACCAGCTCGACGTGCAGCTTCTTGAGCTGCTTCGCGTACTGCTTGTCGCTCAGGCCGCCTTCGCGCTTCTTGGACTTCTTGCCCATGCGTACCTCCCGCTCGCACGCGCCGTTGCGTGCACGGCGCCAGCCTAGCCCTGAGCGCGTTCCGGATGTCGGGTGCCGCCGCCGGCCGGGACTCCGGTGCGGCCGCGCCCCCAGCAGAGCGCGAGGAGCACGCCGATCACGAACAGGACGGCGCCCACGGCCGCCGCCCACCAGGCGGTGTCGGATGGGATCTCGAGGTACGTCGTCAGCCCGAGGATGCGCGCCAGACCCCACGGCAGCAAGCCCATCTGGTCGTTCCAGAGCGAAAGCGACGGCTCGAGGCCGATGATCGCGACGGCAGTGGCCGGGATGGCGAGGGCCGCCCCGATCGCGGCGAGCACGACGCCCGCCGCCCGCCGGCGTCCGAGCTGCGTCGAGAGGGCCCAGCCGGCCGCGACGAAGACCCACAGGAACAGCGCGAACGCGATCGAGATGTAGACCGTCCGGCGCACGGGGTCGGTCCAGAACGCGAACCAGTACCCGCCGGGACCGGTGAATGCGAGTGCCGTCAGCGTGACGATGCAGCGCAGCACGACGACGCCGCCGACGGCGGCGATGACCGGCCACGGAGACCGCTTGCGCGTCAGCAGCAGCTCGACGGCGAGGGCGAAGACGAGCCACCCGGCGAGCACGACGACGAGGTGCGTCCACGAGAGGAACGAGGTCTGGACCGCTCTCGTCCCGACCAGGAGGGCGACCGGAACGAGCAGGAGCAGCCAGCGGTCGAGCGGCAGCAAACCGAGCGTCGACTCCTGCGCGCGCCACGGCCGGGTCGCAGCGAGCCACGTCGCGCGGGCCGCCGCCGCACCCGGACGGCGGACGAGCCGCGTCCGCGTCGCGATCATCCCGATGACGATCCACGCGGCGGCGAGGGCGAGGAGGATCCGGGCGACCCACGCCATCGCCGCGTCGCGGTCGGCGCGCTCCACGAACTGCAGCGCCGCATCGAGATTCCACGCCGGGTGGTCGACGTCTCCGGTGTAGGTCTCGCGGTGCTGCGCGGCGAGCTTCACGAACTCGTCCCGCGCCTCGGACCAGGCGGCCTGCGCGTCGGGCGAGAGGGTGTCGTGCCACCGCATCTGCTCGAGGAACATCTCGCGGTAGGCGCCGAGCATCCGGAGCACGTCGGCCTGGTAGTCGAGCGTGCCGAGGAAGGCGTCGCGCAGTTCGGAGTCGCGCCAGGTCGAGGCATCCGTCCCCGCCACGAGATCCCGCATCTGCTCGGCCTTGGCGACCGCCTCGTGCCCCGCGGCGATGGTCTCGTCGATGCGGTCGTGCGAGATCTCGTAGATGACGCCGAGGCTCGCGGAGTCGCCCGTGAGGATGTCCCACTCGAAAATCCACATCTGCGGCGGCGGCTCGAGCCCGAGCGCGAAGGTGCGCCGCTCGGCGAACGGCTGGATGTAGAGCCCCTGCGTGATCGCGTCGCGCGAGAGGGCCATCGCCTCGGCGATCGCGCGGACGGTCGCCGGGTCTTCCGAGAACCACTCCCTCGCCCAGTCGACGGTGACCCGGCCGATGTCGGCGCCGGGGTCGCGCGCGAGCGCGGCGGCCGTCTGGGTGTTCAGCTCGTAGAGCTGCCAGAAGCCGCTCTTGAGGTACAGGCTCATCGGGCCGGCACGCCACGGGCCGCCGTCCTGCGTCCACGTCCAGACGCCCTCGATGTTCGGGTTCGCCGCGAGGAGCGTCTGCAGCGCCCATTGGTACTGCGTGCCGAGGTCGTTGGGGAACGAGCCGAACGCCTCGAACTCGCGGCGGCTCTGGAACTCGACGATGCGCCGCTGATCCCCGGTCTCGAGCGTGTCGTTGAGCGGCAGCCAGCTGTAGAAGTCGCCGAGCGTGTACTTCGTCGACACGATGAGCGCGGGCGAGTCGATGCCGTCGAGCACCTGGTGATACGAGGCCTGGTCGGTGTGCATGTCGCCGACATCGCCGATCCCGACGCTCCACGTGCGGAAGATCACTTCACGATCGGATGCCTCGGCCTGCGCCGAGTACGTCTCGAGCATCGTCCGCACGGCCTCGACCGAGCGGACGGCGATCTCGGAGTAGTAGTCCCAGCCCGGCTCCTGGTAGACGTTGCCGCCCTCGCCGATGCGGATGAGGATGCCCGACAGCGACGGCTCCGCCGCGTAGAGCTCGTCGAGGGCCGCGGTGTAGGTCTTCCACAGCTCGGGGTTCTCGGTGTCGAGGCCGCCGAACCGCTCGTCGAAGTAGTCGGCGAGCTCGGGAGTGAGGGTCGGCATGTCGGTGCGCAGGTAGATCTTCACGCCGAGCTCGGCCGCGCGATCCCAGAACGGCCCGAACGCGTCGCGCAGCGCGAGGGCGCGCGCGACGTGCGGATCGCCGTCAGGGTAGACGGGGCCGCCCGGCACGTCGGCGAAGGTGGCGAACTCGATGAAGCCCGGCCACGACACCGCGTTGTAGCCGTTCGCGACGCTGTGCCGGAGGAACTCGTCCCAGTCGTCATAGGCCGCGGCCAAGGCATCCTGATCGATGTACGGCGGGTCGGAGAGGTAGACGTCTTCGAAGGCGCGCGACACGTGCGAGTAGTCGGTGCCGTCCACCCACTGCGACGGGTCGGGATCGACTCCGACGGCGCCGAGATCGACCATCCGCAGCGGCAGCTTCGAGGCCGCGTGGTCGCCGAGGAGGGACTCGACGGACGAGCCGACACGCGCCGCGTCGGCGAGGTCGTAGATGCCGCGTGCGGCGCCGGCTTCGGTGGCCGCGTCGATCCGGAGGGTGGTCGGGTCGCCGCTGAGCGTGTAGGAGTCGTCGGCTGCGCCGGTCTCGGGGTTTCGTCCCGAGCCGCCTTGTGCTGCGCCGCTCTGTGATGCGCCGCCCGCCGATGTGACGACGGTGAGGGATGCCTCTCCGGCCGTCGTGCCGGCGTGCGCCGTCGCAGCGGACAGCTCCTCGAGCGCGGTCGTGATGCGCGCTGTGGCCGGGGCGTCCACCGTCGTGAAGGCGGGCGGCGCGACGGGTTGCGGGATGTCCGGCACGACGGGGTCGGCCGGCGTCATCTGGGTGGAGGGTTCCGTGCGGATTCCGAGCGCATCACCGACGGCGAGTCCGACCCCGAGGCCCAAGGCGAGCAGGACGATGGCGGTGACGGCAGCGAGGATTCCCCTTCGTCGCGCCGTTGGCATGCGGAGAAGCCTAGACGGACGCGGCCCGCGGCCTCGCCCCGGTCGAGCGACCTGTGGATGAGGCGGTGGCAATCGTTACGCATCCGTTCCCGCGGGGCCGGGGCGCGGCATCCGTTCGCCCTGCCGGTTGCCCTGGGCTCGTGCGTGCCCTCGGCGTGTGCGCCGAGCCAAGGGATTCTCGTCGAGACAGGGGCATTTCCCCCCTGTCTCGACGAGAATCCCCGGTTTCGGCGAGCGGCGCCCGCGTTGGGGGGCGGATGCCGAGGCCCGGTGCGGCCCGGATGGGAAGCGTGTCGGGTCGGTGGGCGCGGGGACGCGGCATCCGTCCCATACGGGGCGCTACTGTCGGCAGCATGAGCGAGCAGACGCCGTCCGAGATCCTTGCCCGCGTCGAGGCGGAGGAGCGCGATATCGTGCTGCCCCGTTTCGACCTCGACGACGCGTGGCGTCTCGGCTCGGCTATGCGCAGCGCCGCCCTCGACCGCGGCCTGCCGATCGTCATCGGCATCTCGCTCGGCGAGGCACGCGTCTTCCACGTGGCACTGCCCGGATCGAGCGCCGACAACGACGGCTGGCTCGAACGCAAGTCGCGCGTGGCCCGCCGCTACGGCCGGTCGTCGTACGGGGTCGGCCTGTCCTTCGCGGCCGTCGGCAAGGACTTCGACACCTCGGCTCGGCTCGACACGTCCCTCTATGCCGCGCACGGCGGGGTGTTCCCGATCACGATCGCGGGCGTGGGCGTCGTCGGCACGGTCGGAGTGTCGGGCCTCCCCCAGGCCGACGACCACGCCTTCGTCGTCGAGCACCTCCGCGCGCTGCAGGCGGAACTCGGCGGCGCGTGAGTCGTATCGGCGCTGTGTGAGAGCGGGCTCACCGACGGTCGTGCCCGGGCGATCGCGACCGGGTCGGCGCGTCGGCGAGATGCCATGCCGGCGTGGAGCCGCGCCTGCGAGGCGCGTCGGCGGGGGCCGCCTTGGCGACATCAGGCGACACACGGGGAAACCCCGGTTAACGGTGACTCCCTTCTTCGCGGTGCGGGGCCAGCGTAGGGTCATCGCGGCGATCCGGGTGGTCCCGGGCACCGGCTCATACCCGGGAGCGCTGCGGGTTCGACTCCCGCCGTCGCGTCCACGGGGGAAGGGCCGCGATCCCTGTTTTTTCAGGGGATCGCGGCCCTTCAGACTTCGCCAGGCGGGGCTTCTGGACGCGGTTTGGACACAAGCGCCGTCGTACGGGCCCGGTCGAGGGCGGCCGAGACGGCGTCCACATCGTCATCGAAGAGGTCGGCGTAGACGTCGAGCGTCATAGCCGCCGAGGCGTGCCCGAGCATTCGCTGGACTGCCTTGACGTTCGCTCCGGACGCGATGGCAAGGGATGCTGCGGTGTGTCGCAGATCGTGCACCGTCATTCGGGGCAGGCCGGCGTCGGTGAGCGCACGCATGAACCACGAGCGTGATGCGCCGGACGATCGAGGGCGTTGGATGTGGTCGTCCCCATCACCGAAGAGGAGGGCGCGCGGTTCCTTGCCGCTGGCGAGTTCGCCGAGGGGTTCGGCCAGGAAGTTCGGGAACCCCACCGAACGCAGTTCGTGCGTCTTCGGAGACCCGACGTGCAACTCCGACCCGACGCGCACGGCGTTCTCGTTGACGGATAGCCGGCGACGCTCGAGGTCGAGATCGCGGACCCGAAGCGCGGAGAGTTCACCCCAGCGCAGCCCGGTGTAGCCGGCCACGAAGACGATGGTCGCGTGTTCCGGGGCGGCGGCGCGGGCGAGGGAGTCGACCTCCTCGTGACTCAGGTACACGTGCCGCTTCTTGCCCTTCCGCGGCAGGTCGACACCGCGAGCCGGGTTGCGAGGGATGCGCCGATCCCGCACCGCGACATCGAGGACGGCCGCGAGAACGCCGTACGCACGAATGACCACCGTCGCGCTCTTCGGACGGTTGCCCTGCTGAGCCGTCCTCGCGTGGTAGCGGCGCACGGTGTGAGCAGTCCCGGCGCTCACCTCCGTGATCCACTTCTGTACATCGGAGTGAGTGATCGCCCCCAGTTGCACTGCGCCCCACCGAGGCTCCACGTAGACGCGCCAGGCATCATCCAGGTGCCGGTAACTCGACGGCTTCAGCTTCATCCGCTTGACATCGAGCCAATCGGGCGCGAGTTCGCCGACCGTCACTCGAGAGCTTGCAGGATCGATGAAGTCGCCTGTCAGCATCTGCGATTCGACCGAGATCAGGTACCGTTCGGCTTCGCGCTTGGTCCGAAAGCCGCGCTTCGCTGCCTGTCGATGATCGGGGCGCCGGTATCGCACACGGTAACGACGGCCAGAGGCTGTCTCGTAAGGCTCAATGCTTCCCATGCCGCACCCCGATGACTAATTTGCAGATCAGCTCCGTATTTCAACAAATACTCTACGTGCTCACCCGTCGTTACACCATGGTGTAGCGGACGCGGACCCCTCCGATCCAGACTCTAGGGCGAGATCCAACACCTTAATGAGGGACTACGGCAGGGTAAGCAACCACCCGTGGGCAATTACCCCACACACATGTTCGGCCTGAGCAAACACACAACCCTGATCATGGTGTATGATTGTCGGTGTAAGGAGGTTCCCATGCCCATCACTGCTGACACGCTTCTCGAGCTGATCGAGAGCACAATCGCTGCACGCCAGGAGACGGAGACGAAGATCCGCGACCTCATGGAGCAGATCCAGGAACTCGAGACTGAACGCGATGATCTTCGCGTCGAAGAGCAGGGATATCGCCTCGCGCTCGCGCGCCGCTTCCCCGATAGCGCTGCCGCGACGACGGAAGCACGGACCTCCGCCGTGGTGGGTCTCTTCTCCCTCGACGACGGTCTCGAGCGACAGCCGCGCTCCGATGCAGTTGAGACGGCCGTGAAGATCCTGAGCCGCGGACCCGAGGGCTTCGCGACCCCCGCCGCCATCGAGGAGTTCCTGCACGAACGCGGGCGCGACGACAGTCGGGATGCGATCGGTGCCGCCCTCGCATACCTGAACCGCAACTCACGCGTCATGAACGTCGGCCGCGGACAGTGGAAACTCGCGGAGGGCGATTGATACACCCACACAGACCTCTGGCCCGAACCGTTGGAGCGGACTCGGGCCAGATCCACCGATACGAGGACGCGGTGGTGACTTGGATGGTCACCAACACCATACCGGAAGGTCCGGCAAGCGAACCCGCGATTTTTCCTCGTGTCAGAACACGAGAGGACCTGTAATGGTCACAGTAAGTAAGCAGTTCGGAATCACGGGGCCTGTCCCCTTCATCGACGTGGAGGTGGCGGCCGACAACCGCCTCTACCTCGATCCGCGCGCGGTGCGGCTCATCAAGAGCCCGCAGCCGTTCGCCGATGAGGCGGTGCGGTGCGCAGACACCTTCCTGAGCACGGTCACCGCGTGCATCTTCGACGGATCGCCCGGTGCGCTCCGCCGCGGCGAGGCGCTCCTTCAGCGCTTCATCGAGCCGTGGGAGACACGTCTCGGAATGTCCGAAGAGGGATTCCACGGTCACGGAGGCGCTTCGGTCGTCGGCACCTGGATCTGGGAGACCCTCACCGGTCGCGTAGAGCCGCTCGTGCGCATCGGCATCCTCCACCAGCTCGAAGACCTGCCGCTGTTCGTCGACGGGGTGGACAAGGACATCACGAGCGACGTGACGACCCGCATCATGTTCGGGCCTCTCGCGAGGTTCACCGAGCAGATGGTGGCCACCTACCCGGAGTTCACCTCCAACGGTCACAAGGTGAGGAAGGTTCGCAAGCAGGTGTGGAACCCTGAAACCTGCGAATGGAACGAGGCCGAGTTCACGCTCCCCGTCGTCGACGGCAAGGTGCTCGTGCTCGTTCCCACTGGCTGGGCGCGTCCGACGCTGCTCATGTCGGCGACTCGGTTCTACGACACGACCGTGCTCGACTTCGCCCAGATGCAGCAGGCAGTCCTCTCGTCGGCGGGCAGGCTGATCAAGACCCGCAAGCTCGATCTCCGCAAGCAGCAGGGACTCGAGCCGGGTCGCGACACAATCCTGACGGTCATGCTCCGCGCGATCCAGAACAACGAGGATCTCCTCGCACTGTTCAAGGCCTTCGTCGACGAGCGGTTCGAGTCCGACTCCACCGAAGACGCAGCGGCTGCGTGACAGGTCTGGGCGCTGCCCATCAGGCAGCGCCCAGGCCCATCGCCGGGCGCCCCGTCGTCAGACGATCAGGGTCAGCGCGCCGCGGGGATCATGGCGATGCGCTCATGGTCGGCCTTGGTAGGCGGCGCGTCCATGGCGAGCACGAGGTGGTACGAGGGAGCCAGGAGCGACAGGGGGACGTCGGCCCATAGTCACGGACCCGATGGATCCGAGCGTCGTCTGACGGGTCCGTCGGCGGTGTTCCGTCGAACAGGACGAGATGCCAGAGGCCGCGCCGATTCGCAGCGCGCCCCTCCCCGCAAGCGCTGATGTGCGAGACGACAACTCCTGCGCGGACAGCACGTTTGGGGATCGCGAATGGGCCGGCGGACGACACGCAAGTGCCCGACTGGTCGCTGGAGGAGCGTTCGCTTCCGGCTCGCGGCGAGTGTCGGAACTCATGGAGAGACTGACATGCTGAACACAGGCAAATCAGTCCAAATGGGGAGACACGTGACGGGGAACAAGACATCGACAACACCGCGCGGGGGCGACGAGAAGGGGGTCGCGGTCGTAAACGTTCCTGCGCTGGCCGTCGATCACGCCAAGGAGATCGCTCAGGCGGAGGGTTTCCAAGCACAGATCTTCAAGGCGATCTCCGTGCAGCGCCCGGTCGTGTTGGAGTATCTCCGGTCGGTTCGGCGTGACAAGCCGACGGCCTCGCCGACGGAGATTCTGAAAGAACTCGACAGCAGGTACATCGCGACCGTGACGATTGCCAGCAGCGGCGTTGGCGCATCCGCTGCTCTTCCGGGTGTCGGTATCCCGCTCGCGCTCGGGCTCGGTGTGGTGGACATGCTTTTCTTCTACGAAACCAGCGCACTTTACGTCCTGGCCGTGGCCGAACTGCATGGAATCGAGGTCACAGAAGCCGATCGTGCCCGCCCGCTTGTACTGGGCACGCTACTGGGACAGAAGTCGCAGAGTCAGATAAGCAAGATCGTGCTGTCCGCGGCTGGTGCCGGCGGGGTCGATCAGGCGCGCACGGCTGCCACAGGGGTAGTCGCCAAGACACTCCCGAAGGGATGGGGCGAAGTGCTTACTGAGCAGCTACCAGACTCAGCGCTGGCACCCCTTACCGTCGTGATCGGTCGCGAGGCGCTCAAGACCAGCGGCAAGCTCGGCGCAGGAACGCTCGGAAAGGCTGTCCCGTTCGGTATCGGCGCCGTGATCGGCGGGGTGGGTAGCTTCTACTTCGGCAAGGATGTGGTTAAAGCGGGCCGGATCGCGTTTCCAGAGGTACCCACGACCTTCCCGGACTGGCTCGACGACTACGCCAAGCCCGCACAAGAGCCCGCGGAGCCGTCGCGCGCCCTCATCGCCCTCGAGGCTGCGAAGAGCAACGTGAAAGACTTCGGCAGCGACGTTTGGGACAAAGTCGGCGCTGCTGCAGACGTGTTCCGATCGGTCGACATCGACGGCGACGGCATCCCCGACGAGGCCCGAGCTCTCACTGCGACCAAAGCAGCCGGCAGCGCAACCGCGGGAGCGGCCAGGGCACTCGGTGGCAAAGCGAGAACGCTGAGCGCAAGAGCAACACGCGACTTCCGGTCGGTCGACCTCGACGGCGACGGCATCCCCGACGAGGCGCGAGCTCTCGCCGCAACCAAGGGCGCCGGCAGCGCTGCCGCGGGACTCGCAAAGACGATGGCCGCGAAGGCGGTGCTGCAGCTGAAGTCCAAGAGGCACGGCCAAGACCAGGGCGCAGCTGCCGACGACGGCGACGGCGAGGTCACGGATCTAGAACCCAGCGACTGACTACAGGACCCCAGACCACAGCTAAGAGGCCCGAGTCGCCGCTCGCACGGTAGCGATTGTCGTCGCGCTCGCCACTTTCACGAATACGATGCGTTCTCGTGCGCGGACGTCAACACCACAGCCCCGGCTCACGGCTAGTGTTCGGGCATGACGGCTGAAGAAACGCCTCAACGTCCTCCGCGATTTGACGGTGGCGACCGACCTTCGGTCGTCATCGACTGCAGCGCGCTTTTCGACCGGAAGGGCCAGGTGGACGGTATCGAGCGCGGCGTCGCCAGCGGCCGAGGGTTTGAGGAGCTCAGAGCCCAGGGACCGATGGCGTTCGGCTACTTTCCCGAAGACGCGCTAACGATCGCGATCACGGGAACTCAGACGTACGACCGAGAGCTAATCCGACAGGTCGTCGAATGGGTCACACTCGACCCGGGTTTCACGTTCGCAGGCGGAGTGATCCGCGTCGCCCGGTTCTTCCACCAGCCAATCGACTACCTCGTCCACGGCGAAGGATTCAACGACTACGGCTACCGCGGTGAGATCCGTAGAACTTTGCTGATCGGATCAAGCGGCCTCGAGACCTGGCGAGCGATTTCGACGCATATCGCCGAAGCTACCGGTCGCGCTCAATGAGCAAGGACCGCCATCTGGCCTCGGCAGGCCTGTCGACTCAGCTCGGCCGCCCGGTGCCGTGCCGCCAGGCCCACTGACCTTCTCCACTCCCGCGCGGGTGAGAGACGTTGCCCGGCTGGTGCTGACCTCCCTGCTCTCGTTGAAGCCTCCCTCGCGCCGGCCGCGCGTGAAGCGCAAGAATGAGGGATGCGATGCGACGACCCCGAGGTGAGGGCGGCTGGCCTCGCCTACCGGAGCGCCGCCCAGGGCGGTGCAGCGCTCGTCGAGGCGGAGGAGTGGAAGCGTAAGGCCGAGTCCACCTGCAAGGAAACAGAAGCCTGGAACAAGGCGTGCGCGGCGGTGAAGTTCGAGCAGGCTCGTGCGACGCTGTCCCGCCTATCTAGCAGGTACGAGAAGGCGTCACTACGTAGCCCGGGGTTCAAAGAGGCTGTCGAATGGTGGCTCACAGCCGACTCGTTCCGCAACTCCGCTCGGGGAACCCGAGGACGGCTCAGGAAGTACGCCGACGCACAGTATGCCGCCGCCCGGGAAGCGTGTCGGCGTGCGAGTCCCGAGCACGAAGTGATCGCGGCCGAGCACGCCGAAGCCCGCGACCAGATGAACACCCGTCTTCGCGAGATCGAAGCCAACCAATCGGCGATCACTCGGTACACCGCGGAACAATTGGCGATCCGGGACGACGTGTGATTGAACTCGGCACGGAAGGGTCCGGCTGACGCGCTGGCCCCAACGGATCGGATCGGCGATGCGAGGCTGTTGATCGCGTACGCTCTCGGCATGGAGCCGTACACACCGGTTGAACTCGCGCGACTCCTGGGGTACCGCAACGAAGCGCGGCCAGGGCTCGTCGTGCGCAACTATCTTCGCGCGACGTACCCCGATCACGTGAGGAACTCGCGGTGGGAATTGACCGAAGCGGAAGCCGCTGACGTTTTCGCGAACGTATCCAGGGCTCAACTCGGGTGTGACTCGTAACTCTCTCGCGTCACGCGAGTTTGGCGAGGGCGGTGGCGGTCCAGCGGTTGCGGATTGCCGCCCGGTCTGAAGTCAGGTGCCACGCGTGGCAGGCGTGACACGGATGGATCCCGACCTCGCCCCGCGTTGGATGCTCGGTCCGGATGCGGCGGAGCACACGCGCGGCGCTGGTGGGCGTCGGGTAGGGGCATTTCTGGCAGGCGGGCATCGCCGCTCCCTTCGAGTGAGGAAACGACGCGCTCCGGCCTAGTCCGCCGACCAACGTCCGAGCCTGCGGCTGTAGCAAGCCCAGGCCCTGCGGGATGCCAGTTAGGACTTACACCGAGATCAGCATGCCCGAAGCGGGCCCTGCCCTGCAATCACCACAACGACTGTGGGAGCTTCAGCGCCAGTCGAGGCTGCGAGCGGCCACTGATTCTTTGGTCAGCGGGGAATCGAGCGGGTAGCGCTCGACATCGCCCCGTCCGGGGTCACTCCCGCTCCTCGAGGTCCTGCGAGCGACGCGCCTCCTCGAGGGCGCGCTCGATTTGCGGCAGTTCCAGCGCCGACTCGACGATCGGCATAAGCTCGCCCGGGATCACGAACATCGGGGCCGCGCCGGACCGATCCACCCTCAGAACGTGGCTGGCGTCGTCCGGGAGCAAACCCGTCTTCTTCATCGCCTCGATGTGCTTCGAGATCGCACCGGTCTGGCCTTTGAGGCCACTGTCTCCGATGGAGAACAGCGCGCGAACCTCCGGATCTCTTCGGAGACCGTCGCCGCGCGCAACGAAGCTCACAAGCAGCAACTGCCACGGGTGCACGCGTCCGAGAAGCAAAGCCATGCGATCAACCGTCCAGCCTCCCCACGAATCGGACTCCACGGAAGTCTCGAGGGCGTCCGGGAACCAGGCTTCGATCTTCAGAGCGAGTTCGCTGAGGAGGGCGAGATCGCCCTGGATGCTGAGTGTGCCGTTCACGACGACTCCCTTTCAAAATTGTTCTAAGAGGGAGACTAGAGCGTAACTGAAACCTTGTCTAGTTTCACTGCAAGACTCGTCTTGAAACTCTATGCCGTCCCGTCGGTTCGGCCAGCGCTACTACGAATCGCACCAATTGCACCGCCCAGAATCGGCACGTAGCATCCCTGCTTCGCGCGTTGCCGGCGTCTCGGTCGTCCCGCGAACCGTGTAGAAAACCCATCGCCGCCGATGAGATGCTCATGGGCGTGACGATCGATGAGGCCCATCCATCAGACTCGCTTGCCCAACGGGACGCCGAGGTCGACATCGTCGCCGCGCTCAGTGCGAACCTCGGAGTACCCCTGGCGAAGACATCCATTCCGACTGGCAACGGCGGTCGTGTCGAGTTGGATGGCGCGGCTGCGGACAACAGCATCCTCGTTGAGGCTTACGCCCACCAGGGAGGGCTCCGGGGCGGTCAGCCGAAGAAACTCGCGACCGACGCTCTCAAGCTGATGTGGATAGGCCGACAGATCGGTGCGACGAGGCTGATTCTCGCGGTCGCCGACGAAAAGGTAGAGGCCTACCTGCGCCGGCCGAAAGCTTGGCTAACGCAGGCGCTCATCGACCTGGAAGTGGAGGTCGTGCGCGTCGATCTTGGCGATGCCACCGCAAGCGCCATCCGCACGGCCCAGACCGTCCAGTACCGGTGACCTCTCAGCGAGCGCGAGCGCCCCTGGTGATGAACACGCGGCCTGCGAAGGGCGGCAACCTGTCGCAAACCCTCCGCAACCTGCACACCGCCGATCATGAGGCTCTGACGGCGCTGGATACGGAAGCATCGCCGGACACGTAAGGCACAAAGTCGATGCCCGGCGTCCTCACGGCCGCGAGATCGCGACCCAGGTGATCGGCGCCCCACACCCGAGTTCGAGAACTGGGGCTCGCTGCCGGACCGGCGAGCTCGGATGCCGAACCTAACCGAATGGCCTGGCATCCCTCAGGTCGAGAGAGACGCCAAGGGAGGCCGCGCGCTCGCGCAATTCGGGCGTACGATGCTCGCAGGACGGAGCTGCTCGGGCCCTGGGGGCAACCCCGGGGCCCTCGTTCGCAGGAGGGACCATGCGGTTCAAGGTGGTGGTGACGAAGGTCGAAGTGGCCGAGTTGTGGATTCGAGCCGCCGATGAAGAATCCGCAGCGCAGAAGGTCAAGGACGAGTTGACCACTTCGTGGGCATTCGCCGGTCGGTGGGAGACGAAGGCCACCGACGTGCAGGTGGTCGAATTGCAGCCTGAGCCTGGTACCACGGATCAGCGCCAACTGTCAGCGTCGGGGCCGATGCTGCTCAAGCTGAAGGAGGCGGCGAGCGAACTTGGCATCTCCTACGGGACCTTGCACGCGCTGATGAAAGATGGCGTCATCGAGCACACCCAAGTGGGGTCCGGTAAGTACATCTCGCGGGCGTCGCTCGCGGCATTCATCGAGGCAAACACTCACAGGTAAGATCAGAGTGCTGGCCTCCGTAGCTCAGTGGAAGAGCCACTCCGTCCTAAGGAGAGGGTCGGGGGTTCGAATCCCTCCGGGGGCACCTTGTGATGAGGGCGACATCGGCCTCACCCGAGTCGCTGCACAGGTCACGTTGCGCGGACTCCGGGACCCATCCTCCGGCGCCCGGTCACCGACCGCCTCACGTGGTTCCCTCGAGGAACCGCAAACGCCAACACCCTAGGTCGTCGATCTTCCCCTAGGAGCGCCAAGCGAGCCCGCCGAGGGACAGCATCCATCGGAAGCACGTACTCGATCCATGCCAGCGCGACCGCGCCCGGGTTGATTTCGAGGTCGTCTGCATCGAAGTAGACCCCCGCGAGATACTCACGTCGACCGGCGCACACAGTTGACCGCCCGGCGAAGGTCGGGACGGCGCGCGGCCGACGTGACTGATTCATCATCGAGAGAGCGGATCGCCACACCTGCTCAACAACGCGGTCCTCCACGACGCAGGCAGGGTGCATCTCTACTCGAACATGATCGATCACGTAGGCGCGGCGAGCGCGCCGTTTCAACCAGACGGCAGCAATCGCAGCGAGGACAAGGCCAGCAACCAGCACCCAGATCCAGATCTCCAACGCGACCACCTCCTCGGGCTAACCCCAGGCATACCGCCGGCCACCGACACTCGACGGCTCAGAACTCGCCGATCGCCATCCCGAGACGTAGGTAGAGGTCGGTGACCGCTTCGTTGTTCACGCTGTACTTGACCCAGACGCCCTTGCGAGACTCCCCCGCAACGCTGGGCGGGTCAGCGATCACGAGGCCGGCCGCCTCGAGCTCATTGAGCCGCGGCTGGATCGTGGTCGGTCCCAGATCCAGCGCGTCGCAGATCGGCCCGACCGTCACATCAGGGTTTGAACGCAGATAGCGGAGTATCGCCGCTTTGACGAGATTGCCGAGAAGCGCGATTGGGTCCTGAGCATCTTCAGAGCCCGCTGGTTGCGCAAGACGAGGCATGCCGCCATTGTGTCGCAGGGTCCGCCGGGAAGTCCAGCAAAGCATCCAATTTAGTTGTTTACTTTCCGACCACACTCGTATACCGTGTGGGCATGTCAATCCGCCGGGCTCTTCTTGGACTGCGCACAGCAAATGCGCCCTCGAAAGTGTCCCCCGTTCGGTCGACAGACAACATCCTGATCCAGCGGATAAACTACGCGATCCCCGGGATAGCCGCAGTCCACTCCTCCACAGGAGACAGCCGCACCACAGTTATCCACAACCTTGCGTTGATTCCTTTTGCGCGAGCTCGTCGCATGTCTAGGATGCCGTCACGGCGACCGTGGCGCGAGCAAAATCGTCCGTGCACGGTAGCTGTCCTGAATGATCAGGAGGGCTGACCGATGATGATGAGCGAGAGTTCAGGACGACGCGGTGTCGCGTGGGCGATCATCGGCGGACTCGTTCTTATCGCCGGAATTGTCGCGATCGTCGTGAGCGCCATCCTCGCGCAACCAGATCCCACTCCGACGAGCGAGCCACCCTCGTCGAGCACACCCATGCCGACGGAGTCCAGCGAGCCTGCCGGCACGTTCGTCGATCCGTCGGCCGCTGACCGTGGCTGGACGCCCGAGCCGATCACCACGGATGCCGATACCTACGCCGCCGCCGCCCTGGCAGCAGCCTCTACCTTCGACACCACCCTCAGCACCCGCGAGGAGTGGCTCGGATACCTCGACAGCTGGTTCACGCCCGACACCCGTTACACATCCGAAGCAGATCAGCTGTCCGCAATGGAGGACTCGCAGGTCGAACTCCGGACGGGCGTAGTGCTGCCACAGGAGGAGTGGGACTCACTCGCTGGCGAGGATGGCCGCGTCGTCGCGGCGGCGACGGGCGAGATCGCGTATGTCCCGGTGCCTGACGATGCGTCAGGTGACATGTCGATCGGTACGTCCGACGTGACGCTCACTTTCACTCGCTCCGACGGCTCCGGTGGCGAGACGTCGTACGACGAGCAGGTGCGCGTGAGCGTGCAGGTGCTCTGCGGCGCAGCATCCGTGCCGACGGCCAACTCAGACCAACAGGCAGGCGACTGCAAGTTGGTTCGCTACTTCACGGAGCCCTTGGAGCCCTGACATGGGAGCCCCGGTGATCGCCGCAGCAGCCCTCAACACGAGGACTGGTCGGAAGATCCTGACAGGGGCACTCGTCGGCATTCTGCTGGTTGCGGGATTCCTTGTCACCCCGCTCATTGCGGTGCCCTTCGCGATCATGGGCGCCGCCGCGAGCGCAGCCGAGACGAAGACGCATGCCGCGCCGGCCGTAAGCGGCAACTGGAGTTACCCGCTCGCGGGCGGCTATTCCAAGGGTCGTGGCTTCGGCCACAACCCGGTCGTCGGATGCGGCTACTGCTCGGTGAATCACCAGGGCTATGACATGGCCCAGGGGTGCGGGGCCACCGTCTTCGCCACCGGCCCAGGGCGCGTCATCACCGCCGGCTCGTATCAGGGCTACGGCAACACGGTCCGGATCGATCACGGCGACGACGTGGTCACGCTGTACGGCCACATGCAGTGGGAATCGCTCCGCGTCTCCGTCGGCGACGACATCACCGCCGGCACACCCATCGGCGCCGAAGGCAACACTGGCAAGTCCTTCGGCTGCCACCTCCATTTCGAAGTCCGCAGATCAGGTAACCCGATACCTCCCGAGCCCTTCATGGCCGCACTCGGCCTGCCACTGAAGTAGTCACCGCGAAGGAGAACGATCATGAACACCTACGCCGCACCGATGGATGTCGATATCCCCGATATTCAGCCGGACTTCTCGGCCCCGTTCTTTCAGGGCTTCCAGGTCATCGCGTCATACATTCTGGCGGGAGCGATGCTCGTCGTCCTCATCATGCTGATCATCGCGGGAGCCGCTCTCGCGTTCCGCGGTCTGGCATCAGATCGGGTCCGCACGTGGGCGGGCGAGAACATCCTCTGGATCTTCATCGCTGCAGCAGTGCTGGGCGCGGCATCCGGTCTCTTCGCCTGGTTCGTGAACTTCGACTTCGGATTCTGATGAACATCGTCCGAGTCCTCCGTCTCGGCTTCACCGTCGGGATCGCGCTCGCGCTCGGCTCAGGAACCGCCGCGCACGCGACGATGACGGATGCCGCAGCCCCGATGCCGATGGCTGCTGTCAGCGGCGAACCATGGTCGGCACCCGCATACCCCGTCGATTGCCAGGGCGCGGTTGACCAGGTCACGTGCACGCCAACGGACCCGAACAGCGTCACCGCGCAGCAGTGCTTCATCGGCGTCAACGTCGCGGGAGAGAAGAACACGGTCTGCACCACCTTCGACGAACATGCGCAGGCCATTCAAGCTGATGGTGGCCGCGCGCTCGAAGTGAAGTACGGCTGCAGCATCGGCGATGCCGTCTGCGTGACGTTCGAGAACGCCGGCCGCGGCATGGCCCTCGCTGCGACCGGGATGATGTTCTCCGTCGCCGACAACATGCGCTTCGACACGTCCACCCTCCTGTGGAGCGCCGCGCTCGATCAATGGTCGTTCTGGCAATGGGCGATCCTGATCATCACCTTCGGTGCAATGGTCTGGGCGGTCGCCGCCGCTGTCGTCTCGGGCGACCGCGAAGAGCTCGTCGGCGCCCTCGTTCGCTCGTTCATCGCGATCCCCGCCGTGCCGATCACCCTGTGGCTCACCGGTCATCTCCTCAACGCCGTCGACGACATGACGTGGTACATCCTCACCGGCGACGGCCGCGATGTCCTCTACTCCACACTCCAGTCGGTCATGTGGGCGGGCGGTCAGGCGAACTACTTCTTCGCGTTCCTCATCCACTTCATGCTCATGCTCGGGATGCTGCTCCTCATGCTCGTGTTCGCGTTCCGGAACATCGTGCTCGCGGCGCTGATCATGGTCGGGCCGGTGGCGTGGATGCTGTTCCCCGTGCGCGGAATCGGGCCGCAGTGGGTCGTGCGCTACGTGTCGGCTGTCGTGGTGTTACTTCTCACCGGGCCGCTGACGATCGGGTTCGTCACGCTGATCATAAACGGCCTCGCATCGGTGAAGACCATCTGGAATCCGCAGTCGTGGCCACTGATCATCGGCCTCGTCCTCGTCGCTTTCGCTCCGTTCGCACTTTTCGGCCTGTTCAGTTTCGCGGGCGCTGTCGCTGCGGACGGGGTTGGATCACGACTCGGCTCCCACGGCGGACGAATGGCCACAGGCGCTGCTCGCTCCGCCGCGCGGATACCTACCCGCCTCGGCGCACTCCCCTCGGGCATCCGCCCTGCGGGTAATCGACCGGGATCGCCCACTCCGTCGCCGAAGCCTGCGACAACCCGCTCGACGTCCACCACTCCGCGCGGTGCATCGACGCCCGCTCAGACGCGCACGACGTCGACCACGACACCACAGCGCGCAGCGGAGACCCTGACTCCCCCCACCTCTACGTCAGCGCCTCGATCACCACAGCCTCCCCAAACCCCCAAGCCTGATCGGAGTTCGTCATGACCAGCACTCCCGAGTACGCGCGCCCCGTGCGTCTGCCGCGCCGGTCGCGGCAGGGCGTCGTCATGGGCATGGACCCGTGGCAACTCGCGTTCGTCACTGCGGCCGCTCTTGTCCTGCTCATCTTCGTGAACCGCTTCGGGCCGCCCGGTCTCCTCTACGGCGCACCGATCTACTTGGCGTTCGGTGTCACTGCCCTCACCAGCATCCACGGCGTCTCCACCCCGCGGATGGCGGGGCTGTGGTTCATGAAGCAACTCCGCCACTCGACGGGCGCGACGACGGAGAAATTCCGCCCGGAGCGGCCGCGTATGACCGGAACCCTCAACCTGCCGGGCACCCGCGCGTCGATCCAACTCTGGGACGTCAACAACGTCGCAGCGACGTACAACCCGCAGGATCGTTCTGTGTCGGTGATCGCCGAGCTCGAAGTGCAGGGCTTTCTCATGCAGGATCTGCCCGAGCGTTTCGATCTCGCCGAGCAGTTCGACCGGGTGCTGGGGCCGTTCACACAGCGACCAGGAGTCAAGCGGGTCACGCTACAGGAGCGCACGCTACCCACGACGATCCGCGCAGCTCGCGAGCACTACGAGAAGGTGCAACGCCTCCGCAGACTGAACCCCGACTCCCCCGTCGCGCACAACTACCAGGACGTCATGGATCGCTCGGAGCGTTTCGAGGTCGCTCACCGTAACTACATCGTGCTGACCCTCGATCTTGTCTCGCTCGGGTCGCAACTGAAGGCGCTCGGCGGGGGCAAGGAAGCGATCGTCACCCTCGCGCAGATCGAGGCTGGCAACCTCGCCGACGCCCTGACGTCCGCGAAGATCACGGTGCGCCGCTGGCTCTCGCCGCGCGACGTCGCCGCCCTGGGTCGACTGTCGTTCGACCCCGAGTTCGCACCCATCGTGCAGAACCGGCCTGAGAAAGTCACGGGTGTGGATCCGGCTGCGATCGGTCCGATGTACCTCGAGGAGCCGAAGGGTCGCAATGGCATCGTTATGACCGACTCCGGCGTGCACACCACCATGTGGATTCACGAGTGGCCGCGCTCGGACTCGCCCGTTGGATTCCTGTCGCCAGTCGTGTTCGCGCGGCATCCGCATACCGGTGAAGCGATCACGCATATCTTCTCGATCGTCTTGACTCCGGTGCCCGTGTCGAAGGCGCTGAAGCGCATCCGCGACGAAAAGAAGGTGTGGCGCGGCAACGAGTCCCTCCGCGCGAAGCGCGGTGCAGACGGGTCGGCGGCGGATGCTGCGGACTGGCGTGCTCTCGAACAGCGCGAGCAGGAGATCGCTCGAGGCCACGGCGAGTTCCAGTACGGCGCTTATCTCACGGTCACGGCACCTGATGAGGAACGCCTCGACCAGGCGATCGCCGGCATGCGCAACGCGCTCTCCCGCGCGGGCATGGA
The DNA here is from genome assembly GCF_052180235.1 of Microbacterium sp. F51-2R. Classification (GTDB taxonomy): domain Bacteria; phylum Actinomycetota; class Actinomycetes; order Actinomycetales; family Microbacteriaceae; genus Microbacterium. The sequence goes on along the minus strand of NZ_CP197470.1, from coordinate 3,131,701 downwards.
GGCGCAGATCCTTTACTGCCAGCAGGCCGAGGCGCTGATGGTCAACGCGCTGCCAATCGGGATGGGGATGAAGTGATGGTGCGGCACGCGGCATCCTTCACCCCCGTTGAACTCACGAGGCGAGAGCGACGGGATCTGCAGCGGGAGATCAACCGAGTTCGCCAGGATCAGAAGCCGACGCGCACGTCACGTCGCGACCGGGGCCTGCCTGAGGCTGGTGTCCCAGGTCCGTTCGGTCCCGGTCTCATCAACGGCGGGTACTGGAACCTCGCGAGGGCGTGGATCCCCGCGCATCAGGCGACCTCGCAGCACATCGCAGGGATCTACCCGTTCGTCGCTGACTCCGGACTCGGCCACCGCGGGCCGATCCTCGGGGTCGACCTCAACGCCGACGCACTCTGGCACTTCTCCCCGTGGGAGACCTACGTCGACGAGTCCGAGCGCGGCACGTTCTCGACGAACATCCTCGTGCTCGGTGCATACCGAGGCGGCAAGTCCGCGACCGTGAAGACCCTCGTCACTCGGTCCATCGCCTTCGGGCACCAGGTCGTCGTTCCGTCCGATCCGAAGGGCGAGTGGGTCGCCGTCGCCGAGGCCATTCCGGGCGGTCGCGTGATCCGACTCGGCGGTGGCACCGGCACCAGGCTCAACCCGCTCGACCGCGGACCGCGCCGCACCGATGCTACGGACGAGCAGCACGAGCAAATGGTCAAACAGCGCCGGATCAACACGCTCATCTCTCTCATCGAGATGACGTTGGGCTCCCGTCTGTCCGCGGTCGAACACGCCGCGCTTCTCGACGCGCTCGACCGCTCCATCGATCGCACCGCCGATCGTCCAACGCTCCGGGGTGTGTACGAGGAACTCGGGTCGATCGCGAGGGACACGAGCGCTGACTTCCACGCCGCCGATGGCGCGATCCAGCCGCGATTCGTTCTGCGCCGCTTTGTCGAAGGAGACCTTGCCGGTCTCTTCGAGGACGAATCGACGGTCGAGTTCGACCAGGCCGCTCCGATCGTGGTCACCGACACCTCCGAACTCTTCGCCCGCGGCGACCTCGCGGCGCAACTCACCCAGGTGTGTTCCACCGCCTGGATCCAAGCCGTGATCTCCGACCGCGCGGCTCAGCGCACGCGCTACGTGGTGCGCGAAGAGGGTTGGCGCGACATGACCTCGCTGTCGTCATTGCAGATGTTCCAGCAATGGCTCAAGCTCTCGCGCCACTACGGCATCAGCAACATCGTCATCCTGCACAAGATGGGCGACCTCGACGCCGTGGGCGATGAGGGCTCGCTCGAGCGGTCGCTCGCGTACTCCATCGTCGGAGACATCGAGAACAAGTTCATTTTCCGCGTGAACCACCAGGAGCAAGCGGCGCTTCGAACACGCCTCAATCTGCCGGCGCCGCACGTCGAGATGGCTCGACACCTGCGCAAGGGCGAGTTTCTCGCCTACGTCGGCCAGTACGCCTACCTCGTCGACTGCTTCGCCACGTCGACCGAGTGGGAGTACCAACTCTTCGCCACTGACGACGCCGTTACCGCCGCTGACCGCGATGACGCCGAACTCCCGGTCATTGACGCCGCGACGCTCGACGCCCTGTGGCCGGAGGCACCAGACACCGACACCGGAATAGAGGGATGGCTCACCGCCAACCCCCGCGAGAACACCGAGGAGCAATGAGCATGAGCACGATCATCAGCCACCCTCGCGCATACGCCGACGTGACTGGGCGACACATCACGTTCATCACGCACGACGGCTACGGCGAAGAGATCCAGGCTGACACCGACGACGACGTTCGCCACGCAATCGTCCGCCGCGCGGCCAGCGAGGCTCGCCGCTCAGGTGCGCCGCTCGAACTGATCACCTCAGGCGACCACGGCAAGCACCGACTCCTCATCGCACCCGACGGGCAGGTGACGCCCCTCGAGCCGCCGGTGCCGGCATCCAACCCGCCCGACCGACCGATCGGGCGCACCCAGACGTATGGAGAGGAGGTGAGCGAACAGGCTCCGCAGCCGGCGGCAACGGAGACCCCGACCGCACAGGTTGCGGAGCCGCCCGCTCGTCCGTCGTTCCTCGAGCCGCCGACGACCGCACCCATGGCACCGACGGGCTGGCGCGGCGTCGCACGACGCATCGGAATCACGGTCCGACCGTCGGCCGCGGATCGTCGGCGCGCCGAGTGGGCATCCGTCGTCTCGAGGCAATGGGCGGGATGCCGCACCATCGCTATCGCGAACGGCAAGGGTGGTGTCGGCAAGACGATGACCACCGCGATGCTTTCCGCCGTCTACGCACGCGAGGGCGGCGGGAACGTGCTCGCGTGGGACAACAACGACACTCGAGGCACGCTCGGTTGGCGCACCGAGCAGGGGATGTACGACACCACGCTCCGTGACCTGTTGCCCGAGGCATCCCGTCTGCTGACGCTCGACGCAGGGGTCTCCGAGATCACGCGGTTCGTGCACCACCAAGCCACAGATCGGTATGACGTGCTGCGCTCGAACCCGGAATTGCTCGCCACCGATCAGCGGATCGCGGCAGCGGAGTTTGACCTTCTGATGCAGGTCGCCGCCCGGTTCTACCGGCTCGTCATCTTCGACTCCGGCAACGACGAATCGGCCGAGCGCTGGCTGCGCATGGTCGACAACTCGTACCAACTGGTCATCCCGACGCTTGCGACACCGGAGTCGGCCGAATCGGCCGCGCTGCTGCTGGACGCGTTGCGTGGACGCGACGGGCGGTCGGGCGTCCTCGCACAGCGGGCGGTCGTGATCGTCACGCAGTCCGAGTCCGCGCCGGCCGAGGCTCGCCGCATCGCGGATGGCTTCGCCGGCCACGTTCGAGCGGTTCACGTCATCCCGTTCGATCCTGCCCTCAAAGCGGGCCAGCTGCGCTTCGACGCCCTCCGACGACGCACTTGCGACGCGTGGTTCGCCGCAGCAGCGGCGACAGGCGAAGGGTTGTGAGTGCAATGAATCAGGGCATGCTCGGAAAGGCCATCGCCGTCCTCGTCGCGGTGGCAGTGGTCCTCGCGTTTGCATTTGGCTTCCTGGCCGAAGCGCTCACGCAACTGGTGTGCGGCGCCCGCCCGACGCCGGAGCACCTCTTCGCGGGACTCGCTCTCGCGATCATCGGCGACCCGTCGGCGTACTCGTCGCCCGCGGGATGCGTGATGCCGGTCATCTGGATCCGTGTCGTAGACATCGCGGTGATCGTCGTTGTCGGCGCGCTCGTGGCGTGGGGGCTCGGTGCCCTGCGGAGGTATCGCGAGTCGGACCGCGGATTCGTCGCCGATCTGCGAGCTCGCCCAGGTTTCGCCACGTCGACGGAGGTCCGCGATCATCTCTCCGCGAAGGCCGTCCTCCGCCGAGCGAAGCATCTTCGCCCCGACCTCACCCAACCGACCCCGACCGACGTGGGATGGCGCGTCGGGAGGTCACGCGGGCAGGACGTGTACGTCTCGATCGAGGACTCCGTCGCGCTCGAAGGTCCACCCCGCTCCGGCAAGGGATACAGGGTACTGATCTCCGCAATCGTCGACTGGTCTGGACCACTCATCACCACCTCGACGACGAACGACAACCTCACTGCGACGATGCGGATGCGGCAGACGCGCGGCGATGTTCACGTGTTCGATCCTCAGAGGTTGTCGGGCGCGAGGCATCCACTTCGTATCTCCCCCATCGCAGGCTGCGAAGACCCGATGGTCGCGATGCAGCGCGGCAACGCGATCATCACCGGCACCGCGCTCGGCGCCTCGAGCACGAACGGCGAGTGGGCACAGGCCGCCGGCGTCGTGCTGGGTCGACTGCTGCACGCGGCGGCGGTGGGCGGCAAGTCGATCGCTGAGCTCTACGACTGGGGGACGAGCCCGGCGCAGACCCGCGACGCAGTCAACATCCTCAAGGCCGACGGTGCACCCGGCTGGGGAGACAGCCTCGGTGCGACGATCGCCGGCGACGAGAAACTCGTGTCGTCGATCTGGTTCGGAGTCAGCGGCGCGGTCGCGCCGCTCGCCGTCCCCGTTATCCGTGACGCGCTCTCACCCCGGCCCGGCGAGCTCGAGTTGGTGCCGGGCGAGTTCTTGGATGCCGCGAACACGCTGTACCTGATCGGTTCGTCGGCGGGCGCGTCAGCTATGGGCGGATGGCTCGGCGCGGTGCTCGACGACATCGTCGAGGTTGCCCGCACCAGGGCGCTCGCCTCACCCGGTGCCCGCCTCGCCCACCCGCTCGGTCTGATTCTTGACGAGATCGCGAACACGTTCCGCTGGGGCAGCCTGCCGCGGATCATGGCAGACGGCGGCGGGCGCGGAATCTGCACCTTCATCGTGCTGCAGGCCTTGTCGCAGGCTGAGACGTCATGGTCTCGTGCTGAGGCAGACACGATTTGGGCCGCTGCGACCGCGAAGGTGCTTCTCGGCGGAGCGAGCCACGTCGACCACCTGCGCGACGTCGAGTCGCTCCTCGGTATGCGTGAAACGAGTCGGGAGCAGCGTTCCTGGTCGACTCGGGATCCCGGATATTCAACCAGCGAGCACCATGAGCGTCGCCCCCTGATGTCGGTCGACGAGATCCGCCGACTCCCGCCAAGCGCAGGTCTCCTCGCATATCGCAACCGGCGCAGTGTGCTTCTCGACCTCGCCGGGTGGGACGAGCGCCGCGACGCCCGCGCGATCCAGTCGGGCAAGCGCGAGACCGAGCGCGAACAACAGACCACGTTCGAGGAGGCTCGTCGCGCGACGATCGCTCCCCCGCCCTTTGCCGAGCCCGCCGAGGCGGTGGGTGAAGAATGACAAACCGACGGAAGCCTCTACATGCCAAGGCCTATCGGTCGGCGTTCCTGCGATCCCGCGCATGGTTCGCCCGTCGCGACGAGTGGTTTGCGGAGCAGTCCCTGGTGCTGCATCCCCTCGCCTGCGCGGGCTGCGGTCGACCGGCGAGCAAGCGGGAACTCGAATTGCACCACCTCGACTACGCCGGCGTACACCAGACCGACGACGGTCGCTGGGTCGCACGCGAGCGTCACGCCGACCTCGTGCCGATGCATCCCTACTGCCACGAACTGCTGCACCGACTCATCGATCGCGACGCGGTGCTGTCTCGCCATCGCACCCGTCGCGCAGCGTCCGAGATCGCTCTGAATGCACTCCGCCGCAAGCTCCAGGCACTGAACGGGACTGCGTCATGACCGACTACGACGACCCGCCAGACCTCGATGACTTGATGGCTCAAGAGATGAGTGACTTCCATCCCGACATCCGGTCGGGCTCATCGGAGCCGATCGGCGCGCGCATCGTCAACTGGCGGACGCTGACGGATGCTGACGCCCGTGCGGCATGGGTTTCGTTGCGCGGGTGGGTGGAGTGGTTCACCGTGCGATACCAGATCTCGGAATCGATCGTGCCGGTGTGCTGGTTCAAGCACGGCGACCTCGTCGAGGAACTCTCGGCGCTGCACATCGCGCACGGCGTCGCGTTCGATTCATCGGATGCGGGGTTCGGGCCGATCGGATGGCATGAACGCCTCAGCCTTGCGATGCCTCGTCTCAGGAACGCGTACGCCGGCGGATGCTCACGTGGTCACAACCGGTACAAGCCCCGCTCATGGAGGAATGCGGTCGACGAGCAGGAATGGGATGCGTGGGCCAACCAGGCTCACGCCGAGTGAGGCGCCGCGGCGTCTCGGAACGGAAGGAAGAAGGATGACGACGAGAATCCCCGTCACCATCGAGGGCAACCTCACCGGTGACCCCGAGCAAGGCGCGGGTGAGTCGGGCAACGAGTACGCCCGCTTCACCGTCGCTGTCAACGACCGTCGCCTCAACGAGACGACGAACCGCTGGGAGGACGTCGGCACGGTGTTCCACCGCGTCGTCGTGTTCAACCAGCAGTCCCGCAACGTCGCCACGTCGCTCCGCAAGGGCGACAGCGTGATCGTCGCCGGCGACCTCCGCTTCGGCACGTACACCGACAAGGAGACCGGCAACACCCGCGAGACACGCGACATCGTCGCCGACAACATCGGCGCGTCGCTGAAGTTCGCGACGGTGCAGGTCGACCGCGCCCCAAAAGCTAACGGCCCCGGTGCGGATCGCTCCGCCACGGGGCCAGTTGCCGAGCCGGTCTCTTCCACCGGCGCCGGGGTTGCTCGCTGACCCATCGCAACAGGGGCGGGCAGGAGTCAGAGTACTCCTGCTCGCCCCGGCCATGTCTGCGACGGATGCCGCCGAGCGACCGTGCGCTCGGGGACTTCGGGCGATGCGCCGCGGATTTCGCCCGCGCATCGCTGTCGGTCGCATACGTCAGAATCGTCCGTGTGACTGACAGCGATGGGATTGGCGAAGGTGCGCGTACATCGCCCAAGCCCGCCAGCCGCACGAAGAGGCGCCGCATCCGAAAACTCGGATTGGTCGCTGGTGCTCTGATTGTCGCCCTCGCTGTCGGCGTCGTCGCCTTCATCACTCGCGCAGACTCCGATCAGGACGGGCTAGCGGACCTCGTCGAGTTGTCTGGGTGGACGACGCTCGATGGCGGCACGTACGTCACCAATCCGTACGCGGCGGACACCGACGCCGACGGCCTCACCGACGCGGAAGAGGCGGGGCCGGTCTCCGAACCAGGTGTTGCGACCGTTTACACCGGCGTTTCCAATCCCATCAAGTCCGACTCAGACGACGACGACCTTGGAGACTTGCTCGAGGTCTCTGGCTGGTTGACCGTCCAAGGTGCCGTCCATCGGACTGACCCGATGAACTCCGACACGGATGGCGACGGTCTCACCGACGCGCAGGAGGCGGGCCCGGCTAAGCAAAGCGCAGATGGACGTGTCGAGTTCGCGGCGATCTCAGATCCCGGCATCGTCGACACCGACGGGGATGGACTCTCGGACGCGGTCGAGGCCGATCTGAGCCTTGACGCTCTTAGCAAGGACACCGACGACGACCAACTCGACGACTACCGCGAAGTCGAGATTCTGGGAACCGATCCCGCAAACGCCGACACCGATGGCGACAACTTCAGCGATGGGTTTGAAGTCGCGAACGCTGAGAGCCGAGGCCTGGACCCTCTGTGGAAGGACGAGCAACTTGATCCCACGACGATCGCGTGGGAAGTGGCCCAAGGTGCGATTATTGGCGAGCTAGCACCAGGTGATACCCTCCCGTGGCTCCTCGGCAACGTTGCCTCAAGCGGAGCGAGCCTCGTTCCCGTCGTCGGCACCGCGATCGGCACGGTCGCCGATGTGCGCGACGCGGTTGGATCGGCAATCCACGCCGACTGGGTCGGAGCCGGTCTGAGCGCATCCAGCCTCGTCCCCTATGTGGGTGACACCGCGGCTGTGGCTGGCAAGGTCGCGAAGTTCGTCGACAGGGTTCCAACGCTCGCCGTAGCGGCGGGAGCCGCCGTGGTGGCCCTCAAGTGGATCCCCGGAGACGTCAAGGCAACGGTCGTCAGGTTTGTCAACAAGAAGGCTGATGATCTCACGGCTGCAGGCGTGAGCGACAAGGCTTTGATCGCACTTCAGATGGGCAAGAACAGCCTCGACGATCTTGCAGATGCGATGAAGCGCCCGGGGCATGTGAGCTACGAAGGCGTGAATGCCGGGTTCATGGCAACCGGCAACGACGGCGAGGAGTTTCTCGCGAACCTCCTAGGGGCGTCCACGACTGGCGTGGACTTGCAGGTGGTGCGCCCTACCGCGGACTGTGTCGAGGTCTGCAATTCCGTCGCCCGTCGCTTCGACGCGCTCGTCGACGGCATCGGCCATGAGTCGAAGGTCGGGCGCGTTTCGTTGACCGACGCGATCCGCAGACAGGTCGAATCCGATGCGTTCAGCATCAAGACCGGCACGATCGAGGGCGCCCACTGGCACTTCTTCGCCAGCGACGTAACCAAGAAGATTGGGCCGACGAAGCCGCTGCTCGACCTCCTCGACGAGAACGGCATCAAGTACACGATCCACCTTCCCACCGAGGGAAAGTGACATGTCTGGCTACACCGACTTCGTCGCCATGAGCGGGCCAGAGGCCACCGAGTTCCTCGAGGGGCTTCTCGCCGACCAGCAGCGCTCCCTCGACCAATTCTCGTCGAGCATCGGCGTCGATCTGACGTACGCCGTCGAATCCCTCATCCAGGTATGGGAGGCGATCGCGCCACGACTCACCTGGCGCGCCGATTATTTGGCGCCCAGCCCGGGACAGCTTGGCCCGCGAATCAGCGTGGATCAACTGGAACCGCCAGCCGAACTGCCGGTGTGGTTCCATCACCCAAGCGGGGTGGGGTACGCGCGATTCTCATCGAAGACGCTCTGGCTGATCGACGGCGCTGGCCGCTACCTCGGAGAAACCGTCGTTCGAACGGGCCGAGGCAATTGGGCGACAGGGCGCTCTCGAGCGAAGGGGTACATCTTCCAGAATCAGCCGGTGATCGCGCTTACCGAGGCTGCCCCGGTCAGCCCCTTCCAGACGGCCGCCGTGCTTGCGTCACGAACCCTCGGACCGAGCACTGACACCGGGCCCAAGACACTCTTTGATGTCTATCGAGCATGGTGCCACTAGGCAGGACATGGCGCGGGTCCACGCTCGCGGAACTCCAACCTAGAGCCACTTCCTGAGCAGGTCAGTGACCATCGCCACCAGTCGACCATCAGACTTGGCGTACGCGTCCATTAACGCACGCCGCGGAACTCCTCGACGATAGATGTGGCCCTCCATCGAGACGACCGCGACCGTCTCGGCTCCTCTGCGAAGAGCCCAGTAGTGGCTATGCGGCTCCCCATGGATGCCGAGCCTGGGCGTGACCGCGACCTCGGCAGCCACGTCAGCGAATTCGCTGATAAGCCCCGCGCGTGAGAGCCCCCAGGCGGAGCTATCGAGTGATTCACTCCGCACATCCCAAGGATGTCGGTCGTTGATCAGCATGGCGAGCGCGGCGGCGAAGAAGCGATAGCCGATCGCCCGTTCGGTCGTGGCTGGACTGGATGATGGCGATCCCCACCCGGTCCTTGCCTCGATGTCTTTGACGATCTCATGAGGACCGGCGGCCTCCAGAACCGAGATCCAGTTAGCCACAACCTCACTGTGGCCGCCGCGATGGATCTGAATAGTCCCGGCTCGATTCAACATCACCCGGTGAGTGAGGTTGCTCGGGTTTGGCGTGAACTGATCCGGGGCCGCGACGCAGAGCACGTCGTACTGGCCCCCACCAGGATGCATCTCGTAGATCATCAACTCGGGATGGCGCCGGACGAGCTCTGATGCAATCCACCAGGATTGGGCGACGGCAAAGCGGTTCGATCCCCAGTTGCCAGGTACGGGATCTGCGCTCTCGATGGTCAATCCTGTGACGCGGAGCGGTTCGTCCGACGAAGCTTCGAATGTAGGGAGGGCCATCTGGGCCTCGAACTCGCCACGCACCTCTTCATAGACCGACCCAGCGTCAGGCTCGCCTATGTCGAACAGCGCGGTCTTGGGCTCGTAGAGCCGCCAACTCGGTGAGGTACTCGCCTTGTACCCGATCCAATGCTCCGCCGATTCCATCGGCCGCTCTACAATCGCCTTCCACCCGCGGTCGCGATACTTCTCGTGCTGGTGCGGATAAAACGGAGTCGCCTGCTCGCCCTCGATCACCCACACGCCGACCGGCTCGAACGGCATCCCCTTGCCCGTCCTGACTCTATGAATCGCAATTGCCGTCACGGCGGTTCCTCGCCTTCAATCAGTACGATCCCCACGGTATCGGCGCGGAATGCATCAACTCGTGCGCCGCCGTGAACGCGCGCCCTACTCGCCCGACCTCAGCTGCGATGAGAGCTCGGACATCACGCGCTCAGTGTTCTCGCGCTTGTCGTACGGACCGGGCATCCGAAAGACACTCGCGCCCACGAGGTCTGCCTCGTCTGCATCCCCGGCGCTCCTTCGCTGCCGAGCAGCACCTTCACCGGATGACGAAAGACGCAAACGACCAACGCGACGCCACGCGTCCGCAGTTTCTCGGCGAGCGTCGCGCTCCCGTAGCGGATCTCGTCGATACCGACATCGCCCACCTCGTCGCCCATCCAGTCCTCCCCGGCCTGGGTAACCGGTCAGATGAGTCACGGTCAATCAATAACAGCGACCGTCGACACCGCACGGTTGCGACGTGGTCCCTCATCTCCCCAGCCCAATCCGGTCAGACTGATGCGGTGCGATGACCGGCGCCGCAGCATCCGCCCGACCTCGGCGCCCACTGTTGACACGGTGCGCCGCTCGCTGCTCATACAGGAGGCTCTCGTAACGCCGCATCTCCGACTCAAACTGAGCAACCTGAGCGTTCCGCCCGCCCACAAGCTGCTCCGCGGCTGTTCCGTCGCCTGCACGGCCGTGCGCGTTGGCCTCAGTCCCTGTGATCCGGCTGTCGAGGTCGAGCAACGCGAACTTGGCGTCACGGAGCCATCCATTCAGCTCCACCAACTCGGCGTTGTTTCCATCGTGCGGCGGCAGCGCAGCTCGCCCGAGTTCACTCCGCGCCGCACGCACCGAGTCATCAATGCTGACCTCCGGAATGCCGCGCCTCATGCTCTCCGCGATCTGCTGAGTCGCCGCCGCATCCGTTCTCGCGATCGCGATCACCTCGTTGTGCGATCGCCCTCTGGTCATCCCGACGTAGAGACCAGCAGCGTCCACTCCGGGGCCGACGATCGAGGCATCCGTTGTCTCTCCCTGGATGCCGTGCACGGTCGACGCGTACGCGAGGTGGACATGATCAGCGGCGTAGTCGCGGCTGACTACGCGAACGTCAATGGAGTCGTTCACGCTCGCCAGTTCAACCCCGTCAACGCTGATCCGCCGAACAACCCACAGCGCGCGGTTCTCGACGCCCGTCGCGCGATCGTTCTTCCTCGTCTGAACGATGTCGCCCTCGAGCAGCCGCTGCTCGCCTTGACCGATTGCGATCCGTGCCAACTCGAGTTCACCACGATCAACCCGACGCTGCTGGATCGCTTCGTTAATCGCATCCGCCTCCTCGTTAGTGCTGGTCACCAGCGCAACCCGCCGGCGCCCGGCCGTCCAGCGGAAGTATGACTCCACCATCAGGTCGCGCGCCTGAAAATGGTCGGACACGCGGTGCACCTGACCGCGACCCGCGAGCTCGCTCGCAACGGCGAGCGCAGCATTCTTGGATGCCGGCTCCCGCATGCGAAGCGTGAGCGCCGCATACTCCGGGTCGGTGAAGCGGTGCACCGCGGTCAACTCGACTACGGCGGTCGCGCGGCGGGTCATTGTCGCCATCGCGCCGGAGTGCCCGACGGGTCGAGCTTGGAGGTGGTCGCCAACCATCGCTACGCCAGCACCGGACTCCGCAGCAATCGTGGCGAGCGCGATGGCCGCATTTAGGTCGACCATTCCGGCCTCGTCGACCACGATCCGATCCCCCGCGACAAGCGGATATCGGCGCGGCCCCCCGTAGGCGATCCCGGTTGCGGGGTCGATCTCGCCTAGGGCGAGCCGCGTCCAGACCTCAGCGCCGGCAACGTCGGTTTTCCATCGGAACCCGTGATCGCCGAGAAGCGCGTGCAGGCTCGACGCCGATGCACCAATCTCGCGGCCTGCAACTGACGCGCCTTTCTTGGTTGGCGCGACCACGATCATGCGGCGTCCGTAGCGCGCCAGTCCAGATTTCGCCACCCGCAGCATCGTCGTCTTTCCTGCCCCCGCCGGCCCAGTAACCGATACCAGACGATCCGTGCCAGCGATCGCCGCTACCGCTTCAACCTGGCGATCCTCAAGCTCGATGCCATCGGTCAGGACTGTGGATGCGGCATCCGCGATCTCCTCGTCTTCGACGAGGTCGCCAGCCTGGGTGAGCGCGTCGAAGCGGGCGGCAAGGTCGAACTTGGCGGCAGCAGTGACCGAGGCCATGTATCCCTTGATGTGCGCGGGGCGCTCCGCCTCCCCTTCGAGCAGGTCGACTGTCTGTTCGAGCGCACGGTCGATGACGTCGTCGATGACCGCCTGCAGATCCTCGCGTGCCGTGACGACTCCGGATGCCGCGATCGCCCGCGTCGCGCCGGCCCGGATGTCGAACAGGCTGAAGCGCCCGCCGCAACTCGCCGACCGAGCATCGGCCTCGACCACTGCCTGAGCCGCAAGCAGCCCGAGGTCCAGATCGTCAACCGATGTGGACCTCAGCGAGATCTCGTCCCGCACACGCATGATCGTGTCGTCGATCGCGACCAGTTCATCGGCGATGAGCCGCTCCCACGTCGCTTCATCGATGTCGCCGGGCTTGTTCGGACGCGCCTTCGCCCATGCCAGCCTGTCGATGCGGTGCAGCCCGTCGGGACTCGGCTCAAGTCCCGGATGCTCGCCGCGCCACGCAGCGAGAAGGACCGCCCGGTTGGCCTCGATCTGCGTCGATCGCCGCGAGAGCGGGCGCACTGCGTGCGCGAGTTCGGCGATCTCGCCGTCAGCTTTGAGCGTGTAGCCGTGGCGCGCGAGCGCGCTGACCCACTGTGGATCGGTCCGCGCTGCGAGTTCGCCCTCGGCGTTGATGACCGTCTGCATCTTCATCGCGACGCGGGAGTCGATGTTCGACCACTTGCGGTCCTTGCCCAGCACTTTGACGTTCAGCCACAGGTGTCGATGGATGTGCGGGTCGAGCGCCCGCGATCGGCGGTGCTGCAGTTCGACGACTTCGATGCGGTGAAGAGATTCGCGGATGCTGCCGCCAGCGCCGCGGCGGGCGTTCAGTTCGCTCTGCCAGGTCTTGATGATGCGATCGCGCAACCGATCTTGCAGGGCTTCGAACTCTCGGGCGAGATCGGGGTTGATCATCGCGGCGACGCTGTAGGACTTCGGTGTGTTGATCGTCCCGTCGAGAATCAGGTCGGCGTCGGGCGAGGTGAGGTCTCGGCCGCGACGCTCATCTGTCGCTGGGTCGCGGCCGTCAACCCAGCGCCGAAGCTGCTGCGCGTCAAGGGTGTCGGTGGTGATGACGCCGGCTTCGACGGTGAATCGAGTGATCGCGGCGGGGTCGGCAGCGCCGTAGCTGGCAAGCGCCTCAACGCCGGCCGCCGTGCGGAGGTGAGAGTCGCACGAACCCTCGAATGCGTACGCGAGTGCTTGTCGAACCCCTTGCGATCCGACGCCCCTTTTCCAGCGCTCCAGGCCTCCGCGCATGGGTCCATGGTAGGCCTTAAATGCTTAACTCGCCAGCCGTTCAACAGAAAGTGCCTGCGTGCATTCCTTCATTGCCTCCATCCCTTTCACTGCCTCGCTTGCTTCCTGTTCAGACCCTTTGGGCCCTCCCGTCTTTGGGTGCTGGCGAGGGGACTCATCGTTGGCCGCGAGGATCTCTGGAGAGCATGTGGATGGCGTTCCATTCGTCCCGCACAGCCGGATGGCCCTCTACCAGCGCCTGAATGCGCCCTGCGCAGCAGAGGGCGCGTTCCCGACCCGGAGACTCGACGCATGAATCGCCCAGGCGGCTGATCGGCAATTACGCTAGAGCGCGTCTCGGTCGGGCTATCGCATAGTAGGTCCACCCGAGTGAGGGGCGACCGATCCTAGGCGACCGCGGGTTCAACGTTTGAGGCGAGCGTGAGCTCAGTTTCTCAGAGCCCATTCGATAGTCGCCCATTGCATGCGTTCGCCTGTTCTGAGAGCATAGACGCATGGCCCCCGGCAGTTCCGAACCGCGCGCAGGTTCCTCGCCGCGTACCGGGGATCTCGGGCTCGGTCGTCGCATCGCCGCGCGCCGAGACGAACTCGGGATGAGCCGCAAAGAGCTTGCAGAGGCGACCGATCTCTCTTACCCATACGTGGCGCAGATCGAAACCGGGTACCGGCTCCCATCCGCGAAGCACCAAGTCACACTCTCGCGAGTGCTGGGGATGTCGCTTGATGACTTATTCGACACCGCCGAGGGCCTGCCCGTGGTTCGATCCACTGACCCAGCGCCCCGGGCTCGTCCGTCGATCGAGGAGGCGATCGAGCGGGCGGTCCACGAGCTTGAAACGCTCCCCACGTCCGTGCGGATGGAAGCACTCAATAAGGTTCAGACTCGGGTGATGCAGGGCGTCGTTGAGGAGCGTAGCCGCGCGCAACGCTAAGTCTGAGGTCGACTACCTCTAGGTGCCCTGTCCCCATGATGCGCTTAACGAACGGCTCCCCAGATAGCTAGCCAGCGCCGCCTCCTACTCCAAGTGCCCTGGGAACCACGTCTCCGGCGTCACTACAGCGATGCGAGACGTTCCCGTCTCGTCGAGATACAGCACGTCGCCGTAGTTGGTCACGCGGATGGTTCCCCCAGGCTCCACCACTCCGGCCACCGCATCCTCGATCTCGCGCGCCTGCTCGGCGAACTCCGCTCCCACGGCATCGCCGAGCGCCGACTCTGAGTCGATGTCGACCAGCTTGCCGTCACGGATGTCGTAGAACCACTTCACAAGGAATCCGCGAGCGGTCTCACCTTCGGGGTCTTCGCCGGTGTAGCCAAGAAGACGCTCCTGGCCCTCGACGAAGCCGCCGACGGCTCCGTCGGTGGCAACCCACAGATCGCCGAGCGGGCGAGGAGAAGTCCACTGGCGGATCTTCTCGCCAAGATCGCCGCTGATCTCACCGCGAAGCGACGCACCGGTCGCGATGTCGACCACGTCACGGGTGCGGGTCACCTTCACCCGCCGGGCGGGAACGTCGCCGCGCCAAAGGGACCCGATCGGAGGACGAGGCTCGTTGGCAATGGGCTCGAGCGGGATCTCGGCGGGCGGTTCGCCGCCGCCGGCAAGAGCCGACGGATCCTGCTGCGGGGAGGTCGCCAGCGCCTGCCCCGGCTGGTGCTGCCCCGACTTGATGCGGTCGATCCGCTTGATCATGCGGGTAGCCGGACCAGTGACACTCATCGATGCTCTCGTGCCGAAGTCGCGCAAATACTCCGCGGCCTCCCGCAGATGCAGTACCGACGGCTCATCAGCGAAATGCAGCCACGTGTTCCGGGTATCGATGATCTTCTTGGAGAGAACGCGCAGATCCCCCGTGTTGGGGATCACCTCGCGGTATACGGTCTCGGGTGCACTCAGAAACTCCCGCAGGAAGAAGCTCGGGTCGGCCGGCGACTGGCGCCGCTTCACATGAACCGGATCCTGCTCGTTCCGCCATGCGACGTAATCATCGAACCAGCGCGCGCCATGCGTCGGCGAGAGGATGCCGTGACTGCGGTTCGCGAATTCGAGCCCGAACCCGCGCATGAGTGAGAAGTACCCCTTCATCACCTCGCCATAGGTGTTGTGATCAGGGAACTCGACGACATATCCGGCCATCAGTACAACGCCTCCACTCCACCGTCTCGGCCGAAGCTCTTCATGATCGGGATCACCCGCGTGATCGCGAACGCGGCGAAGACCGCCTCGAGGCCATCCTCCGAGACCGCGAAAGCGGGGTGCTCGCGGTACTGGCGGGGCTGCGGCCTGAGGTCCTCGTACGCCCCGACGCGAGCGCCGTGCGAGATCAGGAGGTCCGCAGCATCCGTGCCCGCGAGCTCGCTCAGCTCTTCCCACGTAACCGACGCGAGCGACGGGTAGCCGCGATCGCCGTACTTGAGGGTGCGCAGCAACGCCACCCGAGCGCCATCGCCGGCATCGGTGAGCGTCATGCGGCCGGCGGCCTCGAGTCGCCGATATGCATCAGGGCCGGCGAGGAAGTCGAGAGGCTGGACATCAGCCGACCCGTCCTCCCAGACCGTGCACCCGATCGTCATGCGCAACCCATCGCTCGACTCGATCACCGCCTCGCGAAGCTTGCCCTCCTGCTCGACGCCACCGCGGCCGGCTGACACCGGGACTCCGCGAAAGTCGACATCCGCAGGCCGCATCGTGATCGCGACCAGGCCGACATTGAACTCGATGTCGTCACTCATCAGGCTGCCTCCCCTGCCTTCGCTGCCAGCAGGAGGGTCGTGTACGTGTCGCGCACCATCGTGTAGGCGGGACCGGACTTGCCGACCTTCTGCGGGTCGAAGTCTCCCATCTGCATGATGCCCTTGAACCGCTTCGCGATCTCGTCGAGGTTGTCATTGAGGAAGGTCGTCGGGTCGGTCTTCCACGCGATCGTGCCATCTTCGCGGCGCTCGAGCAGGGCCGCGAGGCCGTAGACGAGAGGGATGATGAAGCCCTCGGGGCTCGCGTACTTCGCGTCCTGGTCGGTGAAGCGCATCTTGTGCGGAGTCTTCGAGTTCGCGGGGTTCATCTTGCTCACTGCCGTGATGCGCCCGTAAAGTCCCCCGTTCTTGTTGTACGCCTCGGGGAACTTGCGGTAGATCAGCTCGTACAGCGCGGGGATCTGCCCCGCGATCGCCAGGGCGCTGAACACCGGGATGTTGTGCAGCTCCGCGACCGCGCCGTGCTCCTTGGTGACCACCGGCGAGCTCATCAGCCGCTCGAAGCGAACGACGCAGTCACCCTTGTTGCGGTACAGGTTCTGCGGAAGCGGCGGAGCGACCGGCTTGCCGTCGTCGGATGCAGGCATCGGCTCCAGCATCCCGAGCGGAATCCACGCGAGCGCGACGATGTCAGCCACCTTGATCGGCTTCGGGTCGCCCTGCTGCCATTCCACGCGCTCGCTGATGTAGGACGGCAGCGTCTGCTTCAGGTCATCGAAGTAGCCGCGCTTGTTCGCCTTCGCCTCGACCTTGAGCTGAACGTTGTTGTTGCGCGCCGCGCAGATGTCCAGGAGGGACGCCTCGAACTCCTCGGTCACGACCTCATCCTCGGGGTCGGAGGGAACGATGAGCTCCACCGGAATCAGGAAGTCCAGGTCGGTGCTGTCGCCATCGCGCACCTTCGCGCGGAGCGCGTCGACCGCCTCGGCCCGCGCATGCCACAGTGCACGGAAGTCGTCCCAGACTTTGACCTTCTTGATCTCGGCGTCGGGAACCCCCGCCTTGGCGAGCACGTGGAGTCCGATCGCGAGCGTGTTGTGGCCGCCATCGAGAATGCCCTCGATCTTGCGCTTCTCGAAGTTCACGCCGATGCGATCACGGTCGAGGCGCCGGTAGCTCGACGCCCCCAGCAGGATGCCCTTCGTCTTGAAGGGGAAGTCGTTCGGGGTGTTCTCGATCGACTCGCGGATCGCGGCGGTGACCTGCCCGACCTTCGAGGAACGCGGGTTCGCCTCCAGGTCGATCACATCGATCACAGGCACGAAGTGCCGCGCCGGAACGAATCCTGAGAAGCGAGTGATGCGCTCGACCGTCTGCTCGACGAGCTTGTCGAACTTGATGACCGCGTCGAATGCGGAGAATGCTGTTGCGTCGGTGGTGTTCATTGCTCTTCCTCATTCGCTGAGGAGAGCCCCTGGAACAGAAAAGCCGGCTCGAGGCCGGCTTGGTCTGCTGCGGGTCGTGATGACCCTCCAGAAGCCCTGCCGGGTTTCTTATGTGGTGACGCGTCTCCGTCCGGAGCCGCCAGGTAGTGCTTTCCGCCGAGCGTTTCGGCCCGACGTGATGAGCATGGCACAACGACCGCTGACTGCACAAGTAGTTTTTTGCTCAGCGCATAGTCTATGGTGAGTGCGTACCAACGAGATTCGATCCGAGAGCCGCACCCGATGAACACGACGACCCCGATCAGCGACCGCAACCAGCTCATCCTCGACCGCTACGCCGATGGCGCGACTCTCCAGGAGATTGCGGCATCTGTCGGCCTTACTCGCGAGGGTGTGCGGCAGATCGTCGTGAAGCTTGGCGGCCCGGATGCCGAGGCATCCCGTGCTGCCCGCCAGGCCGCAAAGTCGGCGGTCGCCGCAAAGGCCCGCGACGAGTTCCTGGCGTCATTCCGCGACGTCGCGTCGGATCTCGCGCACCAGGGCTTCACGCGCGCCGAGACGATCTTCCGGCTGGCCGTGCTGTATCCGGCCATGGATGTCGTCGTTGCCGATGATGCGCTCAAGGCGTCCGGCATCGTGTTCGACCAGAACAACGACGTCGACATCTTCTCCAATGTCGCCCTCGAAGCTGGTGTCTGGTTCCTCCTCGGCTCGGAGCTCCGGCTCAAGCCCGACTACGCGTGGGCAGTCGTGAACCTCCCGCAGGAGCTGCTCGACGAGCTCGGAGCGCACCTGATCGAGGCATCCGTCACCCCTGAGGAACTTGCGACCATCCTGGGCATCATCGGCGCCGCGCAGCGGGCCGCCCTCGACGACGGGACCCTCACGATCACCGGCGCTCGCTACAACGAGCTGCGCGGCGAACTGCTCGACGCGATGGGCTTGACGTCCGCGAAAGGCGCGAAACCATGGCCCCCTACTCGCCAAACAATCCAGAAGCGCTACGACGGATGGAATGATGCCCTCGAGTCGATGGGGTTAGCGACGGCAGCCAAGGGGCGGCAGAAGGGATTGCTGACTTTCACCGAGGACGACTACGCGCAGGCGATCGTCGACTTCATCGCGGATTCTGTGGTGTCCGGCACCGAGCAGACCTTTGCGAATTACGAGAAGTGGGTCAAGGAGCAAGCAGCCGCAGGTACTCGCCGTCCGTCGCCGGCGTCGATTCGCAATTTCTATGGGGCGTGGCTGCCGGCTTTGCGCCAGGGGGCGCGCGTGCATGCGACTCCCCGTGATGTTGGGATGCGTCCCGAAGCACTTCCTAGATAGCGTTCAACCGGGGCGCTGATGCTCCAACCAAGCAAGAGGGGTGAGTCATGGCGGCAATTGGGAAGTTCGTGGTTGGTGATCGGCACGTGAAGCCACCTCAGAGCACTGTGGATGGATACGTGCAGACGGTCCGGGACGAGGACGGGACGCTCTACCTCTACCTCTACAACTACAAGCAGGGCGGCCCGAGGCCGGGTGACTCCCCCACCCAGAGCATCCATTTCGACTACACCGCCGCCAAGGCATTCAAGGCGATTCTCGACGAGACGTTCGGCGGGCTCTAGTAGCCGGCGCCTACCGGGTGCCAGACGACCGCGCCTTGGGGAGATGACGCGGGCGCACGTGCCAACTACTTACTGATGGGGAGTATTCAGGACTAATGAGTGACCTATACACGCACGATGAGATCGACACCTTTGCGAACATGGTCGGCGCCTGGGTCGCCGGAGGACAATCGCTCGATTCGGTACGGAGCTTCCTTCGAGCGACGCGAACACCGGAAGAGCTGATCGAACTCGCGATCGCGCGACACGAGATGCGGATGTCCGACATCGCGGGCGTCGAAGTGGTCGTCGACCCGAAGACTCCGCACACGCCGTGGTACCCGGGGCCGAAAGCTACCGATCGCTTCTGGCCCCCTGTGAAGGCCATCCTTGAGGATCGTCTCGGCGATGTTGCCGTTACCGACATCGACAAGGTGACGAGTCTGACGTTGTCGAAGCTGAACGCTCCGGGCACTCACGAGTTCTCGGACCGGGGCCTGGTCCTCGGCTACGTGCAGAGCGGTAAGACGACGAACTTCACTGCGCTCGCGGCGAAGGCAGCGGACGCAGGCTACAAGCTCATCGTCGTGCTCTCCGGCGTGACCGACATCCTCCGCGATCAGACGCAGACTCGTATTGATGAGGTGCTGGTCGGCGACTCCGTCGAGTGGTATCCGCTGACGAAACGGGGTGAGGACTTCGCACAGTCGAGCGGCGCCGCTGCGCTCTTCACGAAGTTCGACGGAGCTCTCATCGCCGTCATCAAGAAGAATCCGGCACGACTTCGCCGTCTACGGGATTGGATGACCGGCGCGGGGAAGATCGCGATGCAACACGCTCCCCTGCTGCTCATCGACGACGAGGCCGATCAGGCCAGCATCGACGTCGGGGACGCCAGCCGCACCTCGACGATTAACGGACTGCTCCGCGAGATCCTGAATCACCCGCGGAGCGCATATGTCGCCTATACCGCGACGCCTTTTGCGAACCTCCTGATCGACCCCAGCAACGAAAACGACTTGTACCCCCGTACCGTCATCGTGTCGATGCCGAAGCCCGACGGCTACTTCGGGCCGGAGCGTCTGTTTGGCGGTATCGACTCACCGGACGATGCGGGCCTCGACATGATCCGGACAATTCCGGCGGCAGAGGCCGTGTCCGCCCGGCCTCCGGCCGGCTTGGGTGCGGTGAAGACTTGGAGCCCGACTCTCGGTTCCGAGCTCCGCCGTTCGATGCTGTGGTTCATCCTCTCGACCGCTGCGAAGCGGATTCGGAACGGGCACGGACAGCATTCCTCGATGCTGATCCACACGTCGATGCTCTCGGACGCACACTTTCGCACGCGGGACATCGTCTTCGACGCTCTCGAAGCGGTACGCGTCGGCATCGCGACCGACGACACGAGCGTTCTCCTCGAACTTGAGGAGGTGTGGATGTCCGAGTCGGCGCGCGTGCCGGCCGGCAGCTTCGGCTACGAATCGATCGCATGGGTTGAGCTGAAGGGGACGTTGCGCGCGACAGTCGATGACATCGACATCGTCGTCGACAACTACAAGTCGTCCGACCGCCTGAGCTACTCGAGCGCGAACCCAACGACCGCCATCGTCATCGGCGGCAACACCCTTTCGCGCGGTCTGACACTGGAGGGGCTGACGTCCAGCTACTTCGTCCGCTCGGCATCCGCCTACGACACGCTCCTGCAGATGGGCCGCTGGTTCGGCTACCGCGGAGGGTACGAGGATCTCTGTCGGGTCTGGATGACCGACGAACTGCGCGGATGGTTCCGCGACCTGTCCAAGGTCGAGCAGGAGATCCGCGACGAGATCGCGCGATACCGGCGCGAGGGTTTGTCGCCGGTCGAGCTCGGCGTGCGCATCCGACTGCACCCGGACCTCGCGATCACCGAAGCCGCGAAGATGCGAAACGCCGTGAACGCTTCGCTGTCGTACAGCGGCCGCAACCCGCAGACAACCGTGTTCCGACGGTTGGACGGCGCACGCCTCGATCGCAACCTGTCGGCAGCGAAAAACCTGCTCGAGACCGTTCAGCGCTACGGCGGCGACGTCGCGGATTTCCCGGCTGGCGCTTCGCTCAAGCAGTCGCTCCGCGGCTACCGCGACGTGCCCGCGGAGTACATCCTGCGCTTCATTGAGCAGTACGAGTTCGATGAGGACCAGCGCGAGATGACCCGCGCACTGCTCACCGACTACCTCAAAGACGAACTCCAGCAGAACTCGCTGCGGACATGGCGCGTGGTGATCATGGAGGGCCCCAACGGCGAGAAGCTGGATCTTCCCGGCATCGGACAGATCGGCACAGTTGTCCGAAGTCGGCTTGCCTCTACCGACGACGACCTCGCGAACATCCGCATCCTCACGAGCGCCGAAGACCGCGTCGCAGGCATCGACTGGCACGACGGCGAGACGCCGCCCAAGGGTGCGGACCTGCTGGTCGAGCGCTCCGGACGGCATCCGGACGAAGGCATCCTGCGTCTGTACTTCCTCGACCGCACCTCTGCGCCCGCCGCGAGCGCAACCACGCGCGTACCG
Source organism: Microbacterium sp. F51-2R (assembly GCF_052180235.1). Taxonomy (GTDB): domain Bacteria; phylum Actinomycetota; class Actinomycetes; order Actinomycetales; family Microbacteriaceae; genus Microbacterium. Next base: position 3,110,253 of record NZ_CP197470.1, on the reverse strand, counting down.
CTCGACGCAGCCGGTATCGTCACCGGCATCTCGGTGGACTTCCCGAAATCGTCGACTCCCGACAAGGCCATCGGCTACGTGATCGCCAACGTGCCGGGCGCAGCGGACATCGAAGAAGCCGAAGCTCTCGACGCCGCGGACAAGGCAGACGAGCAGGGCCTGGAAGACGCCGATGAAGCTTGACCTCTACTCCGAGATGGTCCCGCCCACCGGAATGATCGACGGCGACGCGGCTCGGCGAGCGCTTGGCAAGCCCAACCTCGGGTTCTGGGAAGTCTTCCTGCGGGAGTCGCTGCAGAACAGCTGGGATGCGCGTGTCGATCGCGACGGATCCATCGACTTCGCGATCGATGCCGTCCGGTTCGATGCCGCATCAATTGCCACGCTTCGCGATCTGGTATTCGCGGATCCACTGCCCGCGCCGGCCGATCGGCTCGGATCGCTTCTCGCCACGGGCAACCTCGACGCACTTGTCGTTCGCGACGGCGGTACTCGCGGCTTGTCCGGACCTGCGCCAGCTGATCAGGCGGTCGATGACGGCGTGCGAACCGATTTCCGCAACTTCGTGTTCGACATCGGGCGCGATCTTCGTCGGGAGCTCGGCGGTGGAACATATGGGTTCGGCAAGGGAGTGCTGTACGACGCGAGCTCGGTCCGGACGTGCCTCGTATATACACGGACGGAGATGGACGGACAGTTGGTTGACCGATTCATCGCGACGAGCGTCGGTTCGGGGTTCACGCACGAGGGCCGTCGCTTCACCGGCCGCCACTGGTGGGGCCAGCGCCCCGAGAACGGAGTGCTCCCGCTCGAGGGCCCGGCGGCGACCGACCTGGCCGAGCGCCTCAACATGTTGACCAAGGAGGGCGGCACAGGCACGACGATTGCCGTTCTCGCTCCCAAGGATCCGTCGGCTGACTCCGACGAGGGACTTGCTGCCATTATGGATTCGATCCGCGACGCGACGATGACGTGGGCGTGGCCGCACCTCGCGGTTGCCGGCGGCGAGGCGAGCATCCGATTCGCGTACTCGGTGGACGGCGAACCGCTACGCCTCGAGATCGACGACTACCCGCAGATCCAGCAGTTCGCACTCGCATACAGAGAAGCCACCCGGGTGCAGACAGAGGCGGACTACCAGCCCTCATGGCAAGCTGAGTCGCACTCCCTCCCCCTGGACCCGAACCGCCCTCGGACAGGGGTCATGGTTGTGCGCCGCGCCCTCCAGGCCGAATCGCTGGAACGTCAGCTTCGCCGCGACTTGAATTCGACTGTCGCTCTCATGCGTGGGCCTCGCTTCGTGGTCCGCTACGAGAAGGTCGACCCGGATCCGCATGGTCAGTTCTTGGCGGGGGTGTTCCTCGCGGATGCTGCAATGGAAGATGACTTCGCCCGCTCGGAGCCGGTGACCCACGATTCATGGGCACGGGAGCACGGTGCGAAGAAGCTCCGACCCGTCGCATGGACACTCGACAGCATCCGAACCGCCACGAGCGTGCGATTGCAGGCGCCAGATCCGGAGGACTCCAAGTCGAGCATCGGCGGAGTCGCACACCTGTCGCGCACGCTCGCGGAGAACCTCATGGGGTTTACGGGAAAGGGAGCAGAGAAGCAACGCAGGAGCCAAGGCACGCGCTCGAGAGTGGAGCTCAACGTGACTGTCAATGGTGACCCACTTCCCACGGGCATCGATGGCGATGAGATCGTCGTGGACTTCCCGCTCGCGGTTCGAGTTCGTCCCGGTGCTGACCTCACGCGCTGGAGGGTGACGGCGGAGCCTCGTGTAGTCGCGGAAGCGGGCGGTGGAGCGGCGAAGACCGATGTCGACACCCCTGCCGCGATCATCGGCTGGGTCGCAGGCGACGAGGTGATCGCGAGCGGAGCAGTGATCGACGGCCCGATGCTGAAGGCTGAAGGCCTACACCTTCGGGTGGCTCATACCCGCAGGGTCGCGATCGCAGTCCAGATCTCGAAGGAGGCCCTGGTATGACGCATTCGAGCCGCGGCTACCGAACCCTGCCTGTAACGGCTGCGCGCATCGACCGCTGGACGATCGCAGTCGAGGACGGTCCGTCGTACGACAACATGACGACGGCAACGGACTGGACGTATTTCCAGAGTATCCAGGCGAGCGTGGAGATGCTCTTGGATACTGCAGGGCTCGCCGGCGCGGTCGGACTCTCCGACGACGCCGAGTTCGGGGTGAGCCTTGCGTGGCGCACGAGCCGCGTTGGACTCCGCGGGAGCTCCCGGATCGTTCCTGTCGAGGGCGCCGAAGTCAGCACCAGCGTGCTGATCCCGATTGGGGCAGCAGGGGGCTCCCTCACACTCGAAGCGAAGGTGGTCCTCGTGGCCCCGGGAGTGGGAGACCGAGATGAGCTTGCGCCCACGGAGATGGGATCGGTCCTCTGGTCGGTGGAGTGGCACGTCATGCTGGAAGGCATCGCGGCTCGACTCCCGATCATTCCGGTGTCGGCGGGGCAGCACCCCTTTGTTGACCTGCACAACGCCCGGTGGCTGGTGAAGGTCGAGATGGCCGACCTCGAAGCGCCTATCGACGCCGCGGTACGCATTTTCGTCAACGAGTCGAATGAGAACGTACAGCGGATGATGGCGGAGCCGGGGGGCGAGACGGCAAACGCAATGACATCCTCTCTGCTCATCGACATCCAGAGGGAGCTCATGCGCCTGGCGCTTGCGGAGGACGATGTCTACGAGCACGACCACGACTACCCCGATGGCTCGCTGGGAGATGCGCTTTCTGCCTCGCTCGGCCTGTTCCGGAAGGACTTCGAGCTGCTGCAGAACATCGCCCGATACGACGCGGCGAGCTTCGACGTCGAATTGCAGGGCCGGCTTGGTGAGGAGCGGGTGAATGGGTGAGCCGGCACTTCCTCCTGGCTGGCCGCGCATGCCCATTGATGAGGCGATCATCGCTGTCTCGAAGTTGTGGGAACTGTCGCCCGTCACTGCGACCGCGTACGTGAACACGGATGTCGAAGGGCGCCGGTTCTACGCGACGGCACCGACTCGCGTCGACAAAGGAATGCTGGATCGGCTCCGAGATTCGGTCGTGGCACTAGCCGAGAAGCACGGGTTTCCCCATATGCGGAACCAGCAGACCTACACCTTTGACCAGGAGCTGGCAGTGCTCTTCACCGAATCGGTTCCGATGCTTCCGGTTGAGGCCGCAGATGAAGAGGTGTGGGCCTTCATCACACTCAGCGTGCTGCCGGATGTGGCGATCTGGCGATGGCCCGCGATGCAGGGCGATCCCGACCGCACGCTAGTGGATGATGAAGGGCAAGCCCGATCGGACTCTCGCACCGACCGTCTCCTAGGCAGGCGACGCGGTGTGTTCCGGCAGGCGTGGTGGCGCGGATACCTGCTCGGACAGGACGCATGCTTGCGACTCGACGAGGACAACTTCATCAACCTCACCGATCGCGTATCCCTGACGGGGTACGGGATCCTCGGGCGGCTGATCGTTCAGGCGCATCTCGACCGCATCGGACAGGGCGCGTACCACCGGCGCTTTGCGTTGCGACGCGCACTCATACTGATCGGTCGCGAGTTCGGACGGATCGCCGTAGAAGCGTTGCCGGAAGAACACATCAAGGCGATCGTGGACCACGCGTTCGATCGCGCCACCATCGACGTGGCTGACGAGCTTGAGGCGAAAAAATCGGACGTTGCTGCCAGGCAGGCCGCGAAGGCAAGCGGGGCGGCTTCGGAGCCCGAGATCGAGGTCCCTTCGGTCTCGCCCGAGACACCGTCGAGCGACGGGGCGAACCTGGGTATGGAGGAACCGGGTGCGATCGCTGGCGTGGAATCGGCATCAATCTCATTTGCGGCCGCGGACGCGAGAACGCGTTTCCTCCAGGCATCCGCGGCATACGCCGCAATCCTCGAGCCGATGTTAGTCCCAGTCGACTACACCACCGCGATGGCCATGCTGTTCCAGGCGGAGCACCACGTCCGCGAATTGAACGGTGACCGGCTGGCGGCGCGCATCTATGACGACCTCAGTGATCTCATGGGCGATTGGGCGTCTCTGGACGACGACGAGAGGTCGATCGTCTACGCGGCTCTTACCTACTTCGTCGAGGACGAGGATGTTTCCGCAGACTCCGACCCTGACGGCCTGCTCGATGACGATGACGTCGTGGATTGCGCATTCGCGGCGCTCGGGCGCGAACGTCACCTGAGCTGAAGCAAGGATCAGAAGGAGACCGCAATGCTGGAAGCGAGCAGCCCGCTGGACACGCTGCGAACGATCGTCTCGATCTCTGCAGAGAACGAAGGGATTCCGTCCTCCCAAGCGTTCACCGGGCAAGGCATGGCTCTGCTCGAAGAAGCCGGCCAGCTGAACGGCCCAGAGTGGTTTGCTGCCCCCGTAGGGCGTATCGATGCGTTCGATTGGGACGCTGACACTGGCCGGCTCACTGTCATCGTCACCGAATTCGCCCCAAGCCGATGGGGCGAGGTCCGCGATAAGCGCGAGTTGCTCCCCGCTGTAAGCGATGCAACTTCGCAGCTTACGCGACTGTTGCCGGCAGCCGCTCAAAGCGATGGAGACGCGACACGCGCAATCTCCTACCTCCGGGATCTGAGCGGTGAGATCCGGGCCATCCGAATCGTCGCAATGTCGAATGGGTCCTACGAGACGCAGCAGGCGGACCTAGAGAGCATCGCGGGGATCCCTGCAGAACTCACGGTCTGGGATGCCGGCGATCTCGCAACTGCGGTGGCGCATACTGCGGTCCGCGAGCAGAAGATTCACTTCACCGATCAACCGGGAGGAGGTGTCCGCGTTCTCGGGCCCATTGGGGAGCACGATGTGAGCTCCTACCTGATGGTCCTTCCCGGCGACCTCATCGCCGATCTTTATCAGGCACACGGTGCAAGCATTTTGGGTCGCAATATTCGCGCGTTCCTCCAGGTGAGCAACCGCGTGAACAAGGGCATCCGGCAAAGCCTGCGAGAGACACCCGGGTCGTTCTTCGCCTTCAACAATGGACTATCCCTGACGGCGACCGAACTGGAGCGATCGCTGGTTGGCGGGGATCATGTCGTCACTTCGATCACGGGCCTAGAGATCGTGAACGGCGGGCAGACGACGGCGTCGTTGCACCACGCCAAATATCACGATGGAATCAGCCTTGCTGGCGTGTCTGTTCAGGCGAAGCTCACCGTTCTTCCCGTGGGCGCCGACGAGATGGCTCTGCAGATCGCGCGGTTCGCGAATAGTCAAAGCCCCGTTCGGATGGGCGACCTCACCTCAAACAATCGCTTCTTTCAGAGCATCGAGCAGCTTTCGCGTGCCGTGGACTTTTCTGCGGATCAGACTGGCAAGCTGTGGTTCTTCGAACGCATCCGCGGGCAGTTCGCGACGGAGACCGCCGCGGCGCGCGCCCTCGGAGCTGAGGCGCGTTTCAAGCGGAAGTATGACCGCACTCGCCGTTTCGATAAGGCTGAGCTCGCGAAGTACGAGCTCGCGTGGCTTCAGATGCCGCAGGTCGTTGCCGCCGGCGCAGAGAAGTCGCTTGCGGTCTTCATGAACCTCGAGCACGGACCGGCATCCGGTGGCGTGCCTGATGAGAAGTACTATCGGCGCCTCGTCGCAAAGGCCTTGCTGTGGGCAGATACTGACCGCGTCATCGGCTCGCTCGATCTCGGCGGGTACAAGGCCGTCGACGTGGGATACACGATCGCGCTGATCTCGAACCGGACTGCGGGACGGCTCGATCTAGACACCATCGCTCGGCGTCAGGACGCCGGAGACGCCTGGCGAGACGCCGTGACCGCTGTCGCCCCGGAAGTCCACGCGAACCTCATCCGCAATGCCGGAGCACGAAACGTATCGAGTTGGTCGAAGACTGCCGCCGCGTGGTCTGCAGTGCAGGACATCGTCTGGAACCCTGGTTCGGCGCTCACCACGTCCGAGCCTGCGCCGGACGATACGCGCATGGCGGTTGCCGCGAGCCAGGCCGCGATCGGTCTCGCAGCAGACGACGAAGACGTTGCCGCTCGAGAACGAGTGGAGGAGTTCGGGAGTCAGGCGTGGTTCCAGCTTAGTTCCTGGGCGAAGGAGACCGACAACCTGCAGGGGTGGCAACGTGGCATCGCTTTCAGCGTTGGTCGACTCGTTGCGGCGGGGAAGACCCCGACGGCCAAGCAGGTGACGCAAGCGGTCAAGATCCTCGATGAAGCCGCTCGGTTGGGATTCGCCCCGAAGCGGGGGTGAACGTGGGCGTGGTGACACGGGATGTCGGACGCCCGGGCGAGAATGGACGAGACGAACGGAGACACATGACAACCTTCGCGCTCGGCGAGCTGTTTTGCGGGCCAGGTGGAATCGCGCTCGGGGCCCATCATGCTGCAGATGTTGTCCCCGGGATCGAGGTCACCCACGCATGGGCGTCTGACTACGACTACAGCACCTGCGCCACATATCGCCGCAACATCCCGGGTGCGACGAAGGAATCGGTCATCCATCAGGACGTTCGCAAGCTCGACATCCGCGGCCTGCCTCCCATCGATGGTCTCGCGTTCGGCTTCCCGTGCAATGACTTCAGCCTCGTAGGTGAGCAGAAGGGCATCCACGGCAGCTTCGGCCCGCTGTATCAGTACGGTGTGAATGCGCTGGAGGCACACAACCCGAAGTGGTTCGTCGCTGAGAACGTGGGCGGGCTGCAGAGCAGCAACGAAGGCCAAGCCTTCAAGATGATCCTCTCGGCGCTCCAGGTTGCCGGCGAAGAGGGCTACCGGCTCTACCCGCACCTCTACAAGTTCGAGCAGTACGGGGTGCCGCAACGCCGTCACCGCATTCTCATCGTCGGCATCCGCGCCGACCTCGATATCGACTTCGCCGTGCCCGCGCCCTCGTTGTATGAGGATGTCGATGTCAGCGTCGGTCGACGTCTCTCGAAGCCGCCGATCGCGTCTGATGCGCCGAACCACGAGCTCACGCGCCAGGCGAAGCAGGTTGTGGAGCGATTGACCCACATCCTCCCCGGCCAGAACGCGTTCACGGCTGACCTGCCGGAGCATCTCCAGCTCAATGTGGCCGGCGCTCGCATCAGTCAGATCTACCGCAGGCTCGAGTATGCCAAGCCGTCCTACACCGTGACGGGGTCGGGTGGCGGCGGCACACACGTCTATCACTGGCAGGAGCCGCGGGCGCTCACCAATCGCGAGCGCGCGCGCATCCAGACCTTTCCCGACGACTTCATCTTCGAAGGGTCGAAGGAGAGCGTGCGCAAGCAGATCGGCATGGCCGTTCCGGTCGACGGGGCCCGCGCTGTGTTCACGGCCCTGTTCCGCTCCTTCGCCGGAATCAGCTACGAAAGCGTCGACGCGAACCTGCTGCACATGGTGCCGTCCCTCGAGGAAGTCGCGGTAGCCAACTGACGTGAGCACGGATCTCATCCGCGACGATCTGTTCCAGCAGGTCCTGCTGTCACCGTTGGCAGAGGGCGCGGATGAGCTCCACATTCTCACGGGTTACGCCTCTGCGAGCTTCGCGATGTTCCACATCTTGGAAGCGCGCGAGCACCTGAAACGCGACTTCAGCATCCGGCTGAACATCGGCATGACTGGTTCGGACGGCATGCATCTCAGGGCACACCAGGCGTACGTCGCTGCCGCAAGCGCCGTCTCGGGTGCCTGGCTCCGAATCGCATACGCTCCCACCGGCATCTCCGACCATTCGAAGCTGTATGTGTGGCTGAGGGGCGGCATCCCGATCAAGGCGTGGTTCGGCTCTGCGAACTACTCCGCGACAGCCTTCGGAGTCGACGGAACACGTCGCGAGACGATGGTCTCCATCGATGCGGAGGCAGCGTGGCGGCTATTGCGATCTTCTGCGACCGGGTTTGTCCCGGCAGACGGACCCGATGTCTTCTCTCAGGTGGAGATCTACGAAGTGCTCGAGCAGGAGGTCCGGGGACGAGTCACAGGCACGAAGCCCTTGACCCACGCTGAACTCACCGGGCGACCTCAGATCTCGCTTCCCCTCGTTCAACGCACGAAGAATCCGGGCGAAGTTCACAACGCGGGGGCTGGCCTGAACTGGGGCCAGCGCGGAAGCCGACGGCGCGCCGAGGCATATATTCCGGTGCCTGCGACCGTGGCTCGATCTGGCTTCTTTCCTCACCGCGGCATCCCCTTCGCAGTCCACGCTGATGACGGAGCAACGCTCTTTCTCACGGTCGCTCAGGACGGCGACAAGGCGTTGCACAGCGTGCCAGACAACGCCGACATCGGCTTGTGGTTTCGGCACCGGTTGGGGATTCCCGGCGACGCATTCGTTACGACACGAGATCTGCATCGATATGGCGCCACCGAAGCGGTCTTCACCGCACTCGATGACGGTTCATACTTCTTGAGCTTCTGACGGTGGGGCGCCGGCGGCCTACGCTTGCTTCATGGGCAGTCTCGCCGTTCCGCCTCCCAGCAACGAGGGCGCCAGACGGACGATGCTTGCCAACCGTCGCAGGGATACCAGCCCAGAGCTCGGAGTCCGGCGCATTCTTCACGCTCGAGGCCTAAGGTACCGCGTAGACTTCGCGCCGGTCGCTGGGTTGCGTTCACGCGCCGATGTCGTGTTCACCCGTGCGAAGGTCGCCGTCTTCATTGATGGGTGCTTCTGGCACATGTGCCCTGATCACTTCATCATGCCGAAGTCGAACCGCGATTACTGGGAGCCGAAGCTCGCGCGCAACGTCGAGCGGGACCGTCTCACCGACCAGAAGATGGCTGACGCAGGCTGGGAGGTGCTGCGCTATTGGGAGCACCTCGACGCCGTCGCCGTAGCAGACGACATCTGCCACCGGCTTCAGGCGGACTCGAGCTCGAGGTAGTCCCGAAGGGATTCCGACCGCGACGGGTGACGGAGCAGCTCCATCGTGCTCTTCTCAATCTGACGAATCCGCTCCCGAGTCACCCCAAAGACATCGCCGATCTGATCGAGCGTCATCGGCTCTCGACCGTCAAGGCCAAAGCGCATGCGGATGACGCCGGCTTCGCGTTCAGACAGCGAATCGAGCAGCGAATCGATCTGGCGGCGGCGCATTTCGGCGATGATCGGCTCAGTCGGATTGATCGAGTGGGGGTCTTCGATCAGCTCGCCGAGCTCACCCCAGGTGAGGCCTTCCCCACGCATTTCGAGGCATACCAGCTCACTCATCGAGAGCGGTTCACGATCGTAGTGAAGCATCTGCGCGACCTCACCAGCGGGTTCCTCTGCGGCCGACGCGAGCTCGTCAACTGATGGCATCCTGCCCAGCTTCTGGTCCAGCCCTCGCTGAATCGAACGCAGTTTGTTCATGCGCTCGACCATGTGAACCGGGATACGGATTGTGCGCGCTTGGTCCGCCATCGCGCGGGTGATGGCCTGGCGGATCCACCATGTCGCGTAAGTCGAGAATTTGAAGCCCTTCGTATAGTCGAACTTCTCGACCGCACGGATCAGGCCCAGGTTTCCTTCCTGAATCAGGTCGAGGAGTTGGAGTCCTCGGCCGGTGTACCGCCGTGCGAGGGACACGACCAAGCGCAGATTGGCGCTCACGAGGTGGTCTTTGGCCCGTTGCCCTTCACGAGCAACCCAATGCACGTCGAGTCCGCCCTGAGTAACCTTCTCACTCGCCGTCATGGTGCCGAGCTTCTCCTCCGCGAACAGGCCCGCCTCGATGCGCCGTGCGAGATTAACCTCGTCGGCTGCAGCTAACAACGACACCTTTCCGATCCGCTTGAAATAGTCGCCAAGGGAGTCCTCGGTGATGCCCGGAATCTGAGTGAACACCGGGATGTCGTCGTCATCGGATGCAGAAAGGACGAGAGCGCCCGCCGGGAAGGAACTGGTGAAGTGCAGGCTTCGCTTGCCTGGGCCATCGCCCTCTTGATCATCGTCGATGGAGTACTTCGGTCGCTCCGGAGGCTCACGGAAGTTGACGTCCGCAACCAGCCCGGCACCGGCGGTCGTCCACTGCTCTTCATCCTGAATGTTGGGCGAATCCCCCGTGTTCGCGGGCACGGGCAAACTCAACATCTGGGGGCCTGGATTGCCGTCTTGCTCGGTCGCCTCGTCCGCAAAGGCGATCGGAAGCATCCTGGTCAGGTGGCTCAAAGTCCGCCCCGCGCGGTCGACAACGCGGATGCTCACCGAGACTGCCCCGCCGAGGTCGCTGAAGGAGGCCGAGGAGAGGGATGCGAGCAACGCCTGGACGGTCGTCTCGGCGGTTAGCGGCAGGCGGCTGCGGGGGCGGCGGAGCATCACTTCGGTCCCGCCCGAGTAGCCCGCCAGAGGGAGCATCGCAGCGGCGCTCATCTCGCCGGCACCTGAAACCACCGGGGTTAGCAAGCCTCCTGCTCGGACGCTCATTTGGCCAATCGCATCCGCCTCGAATCCCGAGCGACTGAGCACGCGCGCCACGCCGAAGACCTCGAACAGCTGCAGGCACCACGAGGCCGGCTGTTCTGCATCAAGCTCAGTCTCGAGCTGGTCAACGGTGTAGCCGACACCGTCATCGAGGAGGCGAACTGAGCTGATCTCTCGACCGTCCGGGTCGGACTCGACAACGATCTTGATCGACTCAGCGCCCGCCTCCAGCGCCCGATCGATTGCACCGACGAATGTCGGCACTACTGACTCCGAGTTGTCCCCGGACGTGGGTTCGACGTTCATTTCAGGTGCTCTTCTTTGGGCCGGTACGTGAGAACTCTCTCATGCGCTGCCGACATCGTCCGCCGATCCGTGTCAGGAGGCAAATCGGCCAGTGGCCGATTATGCGACGACACACCTACGCGTCCTGAGCAGGCAATTCGAGCGTCTAGAAGTAGTCCAAACGAAAGGCCAGGTGTGACGCTCCGTGGTCGACGCCCCGTGCGGGGTCCCCAGTTCGTGACACAGCTACGATGGGCCCGGGAGGCCGGTATGGCTGGGATTTCTGCATGGCGCGCGAACGATGTCGTCGCGTATGACGCGATGCGTGAGTCAGCGATGGTGCTCACCGCGATCCTGCTTGGAGCGTCGAACGACGGCTCTTCGAACAGCGTGGAGCGCGACGCTGAGATCGTTCAGCTGCGACGCAACGTGCTGACCGTGGACTCGTACGATCGTGAGGCGGTGACGGCGCTCACCCACCAAATCGCCGGTCGAATCAACGAGCTTGCGGAGCTGAAGTCGTGACCGGGTGGGAACTCGAGGACAGCGACCGCGATAACATCCTGCGACGCAGCATCGTGCCGTTGCTGTTTTCGCCCTCCGCGCGGTCGAACGCAGCGCCGAAGCTTGTGCTTCTCGCAGGGCAGCCTGGGGCGGGCCGCTCGCGCGCAACGAGCATGCTCCTGTCAGAACCGGACACTGATCTCACAGTTGTGAGCGGCGACGACCTCCGTGCCTTCCATCCTCGTTGCAGCGACGTTGGCGTGGCATCCTCGCCGGAGGCACGCGAGGGCCTCGCACGGGCTACCGCTGGATGGGTTCGCGACTGCATTCGGTACGCGCGGGAGAACAAGCGCTCGCTCATCCTCGAGGGAGCGTTCCTCGATCCGAAGGTTGCGATGGGAACAACCAAACGGTTCGCCGCTGAGGGATTCCAGACGCGCATCGTAGTCGTGGCATCTCGCCGTGCTGAGAGCCTTCTGTCGGTGGCTTCTCTCTACCTTCGCGGCGTTCATGCCTCTGCTCCCGCTCGGCTTGTGAGCCGTGACACGCACGATCGAGCCTTCGAGGCTACACGCACCCTTGTCGCCGCTGTTGAGGATGCGGCATCCATCGACCGCCTAACGATCCTCAAGCGGAACGGTCAGGCTGCGTTCGATGCCCAGCGCGTCGATGGTGGCGACGCGTTCCGCGGGGCAGGTGCGGCGCTGGAAGATGCACAATCGGCCCGACTGGGCCGGTTCGACGCCACGCAGTGGTTGAGCGAACTGCACCACTTGACCGAGTTCGCGGCATCCCGACGTGACCTGCCGAGTGGTGTGACAGACCTTCTCGTGGACTTGCACGAGGTGGCGCTTCGTGAGGTGATTCCTGAGCTGCACGTTCCGAGCGACGGTAAGTTCACGATCGCGATCGAGCAGAAGACGGTAGCGAGCCTCGTCGCGTTGCGTCGTTCGCTCCTGCGGGAGGAGCCAGTGGATGTCGCGGCCCCGGTGGTCGCGCCGGCTGGCCCGGAGCGTGAGGGCATCTCGCGGTGACTCGCGTCGTCGGCTACTCTCGCGAGTTCGCACCGGGACTCGGGACGGCGTCGGACGCGGAGCAATTGATGCTCGCCGGCGCCTCCGCTGTGTTCACCGATGACGACTCCGCCAATGCAGCCAAGCGCGCAGGGCTTCGCGACTGCGTCGAGTCTCTTCGGCCGGGCGACTCGCTCATCGTCACGAGCGCGGCGAGGCTCGCACCGACAGTTCCACAGTTCATGGGTACGGTCGCGGAACTGTCGGCGAGAGGCGTTAACTTCCGTTCGCTCTCCGATCCGCTCCTCTCCGCCGGCGGGCAGGCTGACCCGGCCGACGTGATCGCTGCACTCGAATCATTGCGACGTCGACTCTCCAGCCTTCAGACGCGGGCGGGGATGGCCTCCGCTGCTGGCGAGGGTCGGCGCCCGGGCCGCCCAACGGTCATGACCCCGGAACGGGTTGCCATGGCCCAGGAGTTGCGGAATCTCGGCCGGCCGGTGACGCATATCGCCCGCGTGCTTGGAGTGAGCGCGAACGCGGTTCAACGCTCCTTTACAGTGCCTCCCGACCGACCCTGACCACTCCTCGGGTTCTTCCTGGCAGTGGCTCACATCGCGACCGCAGGCGTGCGCAGTGCCGAGCCCGAGGATTACCGGACCGAGCGCAGCGAGGGAGGATATGCCGCAGGGCCGGACCGGAGCACGCCGGAGGTCGCTACGATCGGCCGCCTGGAACGAACGACCCGCTTATACGTCACCCGACAGTTCCGAAAGCTTCAGGATGAAAGGCCGCCGGTCCGCCGTCGGCACGGTGATCAGCGTCCGGATCACGTTGCGCAACATCTCGAGTTCTGGGCGCGGCAGTCGCTTCTCGAGCGGTAACGCGCACCAGGCGACGTCTTCCTCAACGTCGTAGCCGGGCTCTTGCTCGGGCTTCTCCGGGTAGTACGTGAAGGCGCAGATCGCGACACGGTAGAGCACCTTCTCGGTATGGCTGCGGTCGATCATCCTCATCGGCTCATTCCCATCGGGTTGTTGGGCTGCAGCATCGGATGCGGCGCAGCGGGGTCGAGGTGGTGCGGCTGCCGTGGCTGCTCACGGTGACGCAAGCGTTCGTTGACTTGCCGGGCGATGGCATCCATGCGGGCTTCCTCGATCTCTCGCGGCGTCGGACGCGGCTTCGGTTTGGGGCCGGGCTTCGCGCGGCCGAGTTCCTTCTGCAGTCGCGCTAACTCTTCCTTCTGCTCTGCCAGCGCGTACTCCGCACGGGCCTTGAGACAATCGCGCTTCCACGCAGCCCACACGTCGGCGGGCGTCTCGATGCTCTTCATGGCGACCTTGAACTCCTCCTTCGTCCACACCCGTGAGAAGAACTCGTCGGCCGCGGCACGGTTCTCGAGCCGCTCGGCTTTCGTCGTGCGGTGGATGCGACTCACTGGCAGCCCCGCATCGCGACGACGCTTCTCGCGATCGCGCCATGCGCGGTGGGCGGCATTCTGCTTCTCCTTGTTGCGGGCGTAGTACTCGCGGCGGCGCGCCCGCTGCTCCTCGGCATGCACGGCGTAGAACTCGCGCCGACGTTCGCGATGCTTCTCGGGGTCGTCGCGGTACTTCTCGCGGAGTCGCGCATTCACCTCATCTTTGTGCTTGTCGCGCCAGCGCTGATTCCGCTTGCGCTTGCCCTGCCGGTACGCCTCCGGATCCTTCTCCCGCTGCTCGGCGCGATACTGCCGCTGGTACTCGAGATACTCCTCACGATGCTGCGCGTAGTAGTCGCGCGCGTACTGGCGGCGCGCTTCCTTGCGCTGCTTCTCGCGGTCGTGGATTGCCGCTCGTGCGTGGGCGATCTGCAGCCGGATATCTTCACTCTCGCGCTCGAACCGCTCGGCTTCGTCGTCGGGCACGGTGTTCACCTCGCCATCGACGCGTCGGACCGCGTCGGTGCCCAGATTCCGTCGAGCAAGGACTCGGCTGGTGCGAAACGATCACGGATGCTGCGCGACGGCGCTAGCGGAAACCGACGGTCGGCCTCGGCCGCCGACCGCTTGCCTCGCGGGAAGTACTCCTGGAATCGCCGGCATCCCGGATCTATGACGACCCAGTGGCAGCGGATTCCCCACCACACGGTGAGGTCCAGTTCTGCCCCATCGGTGGAGCCGGCCCAGACTCCGACGACGTGACCGTCGACGAGTTGGGCCGTGTGCCAGTCGCGGTCGCCTGATTCGACCGAACGGGCGGCGAGGGTTTCGTTAATCAGTTCGCGGCGGATGCGGCAATCCTCAGCGGTCGCGCGATCACCGCGGATCGGCGCCGCCGCGCGGATTCGCTCCCCTGCTTCGGCTAGGCTCTCCCCCACTCCCGGCGTACTCCGCTGGCTCATCGGACGATCCCCGGGCGTGAGGCGAGTGCGTCGAGCTTGTCGGGGCGGAATCCGCTCCAGTGCTCCTCGTTGCTGACGACAACGACCGGTGCTTGGCTGTACCCGAGATCATCGACAACGTATTCGCGAGCGGCTGGGTTGGTTCGGATGTCGACTTCGATGAATCGGACGCCTTGCTGCGCGAGCAGCCGCTTGGTCATCGTGCACAGCATGCACTCCGGCCCGGTCGTGTAGACAATGATCATCTGCTCCGACGAGTCGACGTCAGGTCCATGATCGTGAGGCAACCTGCTAGTGAGCATGGGGGCCGCCTGACCGAGCGCCGTCTTCGATCCACGCTTCGACCTCGTCGAGTGCGTAGACGACGATGCGGCCGAGCTTGCGGTACGGCGGCCCCTTCTTCTCGTATCGCCACATCGCGAGAGTGTTCTTGGTGATGCCCGGAAGAGCCGCGGCGAGCTCATCTGGGCTCAGGTAGACGTGGCTGAGACCGGAAGTGTCAGAGTTCATCGCTGTCGTCATGGAACTCGCCTCCTCTTGCGGATTCAATCTGACGTTTGACAGCAGTACACTCCTAATGCGTATCCTTAGTCAAGGGGTTGTTTCTGCAGAACTCCTCTCCAGTAGGACAAGATGAGAGGGTGAAGGTCGAAGTGAAGACACCCGATGGCAAGACGATGTCGGCGGATGCTGCGTCACAATCAGTCGGATCTGCGCTGCGAATCGCGCCAGCCTTCATTGCCACCGCCGTCGACGAGACGACCGGAGTCGAGACCACGATCGAGGCGCACTACAGCGCGACGCGCGGCCGCTACATCATCACGACCATCGTCAACCGCGCGATCGCCGAGGACTTCAACGACGACCGCCTGAAGCACGCCGCGCCGCAGGCGATCCTGCAGGTCGCCATCCCCCACTGCGTCGCACTTCAACTGGATGAAGATCCTGGCGCACCCTGGACGACGGTCGCAGACCTCACCACGGCGGAGGGACGCATCATCCCCCCATGGATGGCGCAAGCCGTGGTGAAGCGAGGAATGAAGGACGAGCGGTGGGAGGTCATCGAGATCCTCTACGGCACCGCAGCGCTCGCGGACCTTCCGCCGGTCAAGCTCATCGCACTTGAGCTCGATGTGCCCGAGCGCACCGCCTCAGACTGGATTCAGAAGGCTCGCGCGGCGGGGTGGCTAGTCGGGATGACGTCGAACGTGGGCAGGCCCGCGAGCGGGTGATTCATTCACAGGCCCGGGTGCAGGTCCCGATCACCAAAACCGGCAGCGGCCGTGCCCGCAGCCGCACTCGCTCAAAAAGGCATCATCATAGAGTCCCACTGCGGCACTCTAATGGAAAGGGTTTAGAAGCGGATAGAAACCGGTCATCGGAAACCGAGGTCGACCAGGACGCCACGCTCCCTGACGTTCATTTAGTCCCAGACTCGGATGATCGGCCTTGAGTTTTCCGGCATTGCGCATTCAGAATCGTCTTCGCCACTTCTGCGCGTGACCCGGAAGGTGCGGTGCCGGCTGGCCATCTGGCCACGTGCTCTCGCGACGTTGTCGGCCATCGAGTCTTCTGTCACCGCACACCGGAGAAGATGGATATCGAAATCGACCCTCGCCACGCGCGAACTTTGGCAGCGAGGCCGGGAGCAAGCCGATCAGTTAACGCTCAGGGTGATGTGATGTCCCGGACTACTTGACGAGTCAATTCGAAAGCGTCGGCAGAACAAGCGGCGACGGCCCGCCGCTCGCTCAGTTTCTGGTTGTGCTCCGTTGGGGCCTATGTCTTCGGTGGGCCCATCACGGCCACCTTGCCCGGTGGCCGTCACGATCTCGACGAGCCGTACGACCGATGCTACGGCGTAAGGCCAGAGCTCAGCGCTGTTAGGACGAAGATCACGTCAACCCGCGAGCTCGGCGCGGACCTCGTCGCCGAAGCGTCGCACCGTGAAGGTCGGCGACTCGGCGGGCCTGACCACCGGGGTGCGAAGGCCGTCGCCGTAGCGCCATCGACGCGGGGGCTGCGATGTTCTCGACCCCGGCGTCTTCGAGGAGGCTCGTCCAGAGTTGCGAGACGTTGTCGCGCCAGGCGCCGCCAGGGTGGGTCCAATGCGCGACCCTGCCGGCGTCAGTCCGTGTACTCGATTGTCTCGTCGCGTCTGCGGGTCGCGCTCCCCGTGGCGTGCTATTTGCCTGAGGTGCTCAGGCGAAAGGTGCCGTTGTGATTGTGCACCTCGGTCGACGGCCAGATAGCGTCGCTCTACGCCGCTGGCCCGGCCCCACCCGACGAGGCGGGTAGCTTCGCGTAACTGCCTGGGACGGGCTGGAGTGCGTGGTCTGATCAGCTGAACGTCGGCTGCGCGTTTCAGATTTTCGGATGGTCTCGTGCAATCCAGGATTGCTATTCAGATCCAGACTGGCCAATATTGCGAGGGGGGACTCGTGGAAAGAATGGCGGATCGCCTTTCCGTCTCGTGGCAACCTGTCGTCTGAAACCTCGGCCTCCAAAGCTTCCACACGTGGACTACCGGATTGGGCGTCATCCGTCTGTTGTCTTTTGCAGGTCCTCTCGCGCTGCACGAGGGAGGTGAATGGAATATGGCCCACGCATGTGAGAAGTCCGGTGCGCCCAAGTGCGCCCGCTGCGCCGAAGCCGACAAGAACGGGTTCTCGTCGCACGTCTGCTCGCACTACGGCGAGTGCGACTGACCGAGTGGTGAGTCTTGCGGCTTACGACCGCTAATGAAACGACGAGGCGCGAACTCGGAGTTCGTCTTTGGAGCGCCGGCGACACCGAGGGGCTGCCGAGCCGCGCTCTTCGGTAGTGATTCAAGGTCGGCTGGCGGATCGGCAGCGAACTGGCCAGCCGATTGTCTAACGCCGGCCTCCGCGAATTCGCGCGCTGTCCGAACGCTGGCGGCGAACTCGCCAGCTTTCCAGTGCTCCACGGACGAGGCTAGTAGACGCGGCTGGGACGTAAGCGCAGCCGCACGGGCCAGGTCGAAGGCGGTCGAGACCCCGTCCACGTCGTAAGTCGACCTACCAGAGTGAGGAGCAGGTGCTCCTGCCGGGCTGGGAGCTCCGCCAAGTGCGGACTCTGATGGGCCACTCGGGCGACGAATGGTTCCAGGGGACAGTCTCGGCTGCACGGGGATCTGTACCGGGTGGACCGCCATCGTGATGAGCGAAACGGCGCGCCCACCGCAGACGACGGTCGAGTCACCGTGGCACCTTTGGCCGATCGGGAGTTGCCCCTGTTCGACGTACTCGAGCCCGAGAGATTCGGGAGCACCGCGCCCCGTAGGTACGTGGGACGTGTTCCCCCGCATGCTCACAAGCGGCCTAGACGGTATGTAGTGGCCCTCTTCCGGTGAGGGGGTCGCGGGACGGGGCCTCGCTCACAAAACTCGTGGGTTACCGGGTGGAGGCGGTCCGCCCGGCCTATCCGACATTTGTGGGAGGCCCCGTGTTCACTGAGCGTACGAGTGTTGGGCTTGATGTGCACGCCCGTTCTGTTGCGGCAGCGGCGATCGATGGCGGGACTGGCGAGCTTGTTCAGACGAAGCTGCCGCCGGGCTACGACCGCATCCTCGAGTGGGTGCGTGGCCTGCCGGCGCGGTCGCGGTCGCATATGAGGCGGGCCCGACGGGGTTCGGGTTGTACCGGACGTTGACGGCGGCCGGGGTGCGGTGTGTGGTCGCGGCGCCCTCGAAGCTGCAGCGCCCGTCGGGCGACCGGGTGAAAACGGACGCGAAGGATGCCGTGCATCTGGCTCGGCTGCTGCGACTGGATGAGATCACACCGGTGTCGGTGCCCTCCGCCGGTCAGGAGGCTGCGCGGGACCTGGTGCGGGCACGAGAGGACTGCCGTGGTGATCTGATGCGCTCCCGGCACCGGCTGAGCAAGTTGCTGTTGCGGCACGGGCTCGTCTATGACGACCGCAAGGCCTGGACGGGCAAGCACGACCGGTGGCTCACCCAGCAGCACCTGCCCGGCGCCGCCTCACGAGCCGCGTTCGACGCGGAGTACGAGACCGTGCTGCAGACCAAGGCACGACGGGACCGCCTGGACAGGGCTATCGAACTGCTCGCCGCCGACAGCGAGTTCACTCCGATCGTGCGGCGGCCGGGCTGTCTGCGTGGGGTGAGCACGCTGACCGGGTTCGCTCTGGCAGTCGAGATCGGCGACTGGACGCGGTTCACCGGCAACAGCATCGGCTCGTTCGTCGGGCTGGTGCCCTCCGAGTTCTCCTCCGGGCAGTCCCGGGTGCAGGGTCCGATAACCAAGACCGGCAACGGGCACGCCCGCAGGCTGCTCGTCGAGGCCGCCTGGCACCACCAGCCGCGATATCACGTCGGCGCCGTGATGCGCGCCCGCTGGGAACTCGCGTCTGCCGCCGCGCGAGCACGCGGTGATCTCGGGAACCGGCGGCTGCATGACCAGTGGGTGCGGTTCGGGCAACGCCGCAAACGACACACGATCGCGAACATCGCCGTCGCCCGCGAGCTGGCCGGCTGGTGCTGGTCGTTGGCGGTCATGGACGACTGACCCGTTGAGCTGCTTCGGGGGATCTCACCGACGGTGGCAGCGCGAGGAGCGACCCGCGACAGGTCTATGAGCAGCCGACCCCTCTGGCCGGCGACGCTCGTTCCTAGACACGCGGCCCCACTCCTGCCGAAAAACCGTCCTGCGGTGACCAACCCGCGAATATCAGACTGACCGCGCGTCGAAGACACGCTCACCGACACGGTCCGACCCACGAAGCAAGAGGCGCCTGTGGGCGACGCTTGAGAACTGGTCGTTTCCGACGTTTGAAAAGTGATCAGTTGCGGGCAGTTTAGCCAGGCGTTTCGTCGGTTGTGGTGCGGATGCTGGGGAGGCTGTCGATGCCCCTGCCGCGGAGCCGGTAGCTGGCTCCCTTGAGGGTGAGAACGTCGGCGTGGTGGACGATTCGGTCGATCATCGCGGCGGCGACGGCCTGGTCCCCGAACACCCCGCCCCAGCCGGAGAACGGCAGGTTCGAGGTGAGGATCAGCGAGGCGTGCTCGTATCGGCTGGAGACGAGTTGAAAGAAGAGGTTCGCAGCGTCTTGCTCGAACGGCAGGTAGCCGACCTCGTCGACGATGATCAGCCCGTAGCGGCGCAGCCGCGCGAGCTCGCGGGGCAGGTTCCCCTGCCGGTGCGCGTCGGTGAGCCTGGTCACCCAGTCGGTCGCGGTCGCGAACAGAACCCGGTGTCCGTGGCGTGCGGCGACGATCCCGAGTGCCGTGGCTAGGTGGGTTTTGCCGGTTCCGGGCGGGCCGAGCAGCACAACGTTCTGCGCCTCGAGGAGGAATCCGCCGGAGGCCAGAGCTGCGATCTGCTGCCGGGCGGAAGGCTGCGCGTCCCAGTCGAAGTCCTCCAGCGTCTTCCGCCCGGGAAACCCGGCCGCTTTGATCCGCAACTCCGCGCCCGACGCGTTCCGCGCGGAGACCTCGCGTTCGAGGACCGCAGCGAGGTAGTCCTCGAACGACCAGCCGGCGTCCCTGGCCTGATCGGCCATCCGGCTGGCGGCTTCGGTGATGCGTGGGGCCTTCAGCGCGCCGGCGAGGTAGGTGATCTGCTTCACCGACTCGGTGGTGCCCTTCGCGACGGCCATCAGCGGAGGCCTCCGTCGATGAGCCCGAACGCGCGGTCGTAGTCCGCGAGATCCCGGGTCAGATCGTTCCCGGCAGACGCGACGGCGCGAGGCTGTTGGAACTGCTTGCGCAGCCGCGCGGCGGTCTCAACATGGGTGGGGTCGGTGACCGTGGTGCCACGCGCCCAGACCCGGGCGTGGTCGGCGACGATCCGCCCGTCCGCACGGACCCTCACTTGCTCGAGATCAGCGAAGACGTCGACTATCCGTCCGATCACGGTCGGGTCGACGGAGTAATCGTTGGTGTCGAGGCGGACGTAGTAGTCCCGGCCCAGCCGGATGCTGTTGCGCCAACCCAGATGCAGCGGGATCGGCGGCAACGGCAGCATCGCGGCGCGATCCGCCTCCAGCCGGTCCACCGGCGCAGCACCGGTCGTGCGCACCACCCGCCGGTTCGCCCGGTCCAGCCAGTCGGCGAACTGGAGGGTGAAGTCCTCCGGTGATGCGAACGACCGACCCGGCATGAACGATGTCTCGAACCAGCCGTTGCGGCGTTCCACGACCCCTTTGGACTCGGGGTCCCGGGGCGGCAGCAACACCAGTTTCGTAGCCAGCGTGCCCATGAACGCTCCCACGCCCTGCGCGGGGCGATGCCCCCGCCCGATCCCGGCTTCGTTGTCCCAGATCAGCCGCCGCGGCACCCGCCCCAGCTGCTGGATCAGTTCCCAGGAGGCCAGCAGCAGATCCTCCGTCGTCCGGGTAGGGATCATCCGCGCGACCATGAACCTGGAGTACGCCGCCGTGATCACCAGCACCGGCAGCAGCTTGCTCGTACCGTCCTCAAGCGGGATCTTCCTGGGCGGGAACCACAAGTCGCACTGCGCGGCATCGCCTGGATCCCATGTCAGCCGATCCGCCGGGTCGATTGGCCGGAACTGCGGCCGCAGCCGCCTCACGTTCTCCCGGAACCACGTGATCGACCCCGACCAGCCCACCCGCTCCGCGAGCACCGTCGCCGGCATATCGGGCGTCTCGGCCAGCAACGCCCGCACCCGCGGCTCGAACGCCACGAACGACGAGCCCGTCGGCGCCCGCTCATACCGCGGCGGCGACTCCGACCGCACCGCCTTCAATACCGTCGTCCGAGAGATCCCTAGCCGCTCCGCGATACGCGCCTTCGGCACGCCCTCCGCAGTCAGCCTCCGAATCAGCGCCCAGTCCTCCAAGGTGATCACTCTCCAATCGTGATGAGTGACCACTTTTCACCGTCGAAACTGACCAGTTTTCAGCCGCCGTCGACAGCGCCGCCCAGGACCAACTCCCGGACGGCGCCTCGCCATGCCCTCTTGACAGAGCACTGCTACATATCAGATCGACTACTCATCTCGCACGGGATCGGTTGATCGGACTGCGGAGCACTCGGCGCCGCCACGATCAAAGGTTCACCCATGGGCATCACCGTCACCGCCTCATCCAGCCGCACCGGCGACTACACCGAACCGCACCGTTGCCGCGTCTGCGGCAGGGCGTTCTGGGGCAAGCGCTCGTGGAACGGAGTCACCGTGAAGTGCCCGCATTGCTCGGCGGGCAACTGACCGCGGGGAGGGACATTCCCGCGTAGGCCCATCTGATCGAGCACCGGATCAGGTAGACGAGATACCTGACCCCACAGAGTCGACGAGGTCGGGGCGCCCGCGCTCGATCGCGCTGATCGCCGCACCGTAGCGTTGCCAGCAGGCCGCGAGCTCGCCGTCGATCGTGCCGGCGGCGATGAATCCCGCGGTGGTTTCTCGTAGGTCGAGAAGCCACTCTGCCTGACGGCCCCAGACACTGGGATCGGCTGAGACCGGTACCAGGTACGCGAGAATCTCCGGAAGAAGATCCGGGAACGCTCGACCGTCTTTCGTCGCCGCGACAGCCGCATTGAGTGACATCACGAGTGGCTGCTCCGCTTCGTCCGCCCAGCGGGCGTCGGCGAGCCACTCGTGGGTCACGACTGGTTCTCGCAAGCTCGCCGCGAGATCGGGGCTCAGCGTGAGAGCTCCCGCACTGACCGCCCGCTGGGTCCAGCGGATGTCGGAAGCATCCCGCTCGAGCGTCTGATCAGTGTCGAGGAATGGCGCCGCGACGAGGGTTCCACGTCCCGTCGCGAGGGTGAAGCGCACGAGATGTGAGCCTGTTCCGTGCTTCTGCTGGTACTCGACTGACACGCCCGCCGGCGACACGGCGAGCACCTCGGCGGCATCGGGCGACACCGCGGGGTACCAGACGTACGGGAACGTCTCGAGGAGAGGAACGTCGAGTTCGATGTAGGGGAAGCTCGTGCCATAAGCGTTCGAGCTGAGGTCGAACAACACGGGGAAGGCGCGGCCCCCGTCGTGGTGGACGGAGATGAGGGTGGACGCGTCGTGCGGCCACCATCCGGTATTGGCGACGCCGATGGCGAGCCACCGCCCTGTCGCCACTTCAACGAGAAGCGAGTCCTTCGATCGCGGCACGAGAAGCCAGCGGCGGTCGTTGCTGAACCTGATGTGCTCGTTGCCGCTCAGCCCCTCGAGCACGGTGAGCACCCGGCGTTCGCCCGCCGAAGTGATGAGGGTGATCGCGAAGGTCGACGCACCCAGATGGTGCAGCACCGCGATGAGGCCGCGGGCGGCGTCGAGGTCGACAGAGGTGACGTTGAGCGTCGCATCGAGCGGAACGAGCACACCCGTGCGCGTCGACCCCACGTACAAGACGGTCGTCGGCCACATGAGGCCGCCCGGATGCCCCGTCTCTGCGAACGTCACGCCGTTTCGCCCGTCGACCGCACCGATGTCGTGCGCTGGCGACAGACCCCATACGCCGTGAGTGAGGTGCCCGCCCGCTACGACGTGGCCCGTCGCGGGATCGATGACGGCGCTGCGCACCGTCAACCAACTCGGGGAGAGGAGCGTGTCGTCGCCTCCGCGCCACGCGTGCTCGAACCCCGAGTTGCGGTGACGTCGAAGGGCGTGCGCGAGACGATCGACGGATTCGAACGACGAGTCGTCATCCGCGACTGCTTCGCGAACGCGTTCGATGACGGAGGACTCAGGGAGGACGGCCGGTGGCGACCAGGGCCGCCCTGGGTTCACGCCGGGCTGAGAACGGTCGAGGCGTTCCCAGAAGTTCGGCGACGTGGGCTGAGACGGCTCTCCGAGCGCGTCCCGCTTGGCGTTCTCGAATGCCTCCGATGCCTCCGCCACGAGCCGCCGCGCGGCGGCGTCGAGCTCGGCACCGTACGACGTCGAGGGCGCAGATGTGACGAGGAGCACGTGGGGGTCCATCGTCTCTACGCGGTGCGTGCCCGCGGCGATCAATGGTGCGGTCCAGCTGGGCACACTCCCCTCGCCCACCGGCGTGACGAGCTCGGCGCGGCCGTTCATGCGCCAGAGGTACACCTGCGCCTCAGGGCCCACATCGAGCAGCACCGTGTAGAGATCGGCATTCACCCGCTCCCAATGGCGTGCGGCGCGGCGCGCCGATATTGGAAGAACGGGGTGCCCCTCGGCCGCCGCGATGTGCTGGAACGGTGGGAACTCGGACACCGCCACGATGTCGTACTCGGTCAGGAGAGCGGCGATCCGCTCGTCGGCCGTGCCCTGGAACACCATGCCCCGCTCGTACGGTGCGGTCGCCGCCTCGAACGGAAGCACGATCTTCTGGAAGAGGAGGTCGCTGTTCGACTGCGGACTGCCGAAGACGATGACCGCCGACCCGGTCGCACTCTCGACCGCCACCCATGCCGTCTCGGGGTCGGCGTCGAGCCGCATCACTCCGCCGCCGAGGGTGGACGAGGACGCGAGTACCGGCGCCCGCCGAATCGCCTCGGCGAGGACGTGTTCGATGGCAGTCGGGGCCATCAGCAGCACGCTCATGCCCATCGAGCCGAGGAGCCCGTGGACACCCCGGCGCGGATCTTCGTCGAAGAACGCGGGCGCGGTGAGAGGAATGGTCATGAAGTGATTCCCCCAGAAGAATCCGACTCGGCATCCCGGTACCGAGCTCGCTTGGGCCAATAGTGGCCGACGAGAATCTCGATGCGCAAGCACGAACATAATTCGCGAGGATGGGCGGACGGCGCCGAGGATTCGTGCGATAGCGTGGTCGCGGAATCGGTCGACACCTTCACAGGGGAGGAGGTGAACGATATGGCATGCACATTCACTTGCGCGTGGTGCAAGGAGGCTCGGGTCAACCAGTACTCGACCCACAACTGCTCGCACATCCCGGCGCACGGGGGCTGAGTGAGAGGCGTGACCGCGCCGTCGCGGTCGCCCGCCCGATGACCACAACAATCTCACTGACCGAATCGAGAACGAATGGCCTGGCCCGCGAAGTTCTTCTACTTCTCTGGATCCCCCGAGCAGTTGGCGCAAAGCGCCGACGCGCTCGTCAAGGGCGGACTGTCGTCGTCAGATGGCTCAAACATCCCCCGCGGCTTCGACGGCATGGATCACTATTACTCGTTCTGGTTCAAGAACGTGGCCGGCGGGTTGATGGTCCAGCGGAGTGAAGCCGACGGCAGCTCGACCGAACTCCGTGTGGTCGCATACGCGATTCCCGGTGGAATCGGAATGGTCTTGGGCAGCAAGAAGGCAAGCGACATCGTGAGTCAATTCGCGGCCTTGCCTGGCGCCCGCGCGGCAGACTTTCCCGGCGGCCCGAGGTCGGGCGACCTGACCTTCGTCTAGCTTGCCCTGGCGAGCCAGCCCTTTCACCGTTGCGCGCGGGCTCCGGTGGCAAGGCGCCACCACATACGCGGATAGTGTCGTGGGGTGACTGACGAGATCTCTCGCGCCCGCCATGTCGTCGACGAAGTGGGCTCATGGGCCGAGAGCGAGGCGATGGCGGCGCTGCTCGAACTCGCCGAGCACCGTTGCGCCGGTCACGACACTCCCTGGCTGCACCTCAACGAGCAGCTGCCCGACTGGCTCGTCGACCTGCTCGCCGAGACCGGGCAGGCCAGCTCCGACCCCGCGGTTCGGGTGCTCACCCGCGTGATCGCGATCGAACAGAAGGCCGCGCGCAGCTTCCACTTCCGCAGTCGCGACGGCAGCACCTACCGCGAGCGCTCCGAAGCGGTCGAGGCCGATTTCGATGACGCGACCCGTGCGCTCATCGTCGAGCACACCACGACGCTGGGGCTCGTCGAGCCCACCCGGCCGCGACACGATTCGTACGACATGACGCTCGTGCTCGGCGGCGGGTTTCGCTCGCCGCTCCTGCGAACGCGATACGCGGCGCTTCTCGAGCAGGGAGGCACCGAACTGGGCGAGGTGTACCTGCTCGGCAGCCCGCGCTTCCTCATCACGAACGAGCCCGCCGAACAGCCCGTGACGTCGGAGTACGCGCCCGAGGCATCCGACGAATTCGACCTCATGACCGCCGCCGCGACCCTCGAGTTCGGCTTGACGCCCCGGCCCACCGCGTTTCTCTGCGGCTGCGCCTCGGCGTCGCAGCTCTGCCCGCGCTGGCAGCACGACGACGATGCCGGCGCCGCCGACGTGCCGCCCGAATACACGCACGAGCGATCGAACACCCTCGTCGCGAGCGACGGGCGCACGCGCGGCTCGGTGATCTCGGCGAGCACCAGCCGGCCGCCCTACCGCCCCGACACCTCCGACACCTTCGCCCTGTGGGTGCGCCACGCCCACCCGACGACCGGCCAGCGCGTTCTCGTCGTCACCACGCAGGTGTTCGTGCCGTTCCAGCGATTCGACGGACTGCGGCGACTCTTCCTGCCCCACGGGCTCGACATCGATGCGGTCGGGTTCGGTGATGACTGGGGCGACCGCCCCCTCACTGCCGAATACCTGCTGCAAGAGACCCTCTCAGCGATCCGCTCGGCCCGGCGCCTGCTCGTCGACGCCGTGGCCGTGCTGCTACACCAGCACTGACGCTCGACGCACCGCACGAGGGCCGCGCCTACCGGCTCGAGGCCTTGCCCTTCGCGAGCAGAGCGACCACGTCGGTGGGCGACGTGGACGCGTGGTTGTCGGCAACGCGCGGCTCGCCGCTCGGAGGCATGAGTGCCCGCACGACATCGCGGTCGCTCGGCGCCGACGTCGTCGCTGCCGCCCGCAGATGGGCCGCGTTGCGGGCATCGGCGGCGAGCGCGCGAGCATAGGCGTCGGGTGCGTCGCTGGTGCGGCGAGCGACCCGCAGCAAGAACGGATCGTGCTGCACGCCGGCGCGGCTGATCGAGGCGGCCGCTGTGCGGTCGGGCAGCCGCACCAGTTCGTCAACCGGCCACCCGCCCAGGCGAACAGACGCGCGCGGCGCGGTGTTGAGCCCGAGCCTGAAAGAGAACGTCGAGCCGACGTTCGCCTCGACCGCCGCCTGCATCGCCGGGGCCAGCGCCTCGAAGCTCTGCGTCGCCACCACTACCCCCAGACCGAACTTGCGCGACTCGGCGAGCAGTGACGGCAACGCACCGAACGTGTAAAGATGGGCCTCGTCGACCAGCAGCACGTGGGGGCGACGGTCCCGCCGACGCCCCATCGCGAGGGCATGCTTGAGCAGCCAGGTCGCACCCAGCATGCGCGCCGACGCCGTGCCGAGCGTGGGGCCACCCAGGTCGACGAGCAGCGACCCGCCGGAGTCCATCAGCCGGGCCACGTCGACCGAGTCGTCGGGGCGACCGACGATCTCCCGCATCGCGCGTTGCCCGACGAGCGGCTGGAACTTCGACAGCGCCCACGATGTGAGATTGGTGGCTTCTTCACCGCGCAGCATCCCGATCTCAGCACGCAGACGCTGGGCGAGTTCGGGATGCCGCGGCGCCAGCCGAGCCGCCAGCGCATTCACCCGTGCGATGTCGGCGGCGACGGCCACGACGTGCACCAGGGTCGCGCGCGGACCGAACCAGGCGCAGACCCCGTCGGCGAGCAGCCCGAACCACCGACGCCAGCGCGGGCCCACGATGCCCTCGCCGCGCGGATCGAACATCGACTGCACGAGCTCGACGAACTCTGACACCGCCTGCTCGCGTGCATCGGGGTCGCGCTCGGCGAGCAAGTTGACAGATGCCGGGGCTGCCGCGTCGCCGTGGCGGATCACACGCGCGCGCCGGGCGTGCTCGTCGGGCAGCGCCCGCAGCACGCCGTCGACACCCGAGCCGTGGTGTTCGAGCAGTGTGAACCCGACCCCTTGCAGCGCCAACTCGGCCGCCATCGTTGCGAGCAGCGTCGTCTTGCCCGCGCCGCTGCGACCCTCGACGAAGACATGTCGCAGCAGATCGTCGACCGCGAGGCGCACGCGCGTGGTGCCGGCACCCGCGACGCGCGCGGTGCCGAGCTCGATCGCCGTTGTAGCGCGGGGCGGCAGCGCGGCCGTGTCGATGGGCCGATCGGCGACCGGCCGGGGCCGGCTGGCCATCGCAAGCGAGGGCGAGCGCCCGCAGGCGGGCAGCCGCAGCATCGCCAGCGCCCACCCCTCGGGGCGCACGGCCCCACGGATGCCGGCGACTGACGGGTCGTCGAACCGTGCCCTGTCGACGTCGGTGTCGTCCAGCACAAGAGCGCTCCCCCACGCCCGCACCGCCGCGCGCAGCGGCGCGATGCTCGTGCCGGCGCCCGCCGACGCCGAGACGCCGACGAACGTGCGCGCGAGCACCGGCGCACCCAGATAGGCGTCGGGGTCGCCGTGGGCAGCGGCATTCCACGAATCGCGCAGATCGCCGTCGAGCATCGTCCGCTCGATCGTCCCCGTAGCGGCGAGCAGCACGCGCACGAATCCGCCCCGAATCGCACTCACGGTCTCGAGCAGCGGCGCCGACGCATCGCGTTCAGACCGCGGCCACCCACCACGCGAGCCTTCTGCACCGCTCTGCGCGGAATCGCGAACCAGTTCGGCGAGCATCGTCGGCGCGAGCGGCCGCCGCGACGTGGCCGTGCTCGCGAGCGTGGCGATGCCCTCGAGCGCGAGGGCCACGTCGGCCTTCCACTCGCGCGGCACCGCCCCCATCGGCACGATGTCGACCTGCACGCGCCCACCCGACGTCGACCGCACCACCACGTCGACGCCGGCACCGGCCGACCACTCGGCCACGGTGCGCACGAGCCGGCGCTCGGCGATGGCCGCACGCGCGTCGGCGAAGTCGTCGCGCCACAGCGCGCGCACGATCAGACGGCTCTTCTCTGCGGCGGGCGCTGTGTGGGCCATGCGGGCTCCTTCTGATCGTGATGGGGATGCGGCGGGATCGGTTCTGCCGTCACGAGAGACAGACCGATCCCGGATCACCCGCCATGGGTGTCGGCCCGGTTCGAGGCGGGCATCCGGGATCGGTAGAGCACCCGACACACCGACCACGAAAGGAGGTGGACCATGCAGGACACGAAGAAGGAAGCCCGCACGTGCGGCTTCTGCGACACGAAGAACAACGCGAACAACAAGCAGTGCATCCAGTGCGGCCGCGAGCTGTAACAGCGACGTGATGAGGCCGATTTCTCGCACCTGACACCCGCCGGGGTGCGCCTTCCGCAAGGAAGCCGCGTACCCCGGCGGCGTTCTGACCACCCCTCCACGCTGACTGACACGCCGGGCGCACGACCCGGACGAGTCAACCGGAGGAGAGTCACATGTCAGAGTCAGCCGCCATCTCGTTCGAGCGTCGCACCGACCGCGCCGCCAGCCGCTCTGAGGCCCTGCGCCAGGCCGTCGACCGCTTCGCACCCGAGTCGGCCGCCTCCGCGTTCGCCGCGCTGAAGTCGCTCTACGCCGAGGTCATGCCGTGCGCGAGCCGTCGCAACCCGCGGCCGACCACCGCCGTCTCCGAGAGCGTCGCGGTACTGGCCGGAGTCGACCTCACTACCCTCGCCGCGGCGAATGCGGTGTCCCTTCGCCAGGCGCTCGACCCCGCGGTCACTGATCTCGTGGTGCGGGTCGGAGAGGTGCTCATGCCGACGGTGCTCGCCGTGCTCGCCGCATCGGCCGTCGTCCGCCCCTACGCGATCGCCGCGCAGGAACGCCTGGCCGGCCGCTCGTACGACTCCGCGGCACGCGACAACTTCCGTACTCGCACGACGTCGCGCCTCACCGACGAGGCGGCTGACGCACTGCGCGGTGACCCGCGCCTGCTCGACGACGCGTCAGCCCTCACGCGCGTCGTCGTCGCTGCGGCACACGCAGGCCTTGCCGACCCGACGAACGAACGGTGGTCGACCAACTGGTGCGAGGGCCGCCGCCACGCCAACGGCCACGTGCGGCCGATCGTCGTCACTGAGCCCGACCACCTCGCCGCGTGGCAGGCTCACGCAGCGGTCGTGCGCCCGCGCATGGTCGCCTTCGCCCAGCGGCTCGTGCGCCACAACGACGCCGCCGCCGAAGACCTCGTGCAGGAAGCCCTGCTGAAGACCCTGCAGCAGGGAGGCGCGGCTGACCGGGAGTCGTTCGCTCGCCACGCCATGGCGCAGGTGCGTCAGGTGCACGCTGACGTGTGCGCGCAGAAGCGCCCGGAACAGCACGTCGATTGGGACCACCGTGAAGGCGATGGACGCACGCCCGAAGAGCGCACCTTCGGAACAGCCGAGCGGGCATGGTCGGGCGAGGTCGAGATGCACGACGGCCGGCTTGACGCGGCCGTAGTGATCGAGCGGTTGTCGCGGCCGTCTGGCACGGCCCACGGCGACGCCGTGCGCACCGAACTGGCGCGCGTGGCCACGCGAGTACGAGCCGGCGACCCGGTGGTCGACCGTCTCACCGAGCGTCGCGCCCTGATCACGCACCTCGTCTCGGTCGTTCGCGCGACCTGCGAGCTCAGCAACGCGGCGGCCCGAGCTGTCGTGCTCGAGACGTTCGCCCAGATCGAGCGCGAGGAGCGCCCGTAAGGCCCACGGTCAGGTGGAGTCAGGTGGAGACGGTTCGGACGCGGATCATCGTCGAGTCGCACCGTGGGCAGTAGGAGCCTCGCACCTTGCCCACCGGACCGGTCCACTTGCATTGGAGGCACAGCAGGTCGCGATCGAGGCTGCCGGTGCGGAACATGCCGAGCAGTTCGACGTAGGTGCGCCAGTGCGAGAACTCGTGGTGACTGCGCTTGTCGA
The DNA here is from genome assembly GCF_052180235.1 of Microbacterium sp. F51-2R. GTDB lineage: Bacteria > Actinomycetota > Actinomycetes > Actinomycetales > Microbacteriaceae > Microbacterium. Next base: position 3,080,005 of record NZ_CP197470.1, on the reverse strand, counting down.
GGGCGCGCGCGATCGGGGAGCCTGCGGCGACGCCTCCGATCGCGCCGTAGTCCCACTGGCGTTCGAAGTTCGTCAGCGTCGCGAGCATGCGTTTGCGGCCGTCGAGGTAGACGTAGTGGGCTCGCGTATCCTCGGTCTCGGCGAACATCGTGACGAAGTCGAAGCTCTGCAACACCGTGGCGTACTGCGCGGCGAACGGCAGCCTTCCCGCGGTGAGGAAGGAGTGCAGGAGAACACCCTGCATCACCTGCGGCACGTGCCCGTCGTTGATCTCGACGGTCGACACCATGCGGTCGTACGCGATGTCGAGATCGAGCAGCGTCGGCAACTGGTCGGATTCGATGCCGTAGGCAGCGGCCACGAGGTACGCGGTGCAGAGGGCGCGGTGTCGGATGATGCTAGTCGGTGCCCGCCATGCGACGCTCGCGAGGTATCCGTCGTGGTATCTCTCAGACGCGAGGTAGCCCTTCTCGTCGAGCGAATTAAGAGCCATCACCGTGCGCTGAGACCACAGCAACGCCGCCGACACCTCGCCGGCGACGACGTCGTGACTCTTCGACTTCTGCACCCGCGGATCGGACTTCATCAAGTCTTCGAGTACGCGCACCGTCGCCCCGGCGAGGGCGAGACTCATCTGCTGTTCAGTCTCGAGCGCGGCCCGCTCGTTCACCCGCACGTTGCTGAACTCTTCGTTCGCCTTCCTCCGCACGTGCGAGAGCTCTTCGATGCCGCGCGCCCCTTCGGCGATCGCGCGCATGAGCCCAGCGCGCGTCCCCTCCTTGGTGCCGAGCACCGCCCGGTCGCGGCTGTCGAACTGCGCGTACTCGATGCCGGCCACACTCGACTCGCGCAAGAACGCGGCGATCGTCGCCTGAAGCCCCTGATCACGGATGTTGACGCAATCCAGGCTCACGGCCTGGTCAGCGAGAAGAACGGTGCGCTGACTGGTCGTCGACATCTTGTCGAACAGCAGGTCGGGGTCACTCCGCCGCGAGATGTACTCGCTCACGATGTCTCGGGTCGGAAGCAGCCGAATCTGTTGGGCGAGTGTGTACAGCTCTCGCGCCTTTGGCTCGGCTCGGCGCACGAACTCGGGAATCGTAATGTCGTCGGGCTTGTCCCGCAGCTGCTCATCGCCACGCTTGGCCGTGCGGAAGTACGTCTCTTTGAGGCGCTCTTCAAACTGCTGGAGCGCGTCGGGAAGGCGCTCCAGCCCGAGGAAGATCTCGCGCGCCGAGCTGCGACGTCGCAGCACCTCGTCAGTTGCCCGCGCATCCCACTCGTGGATGACAGCGTAGAACTCCATTCGCGCGATGCTCGCCTGCGACAGCAGGAGGGGACGTGCTGTGCTGCCGACCTCGGCATCAGACCCGAACTCTTCGATACCGCCGAGGTCGAGGAGGTCGTCGGTGAACCAGACACGCGCCATCGCGTGCCGCAGATGGAAGAAGTGCCGTTGCGTATCCAGCCGCAATCCCAGGTAGAAGGCGTGTCGGTCGACGGCAAGGCGCCGGAGGACGTGCAGGAGTTGACGATTGCGGGCGCCGTCACTCTCGCCAGGGCCGACGATACGTTCGTCGTGACCGAGTTGTGCACCCAGCGCGCGAATTAGCCAACCGCCCTCAGTGCCCGGCAGCGCTCCGCCGGGCGGCCAGGATGGGATCGTGCGCTTCGCGGTGTCCCAGCGCGGCAGATTGTCGCTGTCGAGCCTCGCTTCGTCGTCGTCGATCCGGGCCCATTCGAGGTTGATGCCCTCGGCGGCGACCGCCAGCGCGTCGGGATGCTTCGCGACGGCCTGCTGCCACCTTGACCTGTCGGAGTAGCTGAGGGTCGCGCCGTCGTCGATGTCGATGTCGACAACCTCATCGACATGGAAGCTGGCGCTCAGGTCACCGCGCTCGAGCAGGGCATTGTGCGTGGGCTCATCGGAGGGATAGCCGAACAATCCCCACCGCCTCCTGATCGCGCGTGCGGTGAGCTGTACGTCGCGTCGGGGCCGCCCGTCGGCGTCGGCAGTCTCGTACGCGCTGACGATCCTGCGGAGGAGGATCCGCGTCGCAGTGAGACCATCGGGTCGCCACGCGCCGTCGGCATCGCGGACGACATGGTTGAGTGCGCCGAGGCGGTCGGGCGCCCAGCTCTCAGACGTCCCGCGCGCCCCCCGGATGGCGTGCCGAAAGCCGGTCGCGAGCGCCACGATGTTCTGTGCCGTCGGCGATGTCGACGACGAAAGTTCTTCCCCCACAGCCAGCTCCCCGTAACTTTCTCGGATCCTATCGACTCCCACCCACGCGCAGATCGGATCCGGGATCGGTCTTCACCTCGTGTCGCCGCTGTCGTCTCGCCCACCCGGGCGTGCAGTCGGCGCCGGAGGGAACATCATGAGCATCCGAGCTGACAACCGCAACGCCCGCCGCACGGCTCGCGACCGCCGCGACTCGCAGGGACGCCGCCTCCAGTTGGTCGACATCGAGAACCTCGCGGGCGGCGCGGGTCTCGCACCCGACGAGTACTGCCGGGTGTGGCACATCTATCGCCACTTCGCCTTCGCTACCCGCCCCGGCGATCAGGTCGTGCTCGCAGGCAGCCGCCGCACCGTGCGCGCTGCCGCGCCGGCACTCTTTGGCGAGCCGGTGCAGTGGCGCGTGCGCGACGGACGAGACGGTGCCGATCTCGCACTCCTGGAGTTCGCCGACGTGTCACATGCCGCCCGCCGGTTCAGCACTCTCGTCATCGCGAGTGGCGACCACATCTTCGCCGACCTCGCTCGGGCAGCCGGCGCAGCGGGGATGCGCACACACCAGGTGATCGGGCGCGGCTACGCGTCGATCGACCTGTGGCGGGCATGCGACACCCACGCGAAGCTGCGGCTCGGCGCCGGCCGCTCGACATCCAGCGAGTGGACAGCCGCCGCGTAGAGGCCGACACCCGGGCATCCCTCGCACAGTCGTCCGGGATCGGATGACGTCCTACCAGGATCCGCGAGACCGCCACGATCCACAGAACCGGAGGTCACCATGTCACGACGCACCACTCCCACCGCCTCGCCCGACGAGCCCGACGAGGGCGCAGCGGGCGCCAGCCTCAATATGGGGCTCACCCCGACCGACCAGCCCGACTGGGCCGGCGGGCGCGCGCTCGAAGAAGCCGAGCAGCGCGGAAGGGGCGACGTCGCCACCGACGCGATCGACGCCCCCGGCGTGTGGGCGGGCGAGCAGCCGATGCTGTTCGACACCGAGTCGCACCTGCGCGCCCGCCACCGCGGGCTCGTCGCCGGGCAACGCGCCGCGAACTCGGCGGCCGCCGGTCACGCCCTCGTCGCCGCCGCCGAGCGCGGCGAACGCACCCCCGCGCCAGGCGACGGTCCGCGCAGCAAGACCGGCGCCACCAAGGAGCGCGACTCGGCGCAGAAGGAGTGCGAGCGCGTCGAGCAGGCCCATCGGGTGACCGTCGCCGTGCAGAACGGTGAGTGCCCCGCCCCAGACGGGGCGATACGCCCGGGCACCCCGATCGCCGCCGATCCGGCGTACATCGATCGCGCCGTGATGTGGGAACGGGTCCGCGACGTGCTGCCGCTCGCGATCCCGCTCGTGATCGAGACGATCGTCGTGTCGGCCAACATGCGCGAGCTGTTTCATGTGGCCGACGGCAACTGGTGGCTGCCGGCATCCGTCGCCGTCATCGCCGTGATCTCGCTCACCCTCATTCCCCACCGGGTGGGCCGCTCACTCAACATCGCCGCACACGGTGGGCACCGACCCGCGTGGGTGTGGGCGGCGACTGCGGTCGCCGCGGTGTTCTGGATCGGCGTCGGTGTCACCCTCGCCATCGTGCGGGTGCAGGTCGACGGTCGGGCGGCTGTGCGCGAAGCCCAAGAACAGCACCGCGACGACGTGCTCAACGCCGTGAGCAACGGCGCCGACCCCGCCAGCATCCCGCCCCTCGACACCGCGGCCGTCTACGACCCGGTGCTGCCGAGCGTGATGTGGATCGTCGTGCTGCTCGGCGTGGGCGTCGCCCTGGTGCTGTTCGAACTGTGGGCGTACGACCCCGCCCGGCTCGACGAGCTGGTCGCCCGCCGCGCCGTACTGCGTGCTCGCCGCTGGGTCACTCTGCTCAGCGAACAGGTCGACGACATCACTGCACAGGCCCAGCTGCAGCGCCAGGTCAACACCGAGGGCGCCGTGATGTGGAAGCTCGAGCAGGAGCGCATCGCCGTCGAGTACGAGATCGCCCTCGCGACATACGCCGGAGCGGCCGCGCAGGCCGCGGCCACCCCCGAGATGACCGACGCGCTCGAGGATCGACTCGCCCGCACCCACACCGAGATCGAGGCGCTGAGCGACCTCGCCGATGAGCCGACCCTCACCCACCCGGTCGAACTGCGCACCGCCCGGAAGGGAGACGACGATGAGGATCCTGATCTGGCGCTTCGGGCGTGAGCCCGACGCGGGGCCCCGCTGCCGGTACTGTGCATCCGTGCTCGAGCCCTGCCGGTCGTGCCGGGGCGACTGGCGCCGGTCACCGGACTGCCCCTGCGGCACCGGGGTGACCTGCCCCCGCTGCGCGCGCCACTGGGCGTGACCGAACCGGCCCATCCCGCGCGATGCGGGGTGGGCCGGTTCGCGTCGGTGCGGGTGCATGCGGGCGCGGACCGCGTCCGGGATCGGAAGAGGCATCACCACCCGTTCTCAAGCACCACCCCTCTGAAAGGACCACACCATGTTCCGCACCATCCGCCGCTTCGGCATCTTCTTGCTCGTGCTCTTCTGCGGGGTCCCCGTCGCCGCGTGCGCCGCATCGGGCGGCACGCCCGCAGCGGGCCAAACGGCGATCGTCATCGCCGCGCACACCTCGGCGCCCCGCATGACCCCCGCCGACATCGAGCCGGCGCTCGCGATGCTCGACGCCGAAGGCGACCGGGTCACGGTGATCGTCGCCGACGGCGCGCCCCAGGTCATCTACGACAGCACGATCGGCGAGCTCTCGGACTACAGCGAAGACCGCGAGGACGAGCTCAGCCGCGCGCGCACCGAGGTCGCCGAGCGCATCGTGAGCACCCTCGCACAGACCCCCGAGGTCGACCTCACCGAAGCGATCGCGCTCGCTGCCGAGACGTTCGACGGTGACGGGCAGAAGGCGCTCTACGTGCTTGCCCCGGGCCTCTCCACGACCGGAGCGTTCAGCATGCTCGACGGCCGCCTCTACGCCGAGCCCGCCGACCTCGTGGCGAACGTGCGCGACCAGGGCGGGCTCGCCGAGTTGCGCGACGTGATCGTGCGGATGCCGCGACTGGGTGTGACCGTCGCGCCGCAGCCCGACCTCAGCGCCGACGCCCGCACGAGCCTCACCGGCCTCTGGGCGGCTTACTTCTCGGCCACCGGAGCCACGGACGTGCAGCTCGGCGGAGGCTCGTTGAACGCACTCGCGCAGAACGCGGAGTCGCTGCCGCCGGTCACCCCAGTGCCGATCGAGCGGCCGCTGCCGGTCGCCGAGGGCGAATGCCGCCAGGTGCTCGCCGATGCCTCGATCGGGTTCGCCGCGGCGAGCGCCGACCTCGTCGACACCGCGGCGACCGAGGCGCGGCTCGCCGGCATCGTCGCCTCCCTCGCCCGCTGCGAGGGCACCTACCTCGTCGAGGGGTCGGCGTCGTCAGAGGGCGGCGAGGCGTTCAACACCACGATCGCCGAAGCACGGGCTCAGACCGTCGCCGCAGAGGTCGCGCGCATCGCCGGCATCGACCTCGCCGACATCGACGTCAAGGGATGGGGTATCGCGTGGCCGTGCCGGGTCGACGACATCGACGACGCCGGGCGCCTCATCGTCGACGCCGCGTCCGCCAACCGCGTCGTCGTGGTGAGCCGAGGCGCCACATCGACCTGCTGATCCGGGATCGGTTCAGCACCCAGCAGAGATTCCGTACCCAGCATCCGTTCACCCCATCTCAGGAGAGACCATGTCACGCAACATCCGCACCGTCACTATCGGCTCGGCCGGCTTCACCGCCGAGTGCCCCGTGCCGCCCGATCGCATCGGGCTGTGGGAGGGCCTCGCCCTCTCGTTCGCCGGCTGGCGCGACGGCGTACGCTACCGCGAAGTGCCCGACACGGCCCACACCCACGCCCTGCACCGCATCAACAGCAGGCACCGCCGGCACGAGTCCGAGGCGGTGCGGCGCATCGACCTCGCCCTGTCTGCCGTCGACCTCGCCCGTGCCGAAGTCGATGTGGTCCTCGCCGGGTCTGCCCTCCGCGAGATCGTCGAACCCGACGCCCGCGAGCTGGACGGTCGAGACGGCGACGACCGACAGCGCTGGGCGCGCGACGTGCGCGACGCCCGCGCGGCCAACGCGCGCGCCGCCGACGACCGGTCGCGGCGCCAGGCCGCGCTGGTGCGCCGCGAGCAGCTCGTCTCGGTGCGCGACGCCCTCGCCATCGAAGGCGACGACGTGCGGCAGCAGTGGCGTGAGGCCTACGACGAGCGCGCCGCGCGATACACGCACGCGCGCATCCGCCGCACCCGCGAAGCATCGCACGCGCCCGCCGTCGCGCCCTATGTGCTCGCAGTCGGCCCGACCGCGGTGCGTCGGGCGACCGACACTCCTTGACGATGTCGGATGCCGGTTCGACAATCAGGCTCGGCGGAGGGGGCGCGATGGCGCACGAGACACGCGACATCCCCGTCGAGGTCGTGACCAGGGTGCGGGCGGAGTGGATGCCGCGCGTCATGCCGGCCGACGCGGCGACGGCGGCAGAGCGCCGGGCGCACATCGACGGGGTCTACCGCCGGGCGTGGACCGCAGAGGTCGGGGCGGTGTTCGAGGTCGCGTCGCCCCTCGACGCCGCCCGCGTCGCCGAACTGGTCGCCGACTGCCTGCGTGAGGGTGATCGGCTGCCGGACGCCATCCCCGCCCTCACGGTCGCGCTCGTCGCCGAGGCGCACCGGCACGGGCTGTCGGAGCGGCTCGTGGCGGAGGTCGCCGAGTGGGTGCTCACCGCGCCGGCGCGCGCGGACGAACCGCTGCCACTCACCTCTCGATTCCGCACCGGCGAACGACGATGGATGCCGTTCGATCGTCGCGAAGAGCCCACCGCGCTCTGGTGGGCCCACCGCGGCTTCGCGATCACGTGCCCGGCGCCCATTGCGCTGCACCACGATGACGACGGCCGGCTGCACGCTGGGCAGGGGCCGGCCATGGCCTGGGCGAACGGCGACGTCGTCTACGCGTGGCACGGCACCCTCGTGCCCCGCGATCTCGTCGAGGGTGAGAACCCCGTCGCGCGCATCTTCGCCGAGCGCAACCTCGAGGTGCGGCGGTGCGCAATCGAGATGATGACGTGGCCGCGCTTTCTCGAATCGGGGCGCCTGGCGCGCGTCGGCGAGCCCGTACCCGACCCCGCCAACCCCGGGCACAAGCTCAACCTGCACTACCTGACGCCACACGTCATCGGCTTCTCCGCCCACATCCTGCTGTGCACCAACGCCAGCCCCGAACGCGACGGCACGCGCCGGCGCTACGCGATCTTCACCCCCGACAGCATCGCCGACCCCCTCGCCGCCGCGGCCTGGACCTTCGGTCTCACCAAGCACCAATACGCGCAACTGGGCGCGGCATCCTGAACCTTGACACCACCACGCGATCGATCACCTGGAGGACCACCATGAACCCGACACTTTCTGACGTGCTGACCGCCCACGACGTCGACGTGCTCGACCACCTCGACCGACAGGCGGCGGTGCCCCTCGTCGACTTCGGGCGACAAGGCGACGTGCTGGTCACCCCCGAGCGCCTCGTGCCCCTCGCGGGCACGGCGAGCACCCCCGTGCCGCCGGAGGGAATCGCCGTAGTGCGCGGCGAGAACGGCGGCAACACCCACCTACTCGTCGCCGACGGCGCCGTCCTCTTCGACCCCGTCGCGGCACGCGTTGTCGCTCGGTCACTTCGGCTGGGCACCCTCGACGTGCCCGACGGCGCCGTCGCCTACCTGATCCACCCCGAGCACGGCGCGATCGGCTTCACGCCCGGCCGCTACACGGTCTCGCGCCAGCGCGAGCAGCGCGAGATCGTCGAGTTCATCGAAGACTGACGCGACGTGTCCCGACACCGGTGAGCGACGAACCGAGTCCCGGCCTAGGACGCATTTAGTAGGCGCCGGAGGGCGAGGGATGCTCCAACACCCGCTGCGTGCACCGACAATCGGCCACGCGACAGGTTGCCCCACGAGTGCTCCTCCCGTGTTCCAGGCCTTCCGTGACTCCGCTGTGGGTGGTCGTAGTCCATCTCAAGGATGTCGGAGGCCTCCATCGCTCGGAGCGTTGAACTCACTCGCCAGGATCCCGGGAACCCACCGCGCGCAGCGAACTCCTCTTCGTAGATCACCAAATGCAGTTCCCCCTCAGGGGTCAGGATCCAGTGCTTGCGTGTCTGCCACTCGGACAACAATCGCGGACTATCGAAGGTCTCGCCGTTACTCATCACTTCAAGTAGTGGCCAATGAGCGCCGAAGAGATCAACCTGTGATCCCCCATTCGTACTTTCGCCATCTTGCTTTCCACGAATCGCTGGGCGCTTGGGCGCGCGCGTCTCCCGGGAGACTCGCCTTGCGTACGCCGTCAGTCGATTCAGATCAAGGGTCGATGGATCGTATCCATTGGGCCTCGATGACAATGTCTCCTCCAAATCCTCGGCGAGATGGTCACGTCGCGACATTCGCGGTGAGCCAGGTACCCAGTTGACCGCGCGAGCGTCATTCCCGGCGGTCAATCGTTCCGTGCTCCGCGGCTCGTGCGCAAGCAGTGGAGTGACGCGCCCGGACCCCGCTTCCGCCGGACTTAGCAGGGGAGGATGCGGCGAGGCCTGAACCTGCGCGCTCGGACGAACGAAGTATGCGGCGTCACAGGACACCACAGGACGAACGGCTATCGAGCGCGCCGTGGACACCATTTGGACACAAGCCGCGCAGATCGAGCCCATATTCCCCTGATCGAGCCCGATCGACACGAGGCCGATCACCAGCCAGCAACCCCTGACTTTCCGCGGCAGAACGCCCAAACCCGCAAGATTCCGCCCTTCCCGAGCGACCGCGATACCCGCCCAACCGCAGTTTCGACTCCCGCCGTCGCGTCCAAGCTGCCGGCATTAGGAGCCGCGCTCAGATGAAGTCGTTCGTCGAGGCCTGCGCGATCGTCTGGCAGGAGATGTCGCCGGCATGCAGGACGATCGCGGGGGTGAGGCCCGGCGGTCGGTGTGCGAGTTCCGAGATGCGGCCGGCGACCAGGCGCGAGTCCGTGCGCGGACCGGCCAGGAGAACCGTGACGCCGGCATCGACGCCGCGGCCGCGCTGGATGTGACGGTGGAGCGCTTCGGCCCAGCGCTGGCAGAGCGGAGGCACCCACGGCTCGGGGTCGTCCGCGAGCTCGAGGACCACGATGATCTGCGGCACGGCTGCGGGAAACCGGCGCACCCGCCTGGCCGGTCCGCGGAGCGACCCCAGCAGCCCCGCCGTGGACCGCACCCGGCGGACATCCACGCCGATCAGCAGAAGGTCTGTCGTGGCTTCGGACGCCGGATCGGCCGACTCGATACCCCGAAGACAGCGGAGCGGGTCGCCTTCGACGAGGATCGCCGGGGCACGTCGGCCCTGCTCCGCCGACACGTCTGAGCCTCGGCCGATGGTCACCTCTCCGCCGCGGAGGGCACGGCGCACGATACGCACTCCAGGAGGTACGGCTGCGACTCGAGGCGCTTGGCGCCGATCGCCCGCTGGCACGAGACGCATCGGCCGTAGGTGCCGTCGGCGAGCTTCTGAAGGGCCGTGGCGACCTGGCCGAGCATCTGACGCGAGGGAGCCGCGAGGACGTGCGCCACGGGATCCTCCGACGCCGGCGGCAAGCCCGCCAGGGCCTCTTCGTGCGTGCGGCGGTAGCGCTCGAGCCGGTTCTGGAGGGCCGCGATGCGAGCGGCCGCTGCCTGGCCGATGGTCCACGAGGGGTTGCTGTCGATGGTCATGCGGGACTCCTTCCGAGTACGACGATGAGCGCGTCGCGATGATGTGCGACGCGCTCCCAGGTGGCGTGAACTACCTGTGGAGCGGAGGAGCGCGTCGAACGCGGAGGAAGCGGAGACCGCCGCCCGGCGGAAACGCCACGGCGGCCAGGAAACGGGCAGCCGAGCGTTCTGCGACGTTGTCGCGGAACGCGGAGGCGGCTGTCATGCCCCCACCATAGCCAGCGCCCCGGTTTCCGCAACTCGGGCGTGCGCGGCATCCGCAGAACCCCTGCGGTCGACTTGCGTTTGCTGTGGGTCTGGCTATGGTGAGTGCCATGACCGTCCAGCCCCACGCCTGCCTCGCGGAGGACATCTCCGGCGTGCGCGTGACGGGCGCGGCGGGTATTCCGGGTGGCCGGCACGAGGTTCTTCCGCCCCGGCAGATCGCCGGGGGTCGTCTGCTGCTGCGGACCGCCTCCCGCGTTGTACCGCCGTAACCTCCCTCCGCCCACGGTTACCCGGTCATACAACGCGTCGCATCTGCGGCGCGTTTTTCGTATCCGAAGGAGCAGTCATGTCAACCGAAGTCACCACCGAAGCGGTCGCCGACGCCGCGCGGGCCCGGCTGCAGCACGACCTGGCCGAGCGGGAAGGGATCCTCCGCGACCTCGAGCCCAGAGCACTTCCCTCCGTCGATCCGATCGCCTACCAGACGGCGGCCTCGACGCGGCTCATCATCACGCAGATCGCGTCGGCCCTCGAGAGGCTCGACGACGGAACGTACGGCCTGTGCACCCGCTGCGGTCGTCAGATCGCTCCGGCACGGCTGGAGGTGGTTCCCCACGCGTCAGCGTGCATCGATTGTCAGAGCCATGCCGAAGCCGCGTAACGCCAAGCCCGTGACGATCCCCTCCCACGCCCCGATGACCCGGCCGCTCGATCGGGTCACGGGCGCGTGGGCTCAGGCCGCGGGTCGGGCGACTCGGCGGCCCGAGTGCGCTTCACCGCGACGCCGATCGCGATCGGCGCGATCGTGACGACGACGATGCCGAGCATGATCCACTCGATGTTCGCGGCCACCCACGGGATCGACCCGAGGAGGTAGCCGGCGACGCCGAGGACGACCGCCCACACAAGGCCGCTCACCGCGTTCCACGCGCTGAACCGGCGGCGACCCATCGTCGAGGCGCCCGCCGCCGGGGCGATGTAGGTGCGCACGATCGGCACGAACCGGGCGAGCACGATCGCGCCGCTCCCCCATCGCGCGAAGAAGGCCTCGGTGCGCGTGAGGTATTCGGGTCGGAAGATCTTCGCCCCCGGCCGGAAGAGCCCGCGGCCGTACTTGCGGCCGATCGAGAAGCCCACTTCGCCGCCCGCGACCGCGGCGACGGTGACGACCGCGATCACGACGGGCCAGGGCACGCCGATGGCGCCCGCGACGACCGCCGCCGCGAAGACGAGGCTGTCGCCGGGCAGGAACGGAAAGAGGAGGCCGTTCTCGACGAAGACGACGAGACCGACCAGAAGCAGGGCGAACGGCCCGGTGGAGGCGAGGACGCTGATGATGTCCATGCTCCCGACCCTCGCGGTCGGCCACTCAGGAATCGCTGAGAAAGGCCGCGGGCTGCCTCACCGCCTCGGACGAGGCATCCGTCAGACCAGCGCTTTCTGCACCTGCCACTCGTGGAAACGGGTTTCGACGAGCGTCGCGTCGGGGCCCGGGAGGAGTTCCCTGTGCTCGAGCTGCGCGCCGAAGTACGTGCCGAGCGGGTCGGCCAGCACCTCGCGATCGTCGTGGCGGAAGCGCAGCTCGCGCTCAGCGAGTTCGCGCAGCTCGAAGACCTCGGGGCCGCCGAACTCCGAGATGCCGTTCGTCGGTGCGCCGGCGGCGATGCCGGCGACGGACGCGGCGACGTCATCGGCGGCCATCGGCTGGATCAGCGCATCGGCGACATGGGCGATGCGGCTGCGGGTCGCGGCATCCGTGATGCTTCTGACGAACTCGAAGAACTGCGTCGCGTGCACGATCGAGTACGGGCGGCCCGAGCGCACGATGAGCTTCTCCTGCTCCGCCTTGGCCTGGAAGTAGCCGCCCTCCGACCGCGCCAGCCGGTCCGTGCCCACGACGGACAGGGCGACGTGATGGCGGATGCCGGCTGCCGCGCCGAACGTCAGGAGGTTCAGGGTCGAGGCGTAGAAGAACTCCCGCGCGGCCGCTTCGTCGACGTACGACGAGTTCGACACGTCGATGAGCGTCTCGGCGCCGTCGAGCGCTTCGGCCAGGCCCACGCCCGTGAACGAGTCGACCCCGGTCGCCCGGGCCCCCGCGACGACGTCGTGCCCATCCCCGCGGAGGCGGGCGACGAGTCTGGATCCGATGAGGCCCGTGCCCCCGACGACGACGATCTTCATGCGCTGCTCCTTTGTCCCACCGGCGCGCGGACGCGGTTCGGTTCGCCGGTCTCACCAGTGATGACAGGACGGATGCCGCGGCTGTGACGATCTGCGGGAAATCCGTCCGGGCGGGGGCGGGCGGGGCGGCAGGGGCCCCGATAGGCTCGCTGCATGTCGCAACCAACGGCGACGGCGTCGAACATCAGCAGCATGGGCCGCGGATTCGAGGTGATCGCCGCGCTCACCGAACTCGCGATCACGTCCGGCGACGGCGCGAGCGTCACCGCTGTCGCCGAGCACCTCGGTCGCGATCGGTCCCAGGTGTCCCGCACCCTCGCCGCGCTCGACCGCCGGGGCTATGTCACCAGAGAGGCGAGCCGCGGATACCGTCTCGCGTGGCGTTGGTACGCCGAGGCCCAGGAGATCACCGAGGTGCGGCTGCGCACCGACGGGCTGACGATCCTCGACGAGCTGGCGACGGCCGTCGGCGAGAGCTGCTTCCTCGGCGTGCTGCGCGGCGCCGACACCGTCACGATCGTCGAGAGCGTGCCGCCCGCCTCGCGCATGATCGGCTCGTGGATCGGCCGCGCCTACCCCGCCGACTGCAGCGACGCCGGTCAGGCGGTGCTGTGGGATGCCGACGACGACGAAGTGCGCGACGTCTTCGCAGTCGCCTCGTTCGACGGCGCGGGACCGCGCGCGCCGCGGTCCGTCGAGGACTTCCTCGCCCGGCTCAATGCAGCGCGGGAGCGCGGCTTCGCGATCGTCGACGAGGAGGCCGAGGCAGGGCTCTACTCCGTCTCGGCGCCGGTCCGAGACTTCCGCTCGGAGGTCGTCGCCGCCCTGCAGATCGTCGGCGAGCGCTCGGCGCTCTTCGATCGCACGACCGAACTGGGCGAGCAGTGCCGCGCGGCGGCGGAACGCCTGTCCGCGGCGCTCGGAGCCCCTGCGTCAGAGTGACTCGAGCCGGCTGACGGCGGCACCGAGCGCGCGCCGGATCGCCGCCCGCGTCGCGAGGGGCACGGGGGCGCCTTCGACAGAGACGGATGCCGCGATCTCGCCGCGCACGCGCACCGGAAGCGCGAATTCGGTGATGCCGGCGACGTACTCGTCGACCGCGCAGACGAGGCCCTCTGCCTGATCCCGGGCGAGGAGGTCGGCGACCTCCGCGACGCTGCGGGCGGCTGCGGGTCCGCCGACGCCGACGAACTGCACGCCGTCGAGAAGCGCCTCGAGCGCCGGACGGTCGTGATCGAGGAGCAGCGCGCGCCCGCCGCCCGTGCACCACACCGGCGTCGTCATGCCCGGCCGGAGCGAGGCATCCTGAGCCCGGGGGCCCGACTCGCACCGCAGGAGCAGCGCCCTCGGCCCTTCCGCGACCGTGATCCGGGCCGTCATCCCGAAGCGCGACGCGAGGCGTCGCAGCTCGCGCCGCGCACCCCGCAGCCACGGCTCGTTGAGGGCGCCCGCTGCGCGGAAGAACGCGGGGCCGGCGCGGAAGACCGAGCCCTCATCGCGGTCGAGGTAGTCGAGCGTCCGCAGCTCCTGCGTGAGGCGCGACACCCGGCTGCGTTCCATGCCGGTCGTCTCGGCGAGCCGGGAGGCGTTGTGCCCCGGGCGCCCGGACCGCTCTCGATCCACGACCGCACCGAGAAGCGTGAGCCCCTGCGACAGGGACGAGGGTCCGTCCATCGGCTGCTCCCGTTCGTCGTCGCCTCAGCCTACCGAGGCGGCCACGCCCGGCTTGCGAGGCAGGAGGCGGCCCCACGCCGTGTAGAGGTCGGCGGCGATCTCGCCCGTCACACGCTCGATCTCGCCGGAGGTGATCGCATCGTCGCCTTGTGCCCCGTAGACGACCACCTCATCGCCGATCGCGGTACCCGCGACGGCCGACACGTCGACGAGGAAGGTGTTCATCGCGAGCCGGTCGACGACTCTCGCGCGCCGGCCGCGTATGAGCACCTCTGCGCGGCGGCCGAGCACGCGGTGATAGCCGTCGGCGTACCCGAGGGGCACGACCGCGAGCCGCGCGTCGGCGCGGACCCGGTGCGCACGGCCGTACCCGGCGGTGCTCCCCGCGGGATAGTCGTTCAGCGCCGCGACCCGCGTGACGACCCGCATCGCGGGGCGGAGGCGTCCGCCGAGCAGTGCGCTGTCGCCGTAGAGCGCCGCACCGATCCGCACCATGTCGAAGTGCGAGTCCGGCACGGCGAGCGCGGCGAAGGTCGTCGCGCAGTGGAACGCGAGGGGCCGCGTCGCGTGGGACTCCCCGCCTCGCGCCGTGAGCGCCTCCGCGGCCTGGGCCGCCTCGACGGCGAAGGCCCGCGCGCCCTGCGCGACGTCGGTGACGTCTTCGCACGGGAAGTGGGCGCACACGCCGATGACGTCGAGCCCCGGCATCCATCCGATCGCGGCGAGCGCCCGCCTCCCGCGCCGGTCTCCAGCGGGATGCCGTCGCGGGAGAGCCCCGTGGAGTTGAGCGAGACGTGCACCCGGATGCGTCGCCCGTGGGCGGCGGCGGCATCCTGAACCACCCGCGCATGCTCCGCACCGCCGACCCATTCCTCGATGCCGTGCGCCAGGCCGTCGGCGATCTCGTCGGCGAGCGCGGGGCGCAGTCGCAGGATCCGGCCGGCGAACCCGGCCTCGCGCACTGCACCGGCCTCGTGATTCGCGGTCACACCGACCACGCCGACGCCCGCCGCGACGACGACGGGTGCGACCAGGTCGATCCCGTGCCCGTACGCATCGGCCTTGAGCACGGCGCACACGGTCGGTCCGCCTGCGAGGTGGGCGAGCACGACATCGAGGTTGTGCGCGACAGCCCTCGTGTCGACCTCGACCCACCCCGCAGCCGAGGTCAGCGCTGCGTCGGAGCCGACTCTTCAGCGGGTGCCGCCGAAGCATCCGACGCCGAACCGCTCGCCGCAGCCGAACCGTCCGCCGCCGCCGGCTCCTCGACGATCGGCGTCGGGGCCTCGACGGCGGGGTCCTCGGTGGGGTCGACCGGTGCCTCGTTCGCCAGCACCGAGACCTCCCGCGCACCGCGGCGGCCGTACCGGAGCCAGAAGTAGAGGTAGCAGAGGCCGACGAACGGCACGCCGAAGTACAGCGCCGCGACCTGGTTCGGGTCGAACGCGATCGCGACGATCGACAGCGCCAGCAGCACGAAGGCGAGGATCGGCACGAACGGGTAGAACGGCGTGCGGTACGGCAGCGACGCGACATCCCCTCCTTCGCGCACGAAGCGGCGACGGTGGAAGAACAGCGACGCCACGATCGACATCCACACCGCGACGACGGCGAATCCCGCGATCGAGACCAGCACGAGGTAGACGGTCTCGGCGGCGATGATGCTCGAGAGCAGCGACGCCAGGCCGATGAAGATGCTGACGCTCAGCGCGACGAGCGGGATGCCGCGGCGCGTGAGGCGTCCGAGCGCGCGCGGCGCGTGGCCCTCCTCGGCGAGCGAGAACAGCATGCGCGCGCACGAGAAGAGGCCGCTGTTACCCGCCGAGAGGAGCGCCGTGATGATGACGAAGTTCATGATGTCGGCCGCGTAGGGCACCCCGACGTACTCGAAGACGTCGACGAACGGGCTGGAGGTGACACCGGCCTGGTCGTACGGAAGGAGCGCGGCGATGACGGTGATGGAGCCGACGAAGAGGATCAGCAGACGCAGCACCGTCGAGCGCAGCGCGCGGGGGATGTTCTTGGCGGGGTCCTTCGTCTCCCCCGCCGCGACACCGATGAGCTCCGACCCGCTGAAGGCGTAGAAGACCGCGAGCGAGGTGACGAGCACGCCCATCGCGCCGTTGGGGAACAGCCCCTGCGGGGTCGTGAAGTTGCTGAAGAGCACGGCGGGCGGGTGCTCGGTCGACAGCGGCGTGAACCCGAAGATCGCCATTCCGCCCAGCACGATGAGGGCGACGATCGCCACGACCTTGATGAGCGAGAACCAGAACTCGGTCTCGCCGAACACCCTCGCCGAGATCGCGTTGAGCAGGAACAGCACGCCCGCGAAGACCAGGCACCACACCCACACGGGGATCGCGACGAACCAGCGCTGCATCAGGATGCCGGCTGCCGTGAACTCCGAGCCGAGTGCGACCACCCAGCAGAGCCAATACAGCCACGCCGTCGTGAACCCCGTCGCGGGATTGATGGAGCGGGCGGCGTAGACGTGGAAGGCGCCGGAGACCGGGTAGGCAAGGGCCAGCTCGCCGAGGCAGGCCATCACGAGCCAGACCACGAAGGCGCCGATGAGGTAGGCGATGATCGCGCCGAGGGGGCCGGCGACTCCGATCGTGTAGCCGGAGCTCAGGAATAGCCCAGAGCCGATCACCCCGCCGAGGGCGATCATCACGAGGTGTCGCGCGTCCATCGTGCGCTGGAGGCGGCGCAGCGGTACCTGCGTGGCTGTCGTATGGGGCATCGCGTTGGGCAATTCTGTGCGGGTCGAAGAGGTCATCGGTCGGGTCCTCGCCTTCATTCTCAGACAAGAGAAGCGTCGGTGGTCAGGGGTGCGGCATTGCACGTGTGAGATAAACACTGCTGTGTGTTCATTTAGCACGCTTGATGTTTCACGGACGTTACATCCCCGGTGGGTCGTGCACAAGCGCGCAAGGCAGGTCGGAAGGCTCTCGCGGAGGATCCGACACAGTGTCACGGACGCCGACAGAATGTCGGCCGCCGCGGGCGGATCGACAGGCGCACACCGACACCGCCGCCCCGGAAGCTGAGGTCAGTCCTGCCCACTCACCTTCGAGGAGTTTCCGTGAACCGTCACGACATCGCCCTGATCGGCTTCGGCGGCGTGGCCCGCGCCCTGGCCGAGACCATCCGCGACCGCGGAGCCGACCTGACCCGCGAGCTCGGCTTCGAGCTGCGGGTCGTCGCGATCACCGATCTGCGACTCGGGTCGCTCATGGTCGCCGACGGGATCGACGTCGCAGCGGTGCTCGCCATGGCGCCGGGAGAGACGTTCGCCGGCTGGCACGGGGGCACCGCCGCTCCGCAGAACGACTACGTCATCCGCAACACGACTGCCGACATCGTCGTCGAGGCCACGTTCACGAACCCGATCGACGGCGAGCCCGCCGTCTCGCACGTGCGGGCCGCACTCGAGTCGGGCAAGTCCGTCACGACGACGAACAAGGGGCCGGTCGCGCTGGCCGGCGCCGAGCTCAACCGCATCGCGGAAGAGAACGGGGTGCGGTTCGAGTACGAGGGCGCGGTCGTGAGCGGCACGCCGGTGCTGCGGTTCGCCGAGAAGACGCTCGCCGGCCTCCGCATAAACGCGGTGCGCGGCATCCTGAACGGCACCAGCAATTACGTGCTGGGCCAGATGGAACTCGGGATGTCGCTCGACGACGCGGTCGCGGAGGCTCAGGCCCTCGGCTACGCCGAGGCCGACCCGTCGGCGGACATCGAGGGGTCCGACGTCCAGCTGAAGGTCGTGATCCTCGCCAACGAGCTGCTCGGCGCCGCGCTGACCCCTGCCGATGTGCAGCGGCGCGGGATCGCCGCAGTGACGGCGGCCGACATCGTCGAGGCCGCGGCTCACGGCCGGCGTTGGAAGCTGATCGGCTCGGCGTGGCGCAATGCCGCCGGTGGCGTGACCGCCACCGTCGAGCCCGTGGCGCTACCCCTCGCCGACCCGCTGGCCGGCATCGGCGGCCCGACCAACGCCGTCTCGTTCGAGACCGACATGCTCGGCACGGTGACGGTGAGCGGTCCGGGCGCCGGACGCGTCGAGACCGCCTTCGCGCTGCTGTCGGACATCGTCGCGATCGACGCCCAGCGGGGTGCCGCCGCGGTGGTGATCTCGTGACCGCCGCCGGCGTGATGGCCGCCACCGGCGTGACGGGCGCTGCGACGGGAGCCGCCGCGGTCGGCGCCGGCGCGACGGGAGCCGCTGCGGCCGACGAGCTCGTGGTGCGCAACCCCTTCGACGGGTCCGAGATCGGCCGCGTCGCCCAGAGCTCGGCGTCCGACGTCGACGCGATCATCGCCCGCGCGCGCACCGGCGCCCAGATCGCCCGGGGCATGTCGCGCTTCGCGCGCCACGCGATCCTCGACCGCACGGCGGCGCTCCTTCGCGAGCGTGCGGAGCCGGCGGCGGAGCTCATCGTGCGCGAGGCGGGCAAGACGATCCGCCAGGCGCGCAAGGAGGTGAGGCGCGCGGCTACGACGATCTCGCTCTCCGCCGAGGCGGCTCGCTCGCAGGCGGGCGAAGTGATCCCCTTCGACGCGTACGAAGGATCCGAGAACCGCCGCGGATGGTTCACGCGCGAGCCGCTCGGCGTCATCGTCGCGATCACGCCCTACAACGATGCGCTCAATCTCGTCGCCCACAAGCTCGGTCCGGCCATCGCCGGCGGCAACTCCGTCGTGCTGAAGCCGTCGCAGGAGACCCCTCTCACAGCGCGCTTCCTCGTCGATCTCCTGATCGAGGCCGGCCTCCCCGACGAGATGGTGACCATCGTGCACGGGGACCGCCACCTCGCCCAGGCACTCGTCGCCGCCCGCGACGTGCGGCTCGTCTCATTCACGGGCGGCTTCGTCACCGGCGAGGCGATCGCCCGCGTCGCGGGGCTCAAGCGCCTTGCGATGGAACTCGGCGGCAACGCGCCCGTGATCGTCTTCGACGACGCCGACATCGATGCGGCCGTGCAGGCGTGCGTGTCGGGGGCCTTCTGGTCCGCCGGACAGAACTGCGTCGGCACGCAGCGGATCCTCGTGCATCGACGCGTCTACGAAGCCTTCCGCGACGGACTGGTCACGGCCACCGCGGCGCTTCGCGCGGGAGATCCGCGAGACGAAGCCACCGACGTCGGGCCGATGATCTCGGAGTCCTCCGCGCAGCGCGCCGAGCGTCTCGTGGACGATGCTGTGGAGGCGGGCGCGCGCGTGCTGTGCGGCCACCGCCGAACGGGGTCGGTCTACTGGCCGACGGTCGTCGAGGACGTCTCGCTGTCGTGCGAGCTGTGGGCCGACGAGGCGTTCGCGCCGGTCGTGGCACTGACCCCGTTCGACACCGAGGACGAGGCGATCGCCCAGTCGAACGAGGTCGAGTACGCGCTGCACGCGGCGACCTTCACGTCCGACATCACGCGCGCGCTGCGGGTGGCCGAGCGCCTCGACGGCGGCGGTGTCATGATCAACGACTCCTCGGACTACCGCGTCGACAGCATGCCGTTCGGCGGCGCCAAGTTCGGCAGCATGGGCCGCGAGGGGGTCCGGTTCGCGTACGAGGAGATGACCCAGCCCAAAGTCATCTGCATCAACGCATGAACGCGGTGCGCCTCGAACACGACTCGCTTGGCGAGCGAGAGGTTCCCGCCGACGCCTACTGGGGCATCCACACCCTCCGCGCGCGCGAGAACTTCCCGATCAGCGGCACCCCGCTGTCGGCCCACCCCTCGCTCGTGAATGCCCTCGCGACCGTCAAGCACGCGGCCGCGCTGGCTAACGGCGAGCTCGGGCTGCTGTCGGCCGAGCGCGTCGAGGCGATCGCGGCGGCATGCCGTCGGGTGCGTCAGGGTGAGCTTCACGACCAGTTCTGTGTCGACGTCGTCCAGGGCGGCGCGGGCACGAGCTCCAACATGAACGCCAACGAGGTCATCGCGAACGCGGCCCTCGAGGAGCGGGGCCTCGCCGCCGGCCGCTACGACGTGATCGACCCGATCCGGGACGTCAACTGCAGCCAGTCCACGAACGACGTCTATCCCACGGCGATCCGGCTCGCGGCGGTCGCGGGCGTCAGGGCCCTCACCGGCGAGCTCGACGCCCTCGCCGACGCGTTCGAGGAGCGTGCGGAAGTGCACCGCGCCGTCGTCAAGGTGGGCAGGACGCAATTGCAGGACGCCGTCCCGATGACCGTCGGCGACGAGCTCATGGCCTTCGCCGTCGCGATCCGCGAGGACGTCGCGCGCCTCGGCGAGGCGGTGCCGCTCCTGCTGGAGTGCAGCCTCGGCGGCACGGCGATCGGCACGGGCGTGACCGCCCCGAGCGGCTACCGCGAGGCCGTGCTGGCGCACCTGCGGACGGTGTCGGGACTCCCCGTCGTTCCGACGCACCACCTCTTCGAAGCCTCGTGGGACGCCGGCGGCTTCCTTCAGACGTCGGGGGCGCTCCGGCGCACGGCCGTCAAGCTGTCGAAGATCTGCAACGACCTGCGGCTCCTCTCGAGCGGCCCGCAAGCCGGATTCGGCGAGCTCCGCCTGCCCGCGCGTCAGGCCGGCTCCTCGATCATGCCCGGGAAGGTCAATCCGGTGATCCCCGAGGTGGTGAATCAGATCGCGTTCGCCGTCATGGGCGCCGACGTCACGATCGCGGTGGCTGCCGAAGGCGGCCAGCTCCAGCTCAACGCCTTCGAGCCGATCATCGCCCATTCGCTGCTCCAGTCGGTGTCGTGGATGACGAACGGCGTGCGCGTGCTGCGCGAGCTCTGCGTCGTGGGAATCGTCGCCGACGAGCGCGTGCTCGCCGAGCGCGTCGCGGTCTCGGTCGGCGCGGTGACGGCGCTCCTGCCCACGATCGGGTACGAGAGGGCTGCCGAAGCGGCTTCGCACGCGCTCGCGACGGGGATCCCGATTGCGGATGCCGTGGCATCCGTCTCCGATATGACCCGCGAAGAGGCGGTGCGCCTGCTCGCCGGCTGACGTCAGGGACGGTCGATGGGTCGCGAGAGGGAGACGGAGGTGACCGTGTCGGCGACGCCGGGGAGCGCGGCGATCTGCTCCCAGATCTCGCCGATGCGGTCCATCGAGTCGGCGACCACGGTGACGAGCAGATCGAACTGACCGGACAGGATGTCGCACCGGACGACTTCGGGGATCCGGGCGAGCTCGGTGATGACGCCGCCTCCGCGCATGCGGTCGGCTCGGTAGACCAGCACGACCGCCGTCATCCGTCGTGCACTCCCCGAGCCGCGACGGAGGGTGTATCCGTCGATGACGCCGTCGCGCTCCATGCGTTCCATGCGCTGCTTCACGGCATTGCGCGACAGGTGCACGCGGGTCGCGAGAGTCACGAGCGGCACACGCGCGTCCGCCGTGAGCTCGGCGAGAATCCGGTGATCGATCTCGTCGAGGTGAAGGCCGGCCATGGCGCTCCCTACGTGCGGCAAATACAATTCAGAGTGCTAATGTTGCACGCACAGCATAGGCGATGTCGCCGATGAGAGGAAGATCGATGCCCGTTCGCCCAGATCGCACCCGGCCGGAGACGCTCCACGACCTCAGCCTGTCGGTGCACGGCGGGAAGGCTCTCGACAGCACGCTGGCGCTTCGGACCCCCCTCGTGATGGCGAACTCCTATCAGCTGCCCGACGACCCCAGCGAGATCAGCTGGTCGGCCACGGCGCCCGGACTCTACACGCGCAACACGGGCGTGAACCAGGCCGCGCTCGAGGCGAAGCTGGCCGCGATGGAGGGCGGCGAGAACGCCGTCGCGCTCGCGAGCGGCGTCGCGGCACTGCACGCCGTCTTCTTCTCGCACGTCCGTCTCGGCGATCACGTGATCGTCAGCGACGTCACCTACGAGGCGACGTGGCGACTGTGGACCGAGCTCCTCCCGCAGCGGTACGGCATCGAGGCGACGTTCGTCGACGTCACCGATCTCGACGCCGTCCGCCGCGCGATGCGCGAGGAGACGAAACTCGTGTGCGTCGAGGCCATCGCGAACCCGACGACGAAGGTCGCCGACATCCGCGCCCTCGCCGAGATCGCGCACGCGGCCGGCGCTCTCCTCATGGTCGACTCGACCTTCACCCCGCCGCCGCTGTACCGGCCGCTCGCGGACGGCGCCGACCTCGTCGTCCACTCGCTCACGAAGTACATCAACGGCCACGGCGACGCCATGGGCGGAGCCGTCGTCGGCCCACACGATCTGATCCAGCCGATCAAGGCCGATGCCATGGTCGATGTCGGCGGAGTCATCTCGCCGTTCAACGCGTGGCAGATCCAGCGGGGGTCGGTCACGCTCCCCCTTCGGCTGCGGCAGCACCTGGCGTCGGCGCAGGCGGTGGCGGAGCTCCTGGACTCCGACGAGCGCGTCGCATTCGTGGAGTACCCGGGCCTGCCCTCGCACCCCGGGCACGCGGTCGCGACGAGGCAGTTCGGCGGGCGGGGCTACGGCGGCATGCTGGCCTTCGCCGTCGACGGCGATCCCGACACCCAGAACCGGTTCGTCGCGAACCTGCGGCTCATCACCTCCGGCTTCTCGCTCGGTCACGATGATTCGCTCGTGGTCCACACCGGCACGGTGGGTCCGCGTGTCGCGACCTATCCCGAGCCCTTCCGCCGTCTCGGTCACCTGCGCCTCTCGGTCGGGATCGAAGACACCGACGACCTCCTCGCCGATCTCGCCCAGGCCCTCGACGCGACCTTCTGCTGAGCCCGCGGACGTAAGTTCCTCGGACGATCGACGTCGTCCCCTCCTATCGTCGCTTCGCTCCTCGCTCGGGAACCGGATACGGCCTCCACCCCCGAGGGCGAACCGGGATCAGCGGAAGAACGCGACGCCGAGATCCGCGTGGTCGACGAAGACGCCGTCCACACCCGCGTCGCGGATGATGCTCCACTCCGACTCCCAGTCCCCGAACGCGCCGGGCCCGCCGCGCGTGCGGAACTGCGGCACGAGGAACGCATTCTCCGGACGGCATGTCCATGTGAAGGCTTGCAGTCCGCGCTCCTGCGCGTCGGCGACGAGCGTCGTCGGCCCGGTCGCGCGGCCGAGGCGATCGGGCGCGAGGATCATCCGCTTGTCGACGCTGATCCCGTCCACGATCCCGACGAGTGCGTCCAGGCCCGCGGGCGAAGCCGTCTGCCGATAGGTCCGAGCCGCGCTCCCGTGCGCCGCCACGAGGTCGAAGGCGCTCCCCGACGACTCCAGCAGATACACGAACGT